>DATKIB010000079.1:0-22802 GCA_035509915.1 Acidimicrobiales bacterium | reverse complement strand
CATCTTTTCCTGGCGAGCCTCCGCGCCGGCCGCCTGGTGAGCGATGCCGGGCATCGAGGACGATCCTCGCACGGCCGGCCGTCGCAAGGCTCCTCCGGGTCGGCCGTTGCCCTTACGTGGGGAATCCACCTCGTCACGGGTCGCCGACCAGCGGCGATGCCCCGGGCCTGTCCGGGTTCGAGCCTGCGGAAGGGTTCGAGCCGCAAGGCTCTCCGGAGATGAACGCGGCCACAGCACCTGCGCCAGAGACCGAGGCGCTCGCACGGCGCCTCGACTCCGTGCGCGCGCCCTGCCAGGAGTTGCTCGAAGACGGTCTCGCGAGGCTCCACAGCCAGGCCGGCGCACTCTACGGCGTCGAGGGGCCTCGGCAGTTGACCTTGCTCGCGTCCTCGGGGCTGACCGACGAGGAGGACCTCACAGATGCAGAGCGGGCGGCGAGGGTCGGGGTCGAGGCAGGGCGGCCGCTGCTGTCGGGTGGTCGCAGGCGCTTGAACGGCTCCGAGCAATTCCTCGTCGTGCCGTGTCATCTACAGGGCGACGTTGCCGCTGTCCTGCTGGCCGCCCGCGGTGAAGGCCAGGTCGAACAGGACCTGGCCAGGCTGGGTTCGACGTTGGGCATCGCCGTGGCCGCCGACCGGGCCCGAATCCACTTCACCTTGGAGCACCGCTTGGCAGAGGCCGAGGCGGTGAAGAGCCAGCTCGAGGCGTACGCAGTCGACCTGCGTTCGGTTTACGTCTCCGAGCGGGCACGCTCGGACGAGCTTGGCAGGACCCTCGTGGAGCTCGAGGAGACCTATGAGGCGACCGTACGCGGGCTCGCAATAGCGGTCGAGGCCAAAGACGCGTACACCGGCGGCCACCTCTTCCGAGTGAGCCGCTACGGCATGGCACTCACGGCCATCGCCGCCCCTGAGCACCGCGACGACCCGCAGTTCGAGTACGGATTCTTGCTCCACGATGTGGGCAAGCTCGCTGTCCCCGACGCCACGCTCACCAAGGAAGGCACGCTCACCGAGGAGGAGTGGATGCAGATCCGGGCGCACCCGGGATCGGGGCGCACGATTCTCGAGCGCATACCCTTCCTTGCGGCCGCGAGCGAGATTGTCTACTGCCACCACGAGCGGTGGGACGGCAATGGCTTCCCTCAGGGCCTCAAGGGAGACGAGATACCTCTGGGGGCTCGGATCTTCCCGGTGGCCGACGCGTTCGACGCCATGACCACGTCGAGGCCGTACCGTAAGGCGATGCCGATCGAGATCGCCAGGGCCGAGATCGTCGCAGGATCGGGCACCCAGTTCTGGCCCGACGCCGTCGAGGCGTTCATGTCGATCCCCATCGAAGACCTCGAAGAGGTCCGCTCCCGGATCTTCACGGGCTGGTGAACGGAGCGCACGCGGCCCGCTCGGGACTCGTGCGACGCAGGATGGCCCTGCGAGTGGTCCTCGGAGCACTCGGCGGCTTGGTGGGCCTCGTCGCAGTGCTCGGCGCGTGGCAGGTGCTCGCGGCCCGGGACTCCCAACGCTCGCAGATCTTGGGCGGCGAGCTCACGGCCGCTCGCCTGGCGAGCAAGACGGTGGCGAGCGCGGTGCAGAGCCGGCTGCAGCTGCTGGACAATCTCGCGAACCAGCCCGGGTCCACAAGCCTCGTCACCCCAGCCCCGACGCTGGATCAGATCGTCGTGGAGCTGTTGAGGCTGTACCCGCAGTTCTCGAGCATTTCTTTGTTGGATGCGGCGGGCAACGTGCTTGCGGCGGCGCCGGCGTGGCCCTCCACGCAGGGGGTGTCGGGGTCGCGCCGCGCCTCATTCGCGGGAGTGCTGCGAAACCGGCGCAGCTACGTGACCGGCGCGTTCGAGGCGCCCACGGGTGGGCTCGCTGTGACTCTCGGTGCGCCCGTACGCGACTCGTCGGGCACGATCGCCGGCGTCGTCCAGGCGTCGGTGCCGGTCGCCTCGCTGTCGGCGGCGGTGGGCGGTTCGAACCTGAGAGGAGGGGGCGCCCTCGTCATCGTCGACCAGGACGGCCACGCCATCACGGGACCCGCCGCAAAGTCGATGGTCTCGTACTCCCGCGCCTCGGTCGTCGCCCTGGCCCTCGGCGGCAAGAGCGGTACCGCCACCGCTGCCGTCCCGGGCTTCAAGGGGGGACGATTGGCCGCTTACGCTCCCGTGGGGTCAATCGGCTGGGCGGTAGTAGTGGAGAACCCCGTCTCCGTGCTCGACGGCCCTGTCGCTGCGCTCACCGAGCGCCTCGTCGGCATCGGAGCCGCCGTCCTCGTGTTCGCGATCGCCGCAGCGATCGCGCTTTGGACGTTGCTGCGCCAGCTCGCCCAACAGCGCGACGAAGTGGACGCCATCTTCTCGAGTGTCGGAGAGGGCGTCGCGACGTTGAGCGCCGACGGCCGCGTTCTGCGGACGAACCCCGCATTGGATCAGCTGACGGGGCGAAGCGGGGCCACATCGTGGTCGGAGGCCTTCGTCCTCCTCGACGAAAGCGGAGAGCCGGTGTCCTGGGAGCGGTCGGTAGCGGCCGAGGCCATCCGAAGGGGGCACGTGGTCGCCTCCCATGGGTTCGCACTGAGCCTGCAGGACGCAGAGGGGCGCAAGGTGCCCGTCGCGCTCACGGCGTCTGCGTTGTTCGTGGACAGCGCGACACCGAGCGGAGCGGTGGTCGTGTTTCGCGACGTGTCACGTGAGCACGAGGTGGACCAGCTCAAGTCCTCGCTCGTCTCGACGGTCTCGCACGAGCTCCGCACGCCTCTCACCCTCATCCAAGGGTTCTGCGAGCTGCTTCTCACCCGCACGAATCTCGATCCCGTCCAGTCACACGAAGCTCTGACCCAGATCCACGCCTCCTCCCAGCGGCTGGGCAGGCTGATCGACGACCTGCTGTCTGTGTCGCGCATGGAATCGGGGCGCCTCAGCGCGGAGGTGGAGACGATAGACATGGCCCAGATCGTCTCCGAGGTGGTCTCCTCCTTTGCAGTCGACCACGACCACCATTTCTCGACCGAGCTTGCCCCGAGCATGGTGCTGGCCGACCGCGACAAGGTCGTGCAAGTGCTCACCAACCTCGTCTCCAACGCCGTCAAGTACTCGCCCACCGGCTCCGAGGTCCAGGTCACCGTGAGCGTGGCCGGCGACGATGCACGCGTCGACGTGATCGACCACGGGATCGGCATGTCGGCAGAGGAATCGGCGAGTGTGTTCGAGAAGTTCTCGCGGTCCAACCGGCCTGAAGTGCGAAAGGTGGGTGGCACGGGCCTCGGGCTCTACATCACCAAGAACCTCGTCGAGCTACAGGGTGGACAGCTCTGGATGCAGAGCGAGCCAGGGCGAGGAAGCACCTTCACATTTACGTTGCCCTTGGCCCAGCCGGGCTCTACTCCGGCGGTGGCTAGCCTGCAGACGGCCGGGGATCAGTAGGCAATGCCGTGATCGGCGGGCAATGCCATCAGGAGGGAGACGAATGCGGAAGCTGTTGATCGTCGACGACGAAGACGGGGTTCGCTCCCTGGTGCGCATGACCCTGGAGAGCGACAACTACCAGATCCTCGAGGCCACCGAGGGTGAGCAGGCCATCGAAATGGTGAAGCGCCACCGTCCCGGCTTGGTGCTGCTGGATGTGATGCTCCCCGACACCTCCGGCATCGAGATCTGCCGGAAGCTCAAGTCGGATCCCGACACCGCCTCTACCACCATCGTCATGCTCACCGCCAAGGCTCAGACCGCTGATCTCGAGGAGGCCGAGGCAGCCGGCGCCGACGGGTACTTCACCAAGCCCTTCTCTCCCATCGCCTTGATGCAGCGCGTGGAGCGGATCTTCGGCGCGGCGATCTAGCCCTGGCCCTGCGCGCCGCTGCCCGACTCGACTGTGAGCTCACCCCGCCCCGGCCCGCTCAGCACATATCGGTGGCCCGTCATTCGGTGGCCCGTCATTCGGTGGCCCGTCGTTCGGTGGCCCGTCATTCGGTGGCCCGCGACTAGATGCCCCGTCGTTCGATGACAATGCCGAAGGGATTGGTGCTCACTCCGGGAGCGAGCGCCGGACGCGACCAGAGTGCGCTCGTCGCCATCGACGAAGCGCTCACCAAGGAGGGCGTCGAAGTCGAGCGGGTCGACTTCCCCTACCGTCTGGCCGGTCGCAGAGCCCCCGATCGGCCCGCGGTGCTCGTCGATACCGTCGTGCAGGCGGCCACGGCGTTGGCCGGCCGGATCGGGACCACCACAGACCAGATCGCTCTCGGAGGGCGCTCGATGGGCGGGCGGATGTGCTCGGTCGCCGTCGCCGAGGGGCAACCGGCGGCGGCGCTGGTGCTCGTCAGCTACCCGCTACATCCGCCGGGCCGCCCCGAGCGCAGCCGGACGGAACACTTTGACGCCATCGAGGTGCCCTGCCTGTTCGTCTCGGGCACGCGGGACGCGTTCGGCACTCGCGAGGAGCTAGAGGCTGCCACCGCCGCGATCCAAGGCCCGGTGACCCACATGTGGATCGAGGGCGGCGACCACGGCCTTCGCCGCAAGGACGAAGAAGTCGCCTCCTTGGTTCGCAGCTGGCTCTGCGATGCGGACCGCGTCGGCACCTAGGAACGCAGCGATGCGGCCAGTGCATAGGGCCTTAGCGCGCACACTGGACGGCGGCGGGTGCCCGATTGGGTAAACGGCGACACGCGCCAACGCGGCGGTGTGGGCCGTGCCGGAGGGCACAGAGCGCGGCCCGGCGCGCCCTCTAGCTCGAGTCCAAGATCTTCGGCGCCGGCCGGAGCAAGTTCTCCGGCGCGCCCTCTAGCTCGAGTCCAAGATCTTCGGCGCCGGCGGGGCGACGAGCTGCCACTTGCCGGGCCCGCCGCAGAGCTTGTAGCCGTCGTAGGTGACGAGGTCGTGGTGGTGCTTGCAAAGACGCGCCAAGCCCTCGAGGCTCGTGGTCCTGCACTGCGCGTAGTCGGCCTGCCAGTGATGTGCCTCTAGGCCGTAGGCGCAGTCACAGACCACACAGGTCGGATCTCGCTCCTCCAGGGCGGTTTTCACCTGGGCGGGGATGGTGCGCCCGATGTGGCAGACACTCGCCACGTCGAGGGCGTCTTTGATCACGATCTTCAAGAAGCAGTCCCCGAGGATCCTCCTCGCGGTAGCGACGGGCACCGGGCCGAGGCCCGCTATCTCGCAGGTCTCCTCGCCTTTCACGTAGCCCCGCCGAAGCGACGAGGCATCGACCCGCACTACGACGGTGTCGGTGCGCTCCTCTCCGCAGATGGCCCGTATGCCGCGCCTTGTGGGCTTGGCGGACCCGGCGGCCCCGGTAGCGCCGCTCGGCTTGGCGGATCCGGTAGCCCCCATGGCGCCGCTCGGCCCGGTGGCCCCGCTGGGCACAGACGGGGCTTGGGTGATGAGGGCCACCAAGGCGTCTGCCCGGTAGGCCTGGGAGGGCTCATGGGTGCCGCTCGCCCTCGCCTCGTCGAAGACGGCGTTGGTCTTCTGCTCCAAGGCGGCGACGAGGCGCGCTCCTTGGTCCGGCGCTAGGCGGGCTTCGAGTCGAAAGGCGCCTTCCTCATCAGAGAAGTGCCGGCAGAACCGCGCTCTATGTATGGCCCGGTAGCGGGCTTGTTCTTCCATAGCCGAGGCGGCAACGAGCCGGATCTTTCGCGCGCGGGCCTTCAGTGACTTGAAGCTCCCTGTGGCTGCAGCCTCAATGAGCTCGGACTGCTTGGAGGGATCTCGCTCTGCTGCGTGGGCGATCTCTTTGGTCTGGGATTCGCTCAGCTCGCCTCTGCGAAGCGCACCGGCTGTGAGATCGAGCTCGGCCAGCCGAGCCGAGGTCTCGAGCGAGCCCATCGCCTCTCCAACAGAGCACCCCGAGGTCTCCGCGAGCCAGGCACCGGCCGATCGGTAGCCGGCTCTCGCCCAGGTAGAAGAGTCCGCAGCGCGCTTTGCGAATAGGAGCTTTCCGCCAGATGCCAGGCGCTCGAGCTCGGAGAATCCCTCCACGATCTGCGCCGCGCGCTCGGTCGTCACGAGCTCGGGCTCTGCGTCTTCCAAGAACTCTCGAACCTGGCGCAGCGCCGCCTGGGGGAAGCTCCTCATCGCACCAGGATCACACGGGGGTGTAACGCTGACGCCCGCAGGATATGGGTGGCCTTGGAATGTTGTGAAGGGGTTGGCAGCGCCCCGAGCTGGCCCTTGCGGGCAGGAGGGGCCGCTGCAACAGTTGCGTCTTGTGTTGTACAAGTGGCAATTGAGGCGAACGAGGCGTGTCGTGGCGGCGGCCAGGCACGTGGCGCCGGGAAGGCATGCGGCGGCGGGAAGGCCTGCGGAGTTGGCGGGAAGGCATGCGGCGGCGGGAAGGCGAGTGCTCGTGGCGGCGGCCAGGCACGTGGCGGCGGCCAGGCACGTGGCGCCGGGAAGGCATGCGCTCGTGGCGGCGGCCAGACATGTGGTGGCGGCGGCCTCGTCGTGGACCGCCATCAGCGCAGCGATGACCGTAGGGATCACCGCAGGGATGACTGCAGGGATCTTCGAGTCGGCGCTCACGGCTGGCGCCGCGTCCGCCGGCACGGTGCGAGTCGCCCAAGGTCAGACGTTGACCTCGATCGCCGCCTCCTACGGCATCAACGTCTCGCAGCTCACCGCTGCCAACGACATCACGAACCCGAACCTCGTCTTCGCCGGTACGGTCCTGCAGATCCCTGCCGCAGGCCAAGGAGGCACCGCCCCGACCTCCACGATCACGGTCGGACGCGGCGACACACTCTTCTCGATAGCGGCCCGCTACCACACAACCGTCGCCGCGCTCGCCGCGGCCAACGACATCACGAACCTGAACCTCGTCTTCGCCGGGAAGGTCCTTCAGATCCCCGGCGGAGGCCAAGGAGGCACCAGCTCCTCGTCCACGATCACCGTGGAGCCGGGCGACACTCTCTTCTCGATCGCCGCGCGTTACCACACGACGGTCGCTGCGCTTTCCGCTGCCAACGGGATCACGAACGCGAACCTCGTCATCGCCGGTTCCCAACTTCGCCTGCCCGGCCAGTCGATGGCCCTCGCCTCGTACTCGGTAACGGCCTCAGGGAGCACGGCCGGGCTGCCCCCGGCGCTGCTCGCCCATCCCAGCAGGCTCGCGCTCGAAGGCGACTTCACCGATTCCGCCGCGAACTACCGGGTACCGGCGAGCCTGCTCGAGGCCCTGTGCTGGTGGGAATCCGGCTGGCAGACGACCGTCGTGTCGTCTACGGGTGCGATCGGCGTATGTCAGATCGAGCCTTCGACGGCGAACTTCGTCGACAACGTCCTGCTCCCGGGCCGCGCCTTGGACGTGCACTCCGCGGCGGGCAACATCGCGATCGCGGCCGCCTACCTCCACTACCTCCTGGTGCAAACAGGCCAGAACCAGAGCCTGGCGATCGCCGGTTACTACCAGGGCCTCACCTCGGTGGAGAAGAGCGGGATGCTCCCCTCGACACTCACCTACGTGGCCGGCATCCTGGCCTACGCCTCGATATTCGCCGCGGCCCTCTGACCAGGCAGGGCACGTCCTAGCTCTTGGGCCGCGAGTCCTCGGTGCGGCTGCCCGACCACCACTGCGGCGCGTCGCTAGCGGGGAAGGACTCGTCGCTCGCTTCGTCGACCTGCTGGTCGAGGGTGCCGAGCTCGCCTAGTTCGCCAAGCTGGTCAGCAGCCGTGTCGGCGGACCGAAGGGGCCGCTTCAAGCCAGTGCCGTGCGCGGGACCGAGCTGAGCTCGCCGGTCTCCTCGAGCTCCCTCACCGCCGGCACGGGGTCGGAGTCCGCGAACAGCCGACCGTCCGAGAAGTCGACGCTGCGCCCTGTCGCGTCGAGCACCCACCAGGAGGCCTCGAGCGCGATGCCATTGGGATCCATGAAATAGATGGACCGCACGAAGCCGTGGTCGACCACGTCGGTCACCTCGCAATCCGCCTCCTTCAAGCGGTCACGAAGGCTCAGCATCGCGTCCTCGTCCGCCAGGTTGAAGGACAAGTGGTCGAACTGGATGGCGCGTGGATCGGGAATTCCCGCCGGCTTGGCGAACTCGTCGACGTGGTAATCGCCGTACTCGAAGAAGGCGACGGTGCTCTGAGGCCCGAACTCGAAGAAGTAGTGCCGGAAATGCGGCGTCCCGATCGTCGCCACCAGCCTCGCTCCGAGGACGCCGACGTAGAAGCGCACCGTGGCGTCCATATCGTTGGTGACCAAGGCGAGGTGGTTGATCCCTCGCCACCTGGGGCTCTCGCTCGTGTGGGGCATGGTCGCCCTCCCCTCTCAGCCTGGCTGAATGGCCTGCCTAGCCGGGCTCGCCTGCTCCGACCGGACCGGCTCGTGCGCGTCGTGGGCCGCCCCTCACCGACTCTCTCACCACCGACGAGGCCGGCCCAGGCTCTCCCGACAGGTTACCGGTCATGCCTTCGCCGAGTGAGGGGCCGCGGCAAGGGGCGGTGAGAACATGGGCAGCGAGAAGAGGGGCAGGGGGCCCCCTTGCACGATCAGCAGGCGCAGGCTTGGCTGATGCGATGCGAATCGCCCTCGGGTCGGACCACGCGGGCTTCCTGCTGAAGAAGAAGGTGACCGAGCACCTACTCGCTGCGGGTCACGAGGTCGAGGACTTCGGCACCGACTCCGAGGAGCCGGTCGACTACCCCCCCTTCTGCGCAGCCGCCGCCAGGGCCGTGGCGCAGGGCGACGCTCAGTTCGCAGTCGTCATCGGGGGCAGCGGCCAGGGTGAGGCGATCTCGGCGAACAAGGTCCACAGGGTGCGTGCCGCCCTCTGCCACGACGAGACCACCGCGCGCCTCGCCCGCCAGCACAACAACGCCAACGTCCTCTCGCTGGGAGCGAGGATGCTCGCACCGGAGCTGGCGCTCATCGTGCTCGACGTGTTCTTGGCGACAGCCTTCGAGGGAGGCCGACACGTGCCGCGCATCGCGGAGATCGACGCCATCGAGGACGAGGAGTGCGAGCGAAGTAGCTGACGGGCAGGGCATCGTCCGGTCACACAACCGTCGCGTCCCGTTAACCCAGGGGGGCCGCGTAGACCTGAGGGTCCACCGGAAAGCACCGCGCGCCGCCGGGTAACAGCCCGGGCAACGTTGTCGCCTAGGTGGCCGGCCCCGACGCGACGCGAGTCTCCCGGCGCAAGCTGTTGCAGGCGGGCGCGCTCCTCGGCACAGGCGCCGTGCTCCGCGGGGGCGCGCCCTATCCACTGCGCCTAGTCGCCCAGGCCGCCTCCACCAAGCCGGCCGGCTCGGACCTCGGGGCCGTCGAGCACGTCGTGTTTCTCATGCAGGAGAACCGTTCCTTCGACCACTACTTCGGCAGCTACCGCGGGGTACGGGGATTCGACGACCACACCGAACACTCCTACGGAGCGTTCGCGCAGCCTTACCCGGCCAACGAGTCTGATCGACCGACCGGCGTGGTCCTGCCGTACCACATGGACACGACCACGTCGATGTCGGAGTGCACGGAAGATCTCTCGCACACCTGGGGCGCCGAGCACAAGTGCTGGAACGGCGGGCGAATGGACTCGTTCGTGAAGGTGCACACCTCCCCCGAGTACGAGGGACCGGCCGCCGGACTGCACACGATGGGCTACTACACGCGCTCGGACATTCCGTACTACTACGCGCTCGCTGACGCCTTCACGATCTGCGACGCATACCACTGCTCGGTGATGGGCCCCACGCACCCCAACCGGCTGATGTCGGTGTCGGCGACCATCGACCCCGCAGGCGATCACGGGGGCCCGATCCTCGTGACCGACAGCTCTCCCGGGGCTATGTGGAGCGTGGTCTGGACCACGATGCCCGAAGTGCTGGAGGACGCCGGCATCTCGTGGAAGGCGTACTCCTCACCCGAGGCCTCGCCCGCCTACAGCGGCGCTGCGGGGTTCGCCTGGGGAGACTCGGTGTTCCCCTACTTCAAGAGCTACAAGAGCCCGACGTCCCCCCTGTACCAGAAGGCCTTCCTCCCGACCTACCCCGAGGAGTTCGTGGCAGACGTGCAGAGCGGAGAGCTGCCTGCGGTGTCGTGGATCATCTCGGAGACCGGGTAC
The DNA here is from genome assembly GCA_035509915.1 of Acidimicrobiales bacterium. Lineage (GTDB taxonomy): Bacteria > Actinomycetota > Acidimicrobiia > Acidimicrobiales > UBA8190 > Bog-564. The sequence goes on along the minus strand of DATKIB010000079.1, from coordinate 12,743 downwards.
GACGAGCACCCGCCGTCGGCGGCATCGTGGGGGGAGTACTTCACCTCGATGGCCATAAGGGCGCTGAGCTCCAACCCCGAGGTGTGGGCGAAGACCGTCCTCTTCATCATGTACGACGAGAACGACGGCTGGTTCGACCACGTGCCGCCGCCCGTGCCTCCCCGGGGCACGTCCGGGGAGTACGTCACCAAGCACCCTCTGCCGGCGGATGCCGAAGGGATAGACGGACCGATCGGGCTCGGTGTGCGGGTGCCGATGCTCGTCGTGTCACCGTTCAGCAGAGGTGGCATCGTCGCCACGCAGACCTTCGACCACACGTCCCAGCTCCGTTTCCTCGAGACGCGTTTCGGCGTGGAGGTACCGAACCTGTCCGGGTGGAGACGCGCAGTGACCGGTGACCTCACCTCTGCCCTCCACATGGGCAACGCGGAGATGTCGATCCCGGCTCTGCCAACGACCTCCGACAAGCCACTCGTGGTCGAGCAGGAGTGCACGCCCGTGGAGGACTACCAGGTGGCCGGGGGCAACAACCCGATGCCGACCTCTCCCCAGCACATGCCGCGCCAGGAGTAGCGGGCACCTCGCGATCGCGCTCCTGTCAAGAGTTGCTCGTGCCGCTCCCGCATGCGGACTCGAGGCTCTCGAGGTAGGAAGCCAGTGCGCTCTTCTTGCTCTCCAGCCGGTTGATCCGGGCCTGGATCGCGGCAGCCCTCGCCTGAGGTGCGTTCGAGTTCGCCTTGACAAGGAGCGCCTCGAGGCGCGCCAGCCGGGCGGTGAGGCGTGCCTCACGGGCCTCGATCGTCTTCTCCAAGGCTCCCGCGCTCGCACAGTCGACCGGGGCACCGTTGGCGGACGCGCTCGTGGTCGCCGGCCGGGTCTGCGAAGGCGGCTCCGACCCCGGCGCAGGCCCTACGGGAGTCCCCTGGTAGGGGGTAAAGGAGCCGTTGCGCTGCAGCGGGAAGGGCTGCGGGTCGGAAGGTTCCCGTGCGCCGGTGTTCGAGGGCGCGGGGTCCTGCCAACCCCCGGACGCAGATCCCTGCCATGCCCCGGACGCAGATCCCTGCCTGCCGCCACCCCAACCACCGCCGCCCTCGCCGTGTGCCAGGGCGACGCCGGAGGACGCAAGGGCGAGCGCGCCGCCCAGCACGGTCGCAAACGCGAGTCTCCTCAGCATTGCTGTCCCCTTCCGGTCGCGTTCCGGGCTTCCGAGTGCCCGGCCATCCCGGTCACGTACCCAACACGAGGCCCTTCCACGACCCGGCCCGGCCACTTTTGGCGAGAATTGACGAGAATTGGCGAGTTCGTCGTGGTGAGCTCGTGGCGGTGGCTACTCGGTCGTCCCGACGCGCGACCGGGGCTTTGCCGGGCGCAGGGTAGCTTGCCCGCTCAGTGGCCGAGCACTTACCAGTGGCCGAGCATTTACCAGTGGCCGCGCACTTCCAGGTGAGCGTCACCGCCCCGAGCGCCGACGAGGCCGGCCGGCTCGGGAGGATCGCCGTGGAGCAGAGGCTGGCGGCGTGCGCTCAGGTCTCGGGTCCGATCACCTCGACGTACTGGTGGGAGGGGAAGGTCCAATCGGCCACTGAGTGGCTGTGCGTGCTGAAGACGACAGCGCCGCTCATGGGCCGGTTGACCGGGGTGCTCCGGGAGGCCCACAGCTACGAGGTCCCCGAGATCGTCGCCGTCCCGATAGAGGCGGGCGACGAGGACTACCTCGCCTGGGTGTCCGAGGAGACGGGCCAGGCGGGGCAGACGGGCGAGACGGGCCAGGGGCAGCAGGCGGGCCAGCCGGGGCAGGCGGGCCAGCGGGAGCAGGCGGGCCAGGTGGCCCAGGAGGGCCAGGCGGACCAGCGGGAGCTGGGGCTCTAGCGGTTCGTGCCCGGCTGCCCGGTCAGGTCCGACGCCCGCACGAGCTTCCGGGGAACACTCGCGGCCGCCGGGCCCGACGTCACGTCCACCCCCGCGGCCCCGGCGCGCAGCGCGCCCACCGTGCACATCTCCTTCGGCCGGTGCGCAAACGGGTCGAACCGGTAGTAGCGCATGGCATTGAGGTGGGTGATCTGGTCGATCTCCGAGTCAGGCACTCCGTCGAGTGACTTCATGAGCGTCTCCGGCGACGTGGGCCAGGTGGAGTCGGAGTGCGGGTAGTCGGCCTCCCAGCAGATCTTGTCGATCCCCACGCGGTGCCGCATCTCGATGCCCGCCGGGTCGTCGATGAAGCAGGTGATCACCCGATCGGCGAACACCTCGCTCGGAAGCCGGTCCCCGAAGTCCTGGCCCGTCCACTTGTGCTGGCGCACGTAGGTCCAGTCCATGCGGTCGAGGAAGTAGGGGATCCATCCGATCCCACCCTCGGAGAGCGCAACCTCGAGGTCGGGGAACTTGCGGAGGACCGGCGAGAACAGCAGGTCCGCCGCCGCCTGGATGATGTTCACGGGCTGTAGCCCGAGCAGGACGTCGATGGGCGCGTCGGGGGCGGTCACCACGAGCGACGAAGACGACCCGATGTGGAGGCACACGATCGTCCCCTCGTCGCTGCAGGCCGACCAGAAGGGATCCCAGTGCTCGGAGTGGAAGCTCGGGAGCTTCAGCTTCGACGGGTTCTCGGAGAACGAGACGGCGTGGCAGCCCTTTGCCGAGGTGCGCCTCACCTCGTCGGCCATGGCGACGGGGTCCCAGATCGGAGGCAGTGCCAAGGGGATGAAGCGCCCGGGGTACGTCCCACACCACTCGTCGATGTGCCAGTCGTTGTAGGCCTGAAGGACGGCGAGCCCGAGCTCCGGGTCCTTGGCCTTGGCGAAGAGCTGGCCGCAGAGCTGGGGGAACGACGGGAAGCACAACGACCCGATCACGCCGTTGGCGTCCATGTCGCGCACACGCTCGGCGATGTCGTAGCAGCCGGGACGGATCTCGGCGAAGGACGTGGGCTCGATCCCGTACTCCTCCTCGGGGCGCCCGGCGACCGCGTTGAGGCCGATGTTGGTGGCCTCCTTGCCGTCGAAGCGCCAGATCTCGGTGCCGTCCTCACGGCGGGTGACCACCGGCGCCTGGTCGGCGAACCGGGCCGGCAGCCGGCCTTCGAACATGTCCGGCGGCTCGACCACGTGGTCGTCCACGCTCACGAGCACGAGTTCCTCGAGCTGCATGCTCCCTCCGGGCTCTTCCGGGCTGGTCGGACCACAGTATCTTGAGCGCCGTGGTGGCACCGGAGCGCGAGCGGGACCAATCCGACGAAGAAGCGGGCCACGAGGCAGCCAGATGAGCACGCCCCGGCGCGCCGCGGCGGGACACGAGGCAGCCAGATGAGCACGCCCCGGCGCGCCGCGATCGTCGGCGTGGCCACATCCGACTACCCCCATCTCCCCCACCTCTCCGAGCACGCCGTCCACGGGCAAGCGGCCGAGCGCGCCTTGGCCGACGCGGGACTGTCCTTCTCCGACGTCGACGGGCTCGCCACCGTCGGCTTCTTCCCGATGTACGCCATCGGCGTGGCCGAGTACCTGGGGTTGCACCCGACCTACGTGGACGAGACCAACTTCGGAGGCGCTTCGTTCGAGGTCCTGGTCGAGCACGCCGCCTACGCAATAGAGGCGGGCGCCGCGGAGGTGGTCCTCGTGACCTACGGGAGCGTCCAGCTCTCGACCATGGGGAGGCGGCTCGGCACCGGAGGCGGCGGTGGGGGCGGCGGCTTCGCCCCCGGACCCGCTGTCTACGACGCGCTGTGGGGCAACACGCTCGTGGGCAACTACGCGCTCGCCGCGCGTCGGCACATGCACGAGTACGGGACGACCTCCGAGCAGCTCGCCTCGGTGGCTGTGACGATGCGCGACCACGCCAAGTTCAACCCGCAGGCTCAGTACCGGGACCCGATCACCGTGCACGACGTGCTGTCGTCTCGAATGGTGGCCGACCCTCTGCACGTCCTCGACTGCTGCGTGATCTCCGACGGTGGCGGGGCGTGCGTGCTCACCACCACCGAGCGCGCCGCCGACCTGGCCAAGGCTCCGGTGTACCTGCTCGGAGCCGCGCACTCGACGAACCACCACCTGAACCTCTCGGCGACGAAGGACCTGACGGTGACGCCTGCGGCTCGCAGCGGCCCGCTCGCCTTCTCCCGCGCCGGGATAACCCCGGCCGACGTGGACGTCGCCCAGCTCTACGACTCCTTCACGATCACGGTCGTGCTCACCGTGGAGGACCTCGGGTTCTGCGAGAAGGGGCAGGGGGGGGCGTTTGTGGAGGACGGCGGGCTGGCCGTCGGGGGGCGCCTGCCTACCAACACCGACGGCGGTGGGCTCTCTGCCTGCCACCCCGGGATGCGAGGGATGTTCCTGATCGTCGAGGCGGTTCGCCAGCTGCGCGGCGAGTGCGCCGAGACCCAGGTGCCTGGCGCGGAGATCGCCGTCGCACACGGCACGGGCGGCACTCTGTCGGCCGGCGCCACCCTCTTGCTCTCCAGCCGGCTGCCCTAGGCCGGGCCTGGTCGGCGGCCTGATACGCCGGGCCGGGTTAGCCCACGGTCACGGGCCGGTGGGATCATTCACGCGTGCGCGTACATCGAACCTTCGCCTTCTTGGACCTCACCGGTTTCACCGCGCTGACCGAATCGGAGGGTGACCAGCGCGCGGTCGCGGTCCTGGGCGTGTTCCGGGCAGCGTTGCGCGACATCTGCTCACGCCGGGGGGTGCGGATCGCCAAGTGGCTCGGAGACGGAGCCATGCTCGTCTGCGTCGAGACGACCCCGCTCGTCGCAGCCGCTCTGGAGATGCGAACGGCGATCGACGTGGCTTCCGAAGCGATCACCATCAAGTGCGGCATCACCGACGGAGCGGTGATCCTGCTCGAGGGCGACGACTACATAGGACACTGCGTCAACCTCGCATCCCGCCTCTGCGACCTGGCGCGCCCATACGAGGTGCTCGCGATGGCGAGCATCGTCGAGAAGATCCCCCCCTGGGCAACCTTCGAGGCCACGCCGGAAATGACGGTGCGAGGTGTGGAGCAGCCCGTGGACGTCGTACGGCTCGGGCTGCCACCGGCCACCGCCGCGTCGACTGCGGACCCCGTGTGCCAGATCCAGCTCACCGTCGACACAGCCGCCGAGCGTCGAGTCGACGGTGACGGCAGCACGCTCCTGTTCTGCTCGACGAGCTGCGTGGAGACATGGGAGCAACAGAGCGCGCTGCGCGATCAGGACACCGGGAGCATCCGCGAGCTCTGGATGCGATGAGCCTGCCCTGCCCCATCGAGAAAATTTGAGGGATGGAGGCTCCTCGACAGGGCCTGGTGAGTGTCCTGGGCCGGGGCTAGGAGCTGACCACGAACGGCGGTGAAGCGGCGCTCGCCTGGAACGGCCCAGGAGCACCGGCCCCCGCCGAGCTCCAGGTCCACTGGCCTATGGCGTAGTACTGGTCTGCTGACGGCTGCGTGGGGCTGGTGGTGATCGCCCCCTGTTGTGGCCATTTCACCGTCACGGTCCTCGTGGCGCCGGGGGTCAAGTAGCCGCCGTCCAGGGGCGCGCACTGCTCGCCCTGCCCCTGCACCGGGTAGACCTGCTGGCCGCTCGAGTTGGTGAAGACGATCGTGGTCGGGCACGAGTAGGGCCCTGCCGCCACCGGGGTGTAGTCGCAGGCAACGTTGTCTACGAGCTCGGTCTCTGCCGTGACCGTGGCTCCGGGTGAGTACGCCGGCGCGTCGGTCGTGGTGACGATCGTGACGTCGTTCGGCGTGCAGGGCCCGACCGCAGGTGGCGGGGGGGAACTGGACGAAGAGGGGCCCGGCGAGGGCGATCCCTGCGGGTTCGACGACGGGGCCGGGGAGGAAGGCGCGGCCGGGTGGGAGCCCGGCGTGCCCGCGCCCGCGCCCGAGGCCCCTGACACTGGCGAACCCGAAGCACTGGCCACCACGGGAGCGGGAGCAGAGAGGGCAGAGCCGGAGGATGCAGCCCCAGCCCCAGCGCCGGCGCCAGACCCAGCCCCGGAGCCCGACTGCGGCGTCGTGACCGGCGGACCGAAAGCTGTACCCCACAAGGGCCTTCCACCGGTGCTGCTCGGAGACCCGAGCAGGGCAACCAGGCCGATCACCAAGACGAAGACGATGAACCCTCCGACCACACCCAATTGGGCGGGGTGCCGCGCGAGTGTCCTGACCCACGATTCGCCAGGACCGGTCTCTTCACCGGCCTCTTGTGGCTGCGGCCCTGGGATGGGGCCGGCGTCGGTGAGCCCGGCGTCGGTGAGCCCGGCGTCGGTGAGCCCGGCGTCGGTGAGTGGCGGCTGCCCGACGACCCCAGGCTCGGCCGGAGCGGTGGCAGTATCCGTCAACACCCCTCCCACCTCGGCTTTCGGAGGCTGAGGGGCTACGGTGCTGCCTGAGACCCCCCCGGCCTCGATCTGCGTCTTTTCGGTCATCGGACGACAGGCTCCTCCACCGGGAAACGCCAACCCGCTCTGATCCTTGTGGGCACCCGCCCGTGCCTGAGCAGGCCCAGCCGACCAGCCACACCTACGATCCTCGCCACCCTACGATCCGTGCAACAAAGACATCGAAGGAACGCCCTAAGGAGGGGAAGTGCCCGAAGATCCCTCGGCGCCGGTGGACCAGCGCCCACCCAAGCCCAGGCCCGCGCCGGTGCCCGACCCGGACTCCGAGCGCTACTGGGCAGCCGCCAAGGAGGGCCGGCTCCTGGTGCAGCGTTGCGAGATCTGCGGCGCCCGACAGCTCTACCCGCGCGACAGGTGCCTGGTCTGCCGAGGCCCCGTCGAGTGGATGGAGGCGAGTGGTCGCGGCACGGTCCACAGCTTCACGGTGATCCGCCAGAACCACTCACGTCCGTTTCGCGACCAGATTCCCTACGTAGTTGCCCTCGTGGATCTCGAGGAGGGCCCGCGAGTGATGACCAACGTGGTGGGATGCGAACCGGAGGAGGTCCACATCGACATGCCGGTGCGCGCCACGTTCGAGACGGTCTCCGAGACCGCGGGGATCGCCTTGTTCCGACCCGATCCTTGAGCCGGGTAGGGCAGGGCTCGCCTTGGAAGCCAGATATGGCAGATATGGTGGCCAGATGACCTCTGCCATAGAGGCCGAGAAGCTCGAGAAGACCTTCGGCGGAGAGGTGCGAGCCCTCGACGGCGTGAGCTTCACCGTCGAGAAGGGGACCGTGTTCGGGTTGCTCGGGCCCAACGGTGCCGGCAAGACGACCGCCGTGCGCATACTCACCACGATCATCGGCGCCGACGGCGGGCACGGGCGGGTGCTGGGCCACGACGTGGCGACCGAGGCGCCGGTGGTGCGGAGGCTCATCGGCCTCGCCGGGCAGAACGCCGCGGTTGACGAGTACCTCACCGGCCTGGAGAACCTGAAGATGGTGGGCCGGCTGAACCGGCTCTCTCACGAGGTCGTCGCGCAGAGGGCCGGCGAGCTGCTCGAGCAGTTCGGTCTGGTCGACGCCGCACACCGTCCCTTGAAGACCTATTCCGGCGGCATGCGCCGTCGCCTGGATGTCGCCGCCGCGCTGGTCGCGCGTCCGCCGGTGCTGTTCCTCGACGAGCCGACCACCGGCCTCGACCCCCACAGCCGCAGCGACCTGTGGGAGATGATCGAGACCCTCGTCGGCGAGGGCACCACGGTGCTGCTCACCACCCAATACCTCGAGGAAGCCGACCGCTTGGCGACCCGGGTGGCCGTGGTGGACCACGGGCAAGTGATCGCCGAGGGGACTCCCGAGCAGCTCAAGTCCAACATGGGAGCGACCTTCGTCGACGTCGGGATGGCCGACAGCTCGGCCGCTGCGCTCGCCGCGCAGGTTCTCACGGGAGCGGGCACGAAGTCGCCCAGCGTGGTCGGGTCGATGGTGGAGATCCCGGTGGACGACGGGCCACGTGCCGCCATGGAGGTCCTGCGGCTACTCGACCAGCATCACATGGTTCCCACGATCTTCCGGTTGCGCGAGCCCAGCCTCGACGACGTGTTTCTCTCCCTCACAGGCAGGCCGACCGACGAGGGCACACCCGATATCGCCGCGGACGGCGCCGAGGCCAACGGCAGTGGGGGCCGCAGGCGCAGCAGGAGACGCCGGGCTTCGGGCGCCGCGAGCATGCCCGGGCCGGACGGAGCAGCACGATGACGGTCACCGCTCCCACGACCGCCATCGAGTCGCCGGACTTCCAGACGGACCAGGCACACCAGGCGTACTGGGCGGCCGCGGACGTGCTGACGATCACGAAGCGGAACCTGATCCGCTACATGCGCACCCCCGACGCCCTGTTCTTCTCGACGGTCCAGCCGATCATGTTCGTGCTGCTGTTCCGTTTCGTGTTCGGCGGGGCCATCCACCCCGGGGGGACCCTGCCCGGGGGAGGGAAGATCCCCTACGTCGACTTCCTGATGGCGGGGATCTTCGCCCAGTCGGTGTCGTTCGGCGGGATCGGCACGGCGGTGGGTCTCGCCGAGGACCTCCAGTCGGGGCTCGTGGAGCGGTTCCGCGCACTGCCCATGGCCAGGTTCGCCGTCCTGGCGGGCAGGACGATCGCAGACCTGGCCCGAAACCTCTTCGTCATAGCGGTGATGACGGCCATGGGAGCGCTCGTGGGCTTCGACTTCCCCACCGGCGCCGTGCCGTTCATCGCCGCCTGCCTGCTGGTGCTCCTGTTCGCGTACTCGCTGCTGTGGGGCTTCGCGATCATCGGGCTCTCCGCTTCGAACAGCGAGACGGCGCAGGTGATGGCCTTCCCCATCTTGTTCCCTCTCCTCTTCGCCTCCCCCGCGTTCGTCCCCGTCTCCACCATGCCGGGCTGGCTCAGGACCTTCTCCGTGCACCAGCCGGTAGGCGTAGTCGTGAACGCGGTCCGAGCCCTCATGATCGGCGGACCCACCGCCACGTACGTGGAGCAGGCTCTGCTGTGGTGCGCGGGTTTGCTCGTCGTGCTGGTGCCGATCGCCGTGTGGCGCTACGCCAAGAGCGCCTGAGCCCTCCGCGGGGGTCTCAGGCCCGTCAGCCGACGTGGCCCAGGTAGATGCTCGACGGGTAGCTGCCCCCTGAGTAGAAGGTGTCGACACCCGCCGAGCTCGCCTGGGTCGACAGAGTCGTGGCCTCGTGCGGGACGTCGCTGGTGGTCAACGTGACCCGCATCTCGTGCCCCGCCTCGAAGGTCTCGCTGGTGGGGAAGATCTCGATCTGCAGCTCGTAGACCTTGCCGGACTCCAAGGGCTTCTGCGAGGCGGACGTATAGGGATGCCAGGGCTCTATGGAACGGCCGCCGAGGTACACCGAGCAGTCGAGCACCACGGAGGTCACACACGGCTTCGAGTTCACCGCCCGTAACGACGCGACGAGCGTGCCCGCGGTGACATCGCTCGCGTCGCCGTTGGACGCCACGTCGGAGACCGTGGCGACGACGCTGGAGTCGGCAGAGGTCGAGCTCACGAAGACGTCTGCCTCGAGCGGACCGCTGATCGTGTAGGGAGAGGTGAAGGGCGCGCTCGTGTACGTCAGCCCCTGTGCCTCGGTGACAGCGCTGTTGTCCTGGCATTGCTCGGCGACTTGCGCCGGGAGCGGGGCTTCGGTCGGGAGGCCGGCGGTCCACTGCCACGTGGACCTCGAGCACGATCCGGTGGCGTCCGTGGCCGGGAGCATTGCGGTGGAGGCGGTACCGGGGCTGGTGCTGAGCGCGCCCCGGCTCGAGAGGTACCAGCGCTGACCGGTCGTGCCCTTGGCCGGGTATCGGGTATCGGGCACCCATTGGTCGGCCCCCAGGCGATACGCCTCCACGGTCGGGAACTGGTCGATCCCGTTGTCTGCGCCCTTCAGCCAGCGGTCGAACCAGGCGAGCTCCAGGTTGTCGATGCTCGGGATCACGTCGCCGGAGGCGTCGGTGACGCGTCCCGAGCCGTTGTCCGCTGTGAGCCCGGTCCCTTCGGTCACGTGGTACCAAGGACCGATCATCAGCTTCTTCTGGCTCGGAGGGAGATCGAGCCCGTTGTAGAGGAGGGGCTCGGCCCGCTGGAAGAGGTCCCAGGTCCCGCCCACCACGAACGACGGCACGGTGATGTTGGAGATGTTCTCGATGGGCGAGCGCACTTGGTAGAAGGGCCCGTCGTAGGACTGGTCGGGGAAGGTCTGCGCGGCGGCGGGCAGCATCGACTCGTAGGAGCCCATCCCTGCGTCCGCGATGGCGGGGCCGCTGAACTGGGTCACGTCGTAGACGTGCTGCGACTGGACGTTCAGGTCGACGGCCGGGTTCTGCTGGGCGTCGTCGGTAGGGGCGAGGGCGAGGCCGTCCACCAGGCCGAGCCAGAGGGGGATGAACCCTGCGTCCACGTTGCCGCCGGCCCAGGTCACGTCGCGATACGCGTCGGCCATGGGCACGATCGGGAACATGGCCTTCAAGGGGCTCGACGGCCCGCTCATGCCCGGCTGCTCTGCTGTGAGCAGCTGGTCGATCCCCGAATAGCTCACACCCGCCAGGCCGACCTTGCCGTCGCTGAAGGGACGGGTGGCTGCCCAGCGCACCAGCTCCGCACCGTCCTGTTGTTCACGGGGCCCGAAGGAGTCCCACAGTCCCCCGCTGCTGCCCGTGCCGCGGACGTCGACGACGATCTCGGCGTACCCATGTTCGTAGAGGTAGGGGATGGTCTCGCCTACCTCGCTGTCGGACTTCCTGTAGGGGGTCTGGATCAGGACGACCGGACAAGGACAACCGCTGTCGGGCATGTACTCGTCGGAGTCGAGCTGCACACCGTCGGACATGGTGATCCGCACGTCGTTGGTGGTGGTGTACGCCGTCACCGGATCGGTCGTCGTGACCGGGTAAGGAGGAGTCGCAGCCGAGGCAGGCAGGGCTGTCGAGGCGGCCGTCACCGAGATACAGGCCGTCACCGAGATACAGGCCGTGGCACCCACCGCCAGGGCCAAGGTTGCGACACGCGACAAGCGTCGAGCCTTCATCGCCAAATCTTCTCCGCCAGACCTTTCCCGCCCGAGGCCCCCGGTGCAGGTTAGTGCCACGCTTCCGTAACGGCCCAATCGCAGCGGCCCTCACGCCCCAGGTGCCCGCGGATCACCCACAGGCAAGCGGATCACCCACAGGCAAGCGCATTACCCACTTGCGAGCGCATTACCCACTTGCGAGCGGATCACCCACTAGCGAGCAGCCGGGCGAGATCGTCCGCCACCGCCCCGGCGAGCTCGCTGAGCAGGTCCAGCCGGCGGGTGAGGTCGCCGCATTCGAGCAGGCGCTGTCGGTCGAAGGGCACCAGGGGGGCGCGCTCGCACAGCCACCACGACCGGGCCTCGACGTCCGCCTCCGGCGGCGCCTCCAGCGCAGGCGATGGATCGTGCCCCAGCTCCGAGAGGAGCGCGCGAGCCCTCGTGACGGCCGCCTCGGCCTTGGAGAGCGCACCTGTGCCCGAAGACGACTGCGCACTCTCGATCCACTCGACGGTCCCGCGTGGAAAAGGGTCGTCGGCAAGCCACTCGGCCACCCGGAAACGCCTCGTGCCCCGGACGAGCAACACCGAACGCCCGTCGGGTAGCGACGTGGACCGTTCTATGTGGGTGGCGGTCCCGACATCCACGCGCATCTCGCCACCGCCGACCTCCGAGCCGCGCGATATGAGGACCACACCGAAGGTGCGGTCTCCTGCAAGGCACTCCTTCACCATCGCCCGGAACCGGGTCTCGAAGACGTGCAGCGGGAGCAGCGCGTTGGGGAAGAGCACAGTCGAGAGAGGGAACATCGGCAGCGGCTCGGGGGGCACCCTTCCAAGGCTCCCACGAAGGCCTGCCCCGGCGCCTTCGCAACGAAGTTGCAATGAGAATCTTTGGTTCGGCCCCTTGCGTTCCGCCGCCGAATCCGTAAGATCAGTCTTCCGGAGCACAACCGGCCGCAAGGACGGGAGAGCGAAGGGCGAAGGCCCGAGGTGCCGCAAGGTTCCTCGGGTTTTTCGCGCCCGGGCCTTGTGGAGCGAAAGGCCACGTGCGAGCATCGCCTGGAGGCACGATCAAAGGAGGCGGTTGCCGTGAAGTTCGTCGTGACTTGGCAGAACCGTGACGCCGGCACGTCGGAAGCCGGGGAGAAGAGGGTGCTCGAGGTCTTCTCCAAGTGGACTCCGACGGGAGCGACCTTCCACCAGTTCCTGGGCCGCGTCGACGGCGACGGCGGGTTCGCCGTTGTGGAGACGGACGACCCGCTCGAGATCCTTCGCGACGTGGCCAAGTTCCAACCCTGGCTCCGCTACGAGGTCTATCCGGTCGTGGACGTCCAGGACTTCGCGGTCGCCGCGACCGAAGGGGTGGAGTTCCGCGACTCGGTCAAGTGAGCCCGTAGAGGCCGAGCCCTAAGAGGCGCAATCACCCCCAGGGCTGGCGCCAGTAGGGGCGGTCCGCGCGGCGCTTCTCCATCAGGATGAACACGGTCCCCCAAGGGTCACAGAACCACGCTGTGCGCAGCCCCGCCACGTCTGCGATGCCGGAGGTGAGGAACTCGACCCCTTTCGCCTCGAGCTCCTGGCGGGTCGTGATCGAGTCGTCGCAGTACAGGCCCACGTGGGTGAGGCCCGGCCTGGTGACCGGATAGCGGCCGCCGGCGGCAGGTGCCCGGGGGCCCAGCTCGGGGTACTCGAGCAGCTCGATCACGTTGTCGCCGGCCTCGAGGCCGAGGATCGCGCCTCTGACCACGACCGGGGCGGGAACGAGCTCTCCCATGTCGCGCTCGATGTCCTCGCCCTCCATCTTGTAGGGC
>DATKIB010000078.1:0-48207 GCA_035509915.1 Acidimicrobiales bacterium | reverse complement strand
AGGGCTGCGAGCAGTGTCCGACTTCGAGAACGAGCTCCAGATGTCGCAGATGAACCGGCAGCTGTCGGGCATCGACACCTTGTTGCTACCCACGAGCTCCAACAACTCGTTCCTCTCCTCGCGTCTGCTGCGCGAGGTAGCCCGTTACGGGGGTGATGTTTCCGCGTTCGTGCCAAAGGCAGTGCTGAAGCGGCTCCAGGAGAAGTTCGGCCATTGAGCGACGAGTACGGCGACGCCTACGGCGAGGGATCCGACGACACGTTCGGCGAGGATCCGTTCGGCGAACAGCCTGTCGCAGAGGACGACGCCGGCGAGCCGGAGGACACAGAAGGATTGCTTCAACGGGCTATCGCGGTGCTGGACAGCGCCAGGACGATGCCTCTCTCCGCGTCCGTGCTCGTTTCGCGCGACGAGTTGATAGCCCTGCTCCAGGCGGCTGTCGAGCGGCTCCCCGACGAGATGAGACAGGCTCGATGGCTGCTGCGCGAGCGCGACGAGTTCATCGAGTCGCGACAGCGTGAGGCCGACAGCCTCCTCGAGGAGGTGCGCGCCCAGGCCGAGCGGATGGTCCAGCGCACCGAGATCGTGAGGCAGGCGAACCAAGTCGCGCAGCGCACCGTCGAGCAGGCACGCGAGGAGTCGAGGCGGCTGCGTCACGAGGCGGACGACTTCTGCGACCAGAAGCTCGCGTCCTTCGAGATCGTTCTCGAGCGGACCTTGAAGACGGTCCTGGCCGGGCGCGAGAAGCTGCGTGCCACGCCGCCCCCGATTCCCGAAGGAGGCGCCTGGTCGCCCGGTGGCGACCGCCGGCGCGGGGAGGTGCCCGACGGCGAGCGGGCCGGCGGTTCCAGTGGCCTGGGGGGGTTCTTCGACCAGGACGAGCGATAGGGGTGCCGATGGGTGAGCGTCCGTTCGTCGTTCATGTTGCGAAGCTGAGGCGGGTGCCCGGCACGCGCTGGCACGAGGTGCGCCTGGGAATGATCGAGGACCTGGCCTGCCCTGCGACCGCCGTTCCCGAAGGCGCGCAGGTAGAGGTGGACGTCACCCTCGAGTCCGTGGCGGGAGGGGTGTCGGTCGCGGGCACGATCCGGTCGCGCTGGGCGGGGGAGTGCCGCCGCTGCTTGGCGAAAGCGTCGGGCGGGCTCGAAGTGAGGGTGCTCGAGCACTACACAGAGGGTGGCGACGGTTCGGATACCTACCCGCTCGTCGGCGACGACGTGGACCTCGAGCCCATGGCCCACGACGCCGTGCTCCTCGAGCTTCCCCAGGCGCCCCTGTGCTCTGCGGATTGCCTCGGCTTGTGCCCGATCTGCGGCGTCGACCGCAACCAGGAGAGCTGCGGCTGTGACCCCCGGGCCCCCGACCCACGATGGGCGGCACTGGGCGCGCTGCGCCTCGCCGACGCGGGTGCCGCCTCTGCGGAGGACCAACCTGGTCGCTAGCCGTCTAGCGCGCCGGAGAGGGTGACGAGCACGGCCAGCTGGAGGTGACCTCTCGGCGACCGACTATCTTGGTCAGGCCCCCGCCTCTCGAGCAGCCGGTGACGTCTGATGGCCGTTCCGAAGAAGAAGACCTCCAAGGCCAAGAGCCGCAGCCGTCGCGCCTCGAACTGGGTCCTCGGTACCCCGGCGCGCAGCCTCTGCCCGCAATGCCACCAGGCCAAGCTCCCGCACGTGGTGTGCCCCAATTGCGGGTGGTATAAGGGTCGCCAGGCGGTCGAGACGGACTGAGCTTCGCTCGGGACGGAGTGACCCCCGCTCGAGACGGACTGGCCCCCACCTGCGACGAGCAGAGAGGCGCGAGATGAGCCTGCCGGTGGCGGTGGACGCGATGGGGGGCGACCGGGCCCCTTCTGAGATCGTGGCCGGAGCCCGGCTGGCCGTCGAAGAGCTCGGGATCCCCGTGGTGCTCGTCGGCCCACCGGAGAAGCTCGGTGACACCGGGGGACTGGAGGTGCTACCGGCCTCCGAGGTCATCTCAATGGACGAGGATGCGGGGCAGGCGGTGCGCCGCAAGAAGGACTCGTCGCTCGTGCGGGCCGCAGAGGCTGTGCGCGACGGGCGGGCGCTCGCGATGGTCAGCGCCGGCAACACCGGGGCCGCCATGGCCAGTGCGCTGCTCAGGATGGGCCGGCTGAAGGGAGTGTCGCGCCCGGCGATCGCCACCCCGGTCCCGAACCTCGTGTCGCACCCCACGGTCCTGCTCGACTCCGGCGCCAACGCCGAGTGCAACGCTTCGATGCTCGTGCAATTCGCGCAGATGGGCAGCGCCTACTCCGCAGCGCGTTACGGAGTCGAGGACCCCTCGGTCGCTCTCTTGTCCATAGGCGAGGAGAGCTCGAAGGGGTCGCCCCTGGTGAAGGAGGCCCATGCGGCTCTTCTGGGGGCGACGGGTCTGCGCTTCGTCGGCAACGTCGAGGGCCGGGACCTCCTGTACGGCGCCGCCGACGTAGTGGTCACCGACGGGTTCACAGGGAACGTGACCTTGAAGACCCTCGAAGGAGCGCTCAGGTTCTTCATGGACGCGGTACTCGGCGTCATCGCCTCCGACGATGCGACCAAGCGCGCCGGCAACGTCCTGCTACCGCACCTTGCGCCCCTGGCCGAGAAGTTCGACCCCGACGGGGTCGGCGGGGCGATGTTGCTCGGGGTCGACGGGGTCTGCGTGATAAGCCACGGCTCCTCCTCGGCCCGTGCGATCGTCTCCGCCGTGGGCGTCGCGCACGACATCGCCACCGGCGGGCTGGTCGAGCGTCTCGGCCGGGCCGTCTCTAGCACCTGAACCGTGTCGCAGTCCCCGCTGGAAGGCCCCACCCACCAGGGAAAACGACCGGAGACGGTGCGCAAAGCGGTAGGATGCACGAAGGCCCGGGCGATGGGCGCGCCGGGTCGGAGAGACCTTTCACGGTCTATCACGAAAAGGACCAGGAGACCTCGAGGAGCCCCGTGCCCGCAGAGACCCACGTGGAGAGCGCACCGCTCGACCGCAAGCAGGTGTTCGAGCTGGTGCGAGACCAGCTCGCCGACATCTTGGAGATAGAGCCGTCGGCGATCAGCGAGTCCTCCTCGTTCGCCGAGGACCTCGACGCCGACTCGCTCGCCCTCATCGAGCTGGTGGAGGCGCTCGAGGAGGAGCTGGGCGAGCGCACCGTGGGGTTCCGGATAGAGGACGAGGACCTCGAGGACCTGCGGACCGTGCGCGACGCCGTCGACTACGTCGTCGCCAAGCTGGGGGCGGGCTGACACGGTCACCGGCACCACCTTCCCGATCCGATCGCCCGACGCAGACGCGCTCGACCAGCTGACCAATCGGCTGGAGTGGAGCTTCTCCGTCCCTGATCTCTTGGTGCAAGCACTGTCGCACCGGTCGTGGTGCTCGGAGGCGGGAGGCATGCCCTCCAACGAGAGGCTCGAGTTCCTGGGCGACGCCGTGCTCGGGCTGGTCGTCGCCGAACACTGCTACCGCAGCTACCCCGGTCTGTCCGAGGGATCGCTCGCCAAGGTGCGCGCAGCCGTAGTCAACACCTCCGTCCTGGCCGAAGTCGGCGCGGAGCTCGGGCTGGGCGACGTGGTCATGCTCGGCAGAGGGGAGGACTCCTCCGGCGGTAGGCGCAAGCCATCGATCCTGGCCAACACCACCGAAGCCGTCATCGGGGCTGTCTACCTCGATGGGGTGTTCGTTGCGGCGTCGGGCCTGGTCACACGGCTGCTGGGCGAGCGCATCGTCGAAGCGGCGGCAGGCCCCGGCGCCGAGGACTTCAAGACCAGGTTCCAGGAGGCCGTGGCGCGCCAAGTCGGCGAGCTCCCGCGCTACGAGGTCGTCGGCACCGGGCCCGATCATGCGCGGCGGTACACGGCGAGGGTCTTCGTGTCGGGCGAGGCGCTCGGGGAAGGCGACGGCCACTCGAAAAAGGACGCCGAGCAGGCCGCCGCCCGTGCGGCATGGGGTCTTCTCCTAGCGCGCCGCGAGGCCGTTGGCGGCTCCGAAGACACTTTGGGCGCGCAAGGCTCCTCCGCCGATGCCTGAGCTACCCGAGGTCGAGACCATTCGGCGCGACCTCGAGAAGGAGGTCGTGGGCAGGCGCATCAAGCAAGTCGACGTCAAGGGCAAGCGCTCGATCCGCCGTCACCGCAGCGCCGCGGAGTTCGCCAAGCACCTCGAGAGCCGCAAGGTCACCTCGATCCGTAGGGCCGGGAAGTACCTGCTGGTCGGCCTCGAAGGCGAAGAAGTGCTGGTCGTCCACCTGGGAATGAGCGGCCAGCTGCTCAGGGTGAAGGGGCTCAAGGAACCGCTCGACCGCCACACCCACGTCGTGATCACCTTCACCCAGGGAGGGCAGCTGCGATTCGTGGACCCGCGGACCTTCGGAGAGATGTTCGTCACCTCTGCCGGCGAGCTCGACGCGCAGGTCCCAGAGCTGGCCCACCTCGGGTTCGATCCGCTCGACGACGTCATGAGCTGGACCCGCTTCGGTCAGATGCTCGCCGACCGGCACAGCGCGCTCAAGACTCTCCTGATGGACCAGAAGTTCGTCGCCGGCATCGGGAACATCTACTCGGACGAAATCCTCTTCGCAGCCGGGTTGCGCTACGACAGACACTCGGACTCTCTCAGCTCGCAGGAGATCCGCCGCCTCTACAGGGCCATGGTCGAGACACTGTCCGAGGCGGTCAAGTACCGTGGCTCCTCTCTCGCGGACGAGCAGTACCGCGATCTCTACGGGGAGATCGGCGACTACCAGGGGCAGCACCAGGTCTACGACCGCGAGGGCAAGGCGTGTCGCAGGTGCCGCAACGCCGTGGTGAGGGTGAAGCTGAACGGTCGCTCCGCTTTTCTCTGCGAGCACTGCCAGATCTGACCGACCCAGATCTCGCAAACATGGCGGGCTCCGGTGTCCCGGGTTGGCGAGCGCCGCGCGGATAGGGTGACGAACGGTGTTCCTGAAGTCGCTCACCTTGAAGGGCTTCAAGTCCTTCGCCGACCCGGCGAGCTTGCAGCTCGAGCCCGGGGTGACCGTCGTGGTAGGTCCCAACGGGAGCGGCAAGTCGAACGTCGTCGACGCGGTCGCATGGGTCCTCGGCGCGCAAGGCCCGCGCACAGTTCGCTCTCAGAAGATGGAGGACGTCATCTTCGCAGGCTCCTCCGACAAGGCTCCCCTTGGCCGCGCCGAGGTCTCTCTCACGATCGACAACCGGGCCGGCGACCTCCCGGGCGGCCTCGCCGAGATCACGATCACGCGCACGCTCTTTCGCTCCGGCGACAGCGAGTACGCGCTGAACGGCCAGCCGTGCCGTCTGCTTGACATACAGGAGCTGCTGTCGGACTCGGGTGTGGGCCGCCAGCAGCACGTGATCGTGAGCCAAGGCCAGCTCGACTCGATCCTGAACGCGCGACCCGAGGACCGCAGGGCGGTGATCGAGGAGGCGGCAGGGGTGCTCAAGCACCGCCGCAGACGCGAACGCGCAGAGCGGCGCCTGGCGGCGGCCGAGGAGAACCTCGAGCGCCTGGGGGATCTGCTACGGGAGGTGCGACGCCAGATCCGGCCGCTCGAGCGGCAGGCCGCGGCGGCACGATCGTACGCGGCACTCTCGGAGGAACTGCGCTCGCTGCGCCTCTACCTCGTCGGCCGGGAGCTCGGCTCGCTCGAGGACAGGCGCCGGAGCGCCGGGGCCGAGCGTGCCCTGCTCGCCGAGGACGACACTGCCCTGCGCTCCTCCATCGCCGAGATCGACGCCGCGGCCGAACGTGCGGCTTCCGAGCTGGCCTCCAAGCGGGAGGAAGACCTTGTGGTCGCCCTCACACGTACCGAGGCCCTCTCCGAGCGGTGCCGCGGGCTCGCCGGGGTGCTGGCGGAGCGGCGCAGGTCCGTGGCGATGGCGCTCGAGGTCGCTGCCGGCACCGACGTCGTCTCGACGCTCGAGGCAGACTCGGCGCGGCTCGAGAGCGAGCTCACGGGCCTTCAGGCACAGGAGGAGGGCCTCGCGCCGCTGGCCGCGGAGGTCGAGCTCGCCGAGCAGGACCTGCGCTCCCAGGCCGCCGACCTCGAGTCCGGCTCCGGGGAGCTGGCTGTGCTGAGCGCGGCCGAGGCGGAGCTTCGCGAAGCCGAGCGCGGCCGGCACCGGATGGAAGAGCGGGCCGAGGCGCTCGAGCAGGCCTCAGCTCAGATGCGCGCGGCGTCGGCCAGTACGACCCTCGCGGGTGGCGCAGGGGTGGTGGGCGTCCTGGGCGAGCTGGTGGAGGTGGACGAGGGGTTCCACCTCGCCTTCGACGCCGCGGCAGGTCCCGCGCTCGGGGCTGTGGTGCTCGAGAGCGACGAGACGGCACGCGAGGCCCTGTCCCGGCTGGCTTCGGCCGGAGGGAGCGGGACCGTCCTCGCGGTCGGCGGCTTGCCCTCGGGAAGCGCCGGTGCTCGGGATGCGGGCATGAGCCTGCCCCGAGGGGCGAGTTGGCTGAGGGAGCACGTCCGGCCGAGGCAGCCCGCCGTGGCGGGGCTCCTCGACCGGCTCCTGGACGGCGTCGTCTTCGTGGAAGGCCGCTGGGACCGGGCGCTCGAGGTGGTCCGCGAGCTGCCCGACATGGTGGTCGTCGACACCTCAGGAGACCGTTTCGCGCGCACGGGTTGGGCGATCTCGGCAGCGTCGGCTCTCGACACCAGAGCCGCCGCCGAAGAGGCGAGGCGTCGCGCCGCCGAGCTGGCGCTCGCAGCCGAGCGAGCGCACAGCTCCCTCGTCGCCGCGCAGAGGCTCGCGGACGCCTCCAGGCGGCGGCTGGAGGAAAGCAGGTCGCAGGTGGCCGCCATGCGGCGTGACCTGGAGGTCAAGGCCGCCGCCCTCGCAGAGCGCCGTTCGGTGCTGAGCAGCCGGCTCGAAGAGGCCGAGCGGAGGCTCGCGGGCCACAGCGCGGAGCGAGCGAGGGCGAGCGAGCGCAGGCGTCGGCTCGAGGAGGTCGCGGCGGGAGTCGACCGGCTCGATTCGATCGTGGCGGGCTGCGCTGCCCGCATCTCGGCCCTGCTCGAGCGCGTCCACGAGCGCCGGGCCCGTCATCTCGACGAGGTGCGTGCCGGCGGCGCGAGGCTCGACACGCTCCGCCACGAGCGCTCGGAGGCGGACTCGCGTCTTGCGAGCACGCGTGAGCGCCTCCAGCGCCTGGACCTCGAGCTGGCCGAGATCGGGCTCCGCCACGAGGCGGCCACGGAGGCCCTGCGCCGCGAGCTCGGGGCCGAGCTAACGCAAGCACTGACCGCAGCTTGCCCTCCGCTCCCCGAGGGAGTCGACGCGCGCTCTCGTGCCGCGTCGTTGGAGTCGGAGCTCGCGGCCATCGGCCCGGTCAACCCGCTCGCCCTCGAGGAGCTCGGCAACCTGGAGGAGAGGCATCGCTTCCTAGACGAGCAGGTCGACGACGTTCGGCGTGCCAGACGCGAGCTCCACCAGGTGATCAGCGCGGTCGACGACGAGATCGTGAGGCTCTTCGCCGAGGCCTTCGCCGACGTCAACGAGCACTTCCAAGTGCTCATGGCGACCTTGTTCCCGGGCTCGACCGGCAGGCTCGTGCTGACCGAGCCGTCCGGGCTGCTCGACACCGGCGTCGACGTCGAGGCGCGCCCAGCGGGCAAGAACGTGCGCAAGCTGTCGCTGCTGTCGGGTGGAGAGCGATCGCTGGTGGCGCTGGCGTTCCTCTTCGCCGTCTTCCGCAGCCGCCCTTCGCCCTTCTACCTCCTCGACGAAGTGGAGGCGGCGCTCGACGACGTGAACCTCCACAGGTTCCTGGACCTGCTCCACGAGTTCCGCGGCGAGGCGCAGCTGATCATCGTCAGCCACCAGAAGCGCACCATGGAGGCGGCCGACGCCCTGTACGGCGTGACCATGACCCCCGGAGGCTCCTCCAAGGTCGTGAGCCAGAAGGTAAGCCGCCAGGTGCCAGACGACGAGTCAGCTTCCCTGCGCGCCTAGTTGGAGACAGCGCCATAGCGGCTCGGCCGGCGTGTCGTCGATCCTCCGCAAGCCCCGGGAGGCCGTAGGCTCCTTCGGCCATGGTCGCCCTTTGGATAGTCCTGGCGGTGCTGGTGGTCGCCGCAGTCGTCACCGCCGTCACCTTCGTTCCCCGGCGTAGGGCAAGACGCGCGGAGCGGGCCGGGGACGAAGACAGACAGGCGTCGCAGCCGTCGCAGCCGTCGCATCAGCACCCCGCCCCCGAGAAGACCACCGCCTCCACCACAGCGGTCGCGACGCGTGAACCAGCGGACGATACGACCCTCGATGCGACTGCCGTGGCGGACCCCGTCACCGGTGAAGCTGCGGCCGAGCCGACCGTGGGCTCGCAGGAGGCGACGGTCGGTGCCATCACGACTCCTCCGGCGTTGCGGGACCGGATGGGCAAGACACGTGGGCTGTTGTCCGGTTACGTGCGCGCGCTCAGGGCCAAGGGCTCGGTGGACGAACAGACGTGGGAGGAGCTCGAAGAGGCGCTCCTGCGCGCCGACATCGGCGTCGCCACCACCACGTCGCTGCTCGACGACCTGCGCGCGCGCCTGCGCCGGGGAGAGCTGCGTGGCCCCGATGCCGTCGTGGAGGCGCTTCGAGGCGAGCTGCGGGCTGCTCTTCGGCCGAACGGCTCCGACGCGACCGCGACCGACGCCACGACCGACGCCACGACCGACGCCACGACCGACGTCACGACCGACGTCGTTACCGACGTCGTCATCGACGTGTGGCTCTTCGTCGGCGTGAACGGGGTCGGGAAGACCACCACGATCGGCAAGGTGGCGCGTCGCCAGCTCGCCGGAGGTCGCTCGGTGGTGCTCGCAGCGGGTGACACTTTCCGCGCCGCGGCGGCGGAACAGCTCGCGACGTGGGCCGAACGCACCGGCGTACCTGTCGTGCGCGGTGCCGAAGGAGGGGACCCAAGCGCAGTGGTCTACGACGCCGTTCGCAGCGCGGCTGCCCGCGGCGACGACCTCGTGTTGGCCGACACAGCCGGACGTCTCCACACCAAGGTGAACTTGATCGAGGAGCTGAAGAAGATTCGGCGGGTGGCGGACCGTCCACCCGGACGCGTGACGGAGGTTCTGCTCGTGCTCGACGCCACCACCGGCCAGAACGGCCTAGCGCAAGCGCGTCAGTTCACCGAGGCGGTCGGGGTGACAGGGGTCGTGCTCACGAAACTCGACGGGACGGCCAAGGGCGGGATCGTCGTGGCGATCCAGCGCGAGCTCGGGCTACCGGTAAAGCTCGTGGGGATCGGCGAGGGCGTCGACGACCTCGTGCCCTTCGACCCAGACGAGTTCGTCGACGCCCTGTTCGAATGAAACCTCCTACGAACGAGCCTCCCGCTCCTCCGGTAGCCTGACCGTCCGTGTTCGACGCGCTTTCAGAACGTCTGGAGGGCGTGCTTGGGCGGCTGCGGAGCCGCGGGCGCCTGAGCGAGGCCGACGTCGACGAGGCTCTACGCGAGATCCGCACCGCTCTGCTCGAAGCGGATGTCGACGTGGGCGTCGCGAGGGCCTTCACCGACGGTGTAGCCGCCCAGCTCGTGGGCCAGGACCTCTCTAGGAGCCTGAGCCCCGCGCAGCAAGTGGTGAAGGCAGTCCACTCCGAGCTCGTTCGATCCCTGGGTGGCGAGACCCTCAAGGTCACCTACGCCTCGGCCCCGCCGACCGTCGTGCTGCTCGCGGGCCTCCAGGGGTCGGGCAAGACCACCACCGCCGCCAAGCTCGCACGTTGGTTCAGGCGCCAGGGCCGCAACCCAATGCTCGTCGGGGCCGACCTCCAAAGGCCGGCAGCCGTGGAGCAGCTTCGCATTCTCGGCGCGCAGGCGGACGTACCGATGTTCAGCGAGCAGACGGATCCCGTGTCGGTGGCGGTGGCAGGTCTCGAGCAGGCACGTCGCACCGGGCGCGACGTGCTGGTCCTCGACACAGCCGGCCGGCTCAGCATCGACGAGGCACTCATGGAGGAGGTGCGCCGCATCTCTTCTGCTGTCACGCCTCATCTCACGTTCCTGGTGATCGACGCCATGACCGGGCAGGACGCGGTCACGACCGCTGCGGCTTTCCACGCCGCGCTCGAGCTCGACGGCGTGATCCTCACCAAGCTGGACAGCGACGCGCGGGGGGGCGCGGCCCTGAGCGTCAAGCAGGTGGTGGGCCGGCCCATAGCCTTCGCCTCCACCGGCGAACGGCTGGCGGATTTCGACCAGTTCCACCCAGACCGCATGGCGAACCGCATCCTCGGGATGGGCGACGTGCTGACTCTCATCGAGCAGGCGGAGCAGGAGTTCGACCGCGACGTCGCCGAGCAGAGCGCGGCACGTCTGATGGAGGGCCGCTTCACCCTGGACGACTTCCTCTCCCAGCTCCAGCAGGTCAAGAAGCTCGGCCCGCTGGGCGGGATCCTCTCCTTGGTACCGGGTCTCGGGAAAGAGCTCAAGCAGGCCAGCTCGGCCATAGACGACCGCCAGGTGTCGCAGGTCGAGGCCGTGATCAGGTCGATGACCCCCCGAGAGCGGGCCGAGCCTTCGATCATCGACGGCTCGCGTCGGGTACGCATCGCGGGGGGCAGCGGTACGTCCACGCAAGAGGTGAACCAGTTGCTCAGGCAGTTCACCGAGGCGCAAAAGCTGATGCGCTCGCCCGGAATGCTCAAGGGCTTGCTCGGTGGAGGCGGAGCAGCAGCGTTGAGTGAGGTCGCGGGCCCGCAGCTCGGAGGCGCCGGCCTCATCGGTGGCGGCGATCTGGGCCGGCAGGACCTACTCGGCGGGTTCGAAGGTGCGCCAGCTCCCCGGACGCCGGAAGGCCGGGGCGGCAAAGGGCAGGGGGCCAGGCACGGCAAGAAGAAGAAGGGTGGCCGAGTGACTCCTAAGTCCGGTCGTTCCGGGGGTTCGGGACGCCACCGGTAGACTTCGCCGGTTGTCCGAAGCGCCTCGGCGCGAGAGAAGGCAGGGAACGAGATCGATGGCCGTGAAGCTCCGGCTCATGCGGATGGGCAAGAAGAAGCAACCTACGTACCGGGTGGTCGCGGCGGACAGTCGTTCTCCGCGCGACGGCCGGTTCATCGAGATCGTGGGCACTTACGCCCCTCGAGGTCGGTCGATCTCGGACCAGGCGGCGGTGGTCGATATCGACAACGCCAAGGCGCTCAAGTGGCTTCGCCAAGGTGCGACACCCACAGAGCGCGTCCAGAAGCTGCTCCGCGCCTCCGGTGCTTGGGACGAGTTCGCGCCGGCCTCTTCGGCTGCGGTCGGTGCGGGCGAGCAGCTCCCATGAGCGAAATGGGCGACGAGCTCGACGACACTGAAGCCGGCGACGCCGAGCCGGGCAACGAGGCTGACCAGGTCGACGACGAGTTCGACGACGAGTTCGACGACGAGATCGACGATGAGGCCGACGACGCTCGGTCGGGCAACGAGGCTGCGTCGAGCGCGGCGGCTGTCGACGACATGGCGGGGAACCGCATCGAGGGCGGGACCGCCAGGGGAGTGCTCGACTACGTCACCCGGGCCATTGCGACCGAGCCCGACTCGGTTGTCGTCGAGGCCAACGACTCTGGGAGGTACCTCAGGTTCGCGGTCCACGTAGCGCCATCCGACATGGGGAGGATGATCGGCCGCCGCGGACGTGTCGCCCAAGCCATCAGGACGGTCGTGAGGGTCGCCGGCTCGAGAGACGGCGTGGAGACCAACGTCGACTTCGTCGACGACTGAGGTCGAGCTCGTTGGCGGGCGAGTTCGAGGTGTGAGGGAAGAGTCCGCAGAGGAGCTGCTCGAGGTCGGCCGTGTCGTGCGTCCCCACGGGCTGTCGGGGGAGCAGGTGGTCGAGCTGCTGACCAACCGGCCAGAGCGCCTCGAGCCCGGCACCATCCTCTACGCTGACGATCGGGAGCTTCGGGTGCAGCGCTCGAGGCCCTTCAAGCAGAGATGGCTCGTGGTGTTCGAAGGCGTCGGCGACATCGACGCCGCCGAGCAGATGAGGGACACGAAGCTGTTCGCACCTCCGATCTCGGATCCCGGCACGCTGTGGGTCCACGAGCTTGTCGGAGCGTCGGTGCGTTCGGTGTCCGGCGAGGATCTCGGGAGGGTGACCTCCGTGCTGGCCAACCCGGCGAGCGACTTGCTCGAGCTGGATCGGGGCGGGCTCATACCCGCTCGCTTCGTCGTCGAGCACGGCCCCGGCACGGTGGTGGTCGACGTGCCCCCGGGTTTGCTGGACTGATCCGGCCCGATGCGCATCTTCGTCTTCAGCATCTTCCCCGACCTGCTCGATCACTACTTCTCCGGCTCGCTCATCGGTCGGGCCAGGGAGGAGGGCCTGCTCGAGATCAGGATCTGCGACTTGCGAGCGGGGGCGGGCGACCCGAGGCGATCGGTGGACGACTCCCCCTACGGAGGGGGAGCGGGAATGGTCTTGGCCCCGGGTCCGCTCTTTGCCGCCGTCGAGGCTGTCGCACCGCCCAGGCCTCTCTATCTGCTGGCACCCGGCGGTAGGCGGCTCGACCAGGGGCTGGTCGGAGAGCTTGCGGCCCTCGCGCATTCGGGATCGGGAGGGTTCTCGCTGCTGTGCGGCAGGTACGAAGGGGTCGACCAGCGCGTGGCCGACCATCTGGTCGACGGCGAGATCTCGATCGGCGACTACGTCTTGGCGGGGGGGGAGGCTGCGGCGTGCGTCGTGGCGGAGGCTGTGGCCCGGCTCGTGCCGGGGGTGATGGGCAACGAGGACTCGCCGGCCGACGAGAGCTTCGCGTCGGGGCTCCTCGAGTACCCCCAGTACACCCGGCCGGGCGTTTTCCGGGGCTGGCCGGTGCCCGAAGTGCTGCTGAGTGGCGACCACGGGCGCATCTCACGCTGGCGGCGGGCGATGGCCCTTCGCCGCACCCAAGAGCTGCGCCCGGACCTGATCGAGGCCAGAGGGAGCTTGAGCGACGAGGAGAAGGCTCTCCTCGAGGAGCTCGGGGAGTAGCCCCAGCGGGCGGCTATCCTGGCTCGTCCGGCACCGAGCCGGTCGTCCGGATGGTCGCCGCGCGGTGCGACCGAGCGGTGAGCACCGAGGCCCGAAGGGACGCGCGCAATGAACCCCACCGACATCGTCGACCGGGAGAACCTGAGAGACGACGTCCCGGACTTCGCCCCTGGGGACACCTTGAAGGTCCACGTGCGCGTGGTCGAAGGCAGTCGCCAGCGCGATCAGGTCTTCCAGGGAGCGGTCATAAGGAGGCAGGGTTCGGGCGCCCGGGAGACGTTCACCGTCCGCAAGTTGAGCTTCGGGGTGGGGGTGGAGAGGACCTTCCCGGTGCACTCCCCGGTGCTCTCGAAGATCGAGGTCGTCACCCGTGGTGACGTACGCCGCGCCAAGCTGTACTACTTGCGAGGTCGGGTAGGCAAAGCCGCCAAGATTAAGGAGAAGCGGGCCGCGCGCCCCTAGGTCCGGCGGATGGGTCCATCTTTGCTCAGCTCGCCCCCAGGATCGTGCAGCTGCAGGCGATGAGCGAAGAGGATCTCGAACGCTACGAGGCCGAGATCGAGCTGGCGCTCGTGCAGGAGTACCGCACTGTGCTGCCGCTGTTCCGCTACGTAGTCGAGACCGACCGCCGCTTCTACCTCACCAATGAAGTGAAGGTGACCGTGCGCGACTCCTCGGCTCCGACGTGCATCGAGCTCGAGCTCGACGACGCCTGGGTCTGGGACATGTACCGACCTGCGCGTTTCGTCTCCAACGTTCGGGTGATCACGTTTCGCGACGTGAACGTGGAACGCCTGCCCGAGCGCGACACCACCATGCCGTGACTCCCAAGCCCGCCAGGCTCCCAGGACGCGCGGAGGGGCGCCGGGCGCTGGGCTCGCGCGGCGAGCAGGCGGCTGCAGCCTGGTACCGCGATGCCGGCTACCAGCTGCTGTCCGCCAACTGGCGCTGCCCGGAGGGGGAGCTGGACCTGGTGCTCTCCGGGCCCGACGGCGAGCCGATCGTCTTCTGCGAGGTGAAGACCCGCACCACGGCCCGCTTCGGCACTGGTTTCGAAGCGGTCACCGCGGCCAAGCAGCGTCGTCTGCGCCTGCTCGCCACCCGCTGGCTCGCGGATCAGCGTCGTCGCGGGGCGATCGGAAGGACCGGGACGAGGGTCGTGCCTCGAGTGCGCTTCGACGTTGCCTCGGTCACCCCCGGCCGCGGAGGCGAGATGTCGGTAGAGGTGATGGAGGGGGCGTTCTGAGCGGCTGCATCCTCGGGGCACTCGAGCCAGGTGCGCTCCGCGTGCGAATTGGGGCAGGCCCAGGTGCCGCCCTAGGGTTTGGGCGGTGAGCACCGAGACGATCCTCGTAAAGCGCGACCAGGGAGTGGTGAGCGTCACCCTCAACCGCCCCGAGCGCAAGAACGCCGCAAACGGCCTCATGTGGAAAGAGCTCTGCGACCTATTCGGCGAGGTGGCCCACGCCCGAGCGGACCGGGTGCTCGTAATCACAGGCGCGGGGGACGCCTTCTGCTCGGGGGCGGACATCGCGGACCCTAACGGGGTGAGCGGAGATCCCGAGGACCCGCACCTGGTACGCATGCGCTTCCTCGGCGAGGTCATGCTCGCCCTCCACGAGCTGCCCAAGCCGACGATCGCCAAGGTCAACGGGATCGCGGCCGGAGCGGGGCTCAGCCTGGCGCTCGGGTGCGATCTGGTGGTGGCGGCACAGAGCGCCCGCTTCTCGGAGATCTTCGCTCGGCGCGGTCTCTCCGTCGACGGCGGGTCGTCGTGGTTTCTCCCTCGGCTCGTGGGCCTCCACCGGGCGAAGGAGCTCGCCTACTTCGCAGACATCCTCTCCGCCGAGCAGGCCGCTTCCTTCGGCCTCGTCAATCGTGTCGTCCCCGACAACGAGCTCGACGATCTCGTCGACACCTGGGCGCGTCGGCTCGCCGAGGGACCGCCGATCGCGCTGTCGATGACGAAGAAGCTCTTGAACAATTCCATGAACGTCACCATGGCCGAGGCGCTCGAGGACGAGGCTCGTTGCCAGACCGTGAACTTCTTCACCGCCGACACGGCCGAGGCCATGCGGGCATTCGCGGAGAAGCGCGACCCGCGCTTCGAAGGCCGCTGAGACTCGGCCTTCAGGCAGATCGCGCGGCGGCTTCGAGCACCCTCCCTGCCGCCAGCAGAGCCTCCTCGCCATAGCTGGGCGCGATCAGCTGGACGCTCGCGGGAAGCGGCCCGCCCGTCGGCACCGGGATGGCAAGAGCGGGTACCCCCGCCAGGTTCGCGGGCAGTGTGCACCTCGCCATGAGGAGGTCGACTCCCTCTTCGAGGAGCGGAGGAAGGATCGTGAGGGTTGGGGTGACCACGATCTCCACGTCTGTGAAGATCTGGTCGAGGCGGCTGCGCCATCGCTCCTGGGTCGCGCGTAGCGGGGCCAGTGTGTCCTCACCCAGGTCGCGGCCCATCTCGAGGCGCTCCAGCACGTCCTTGCCGATCTTCTCCGGGTAGCGCTCTACGAGCTCGCGGTCGGTGTCGAAGGCTTCCGCCAGGAGTAGTAGCCCCGCAGCGACGTTCAGCTCGTCCCAGTCGCCGACCTCGAGGTCCACCGTCTCCCACTCGCAGGTACCCAGCGCGCGGTCCACGGCGGCGTCGACGACCGGATCACACTCGACTCGGATCCGCCCAGCGCGCGTCGGTGCGGTCGCTGCGACCTCGAAGCCTGGCTCGAGCAGCTGCATGCCCTTCACCAATCCCTCCACGTCGCGCGCCATCGGCCCGATGGTGTCGAAGCTCGGTGACACCGGCCACACCCCGCCGAGGGGGACCCGGCCCCACGTAGTCTTGAGCCCGGCCGTTCCGCAGCACGCCGACGGGATCCGGATCGAGCCGCCTGTGTCGCTTCCGTAGGCGATGTCAGCCTCTTCGGTCGCGACTGCCACGGCCGAGCCACTAGACGAGCCCCCCGGGACGCGACGGGGGTCGAGGGGGTTGACGGGCGTGCCGAACCACGGGTTCACACCCGTCACTCCCAGCGCTAGCTCGTGGAGGTTGGTCCTGCCGACGATCCTCGTTCCAGCGGCGCGCGCGCCGGCGAGACAGGCGGCATCGCTCGTCGCAGGCTCGGCGCCGTCCGCCACGGCGCGGCATCCCGCCGTCGTGGGCACGCCCTTCATGTCGACGAGGTCTTTGACCGCCAGCCGCAGCCCGGCCCCGCTCGTGTCGAACCGGGTGATGAAGGTGCTCACAGAAGCCGAAGATACCCGCCCACAGTTCGGCCGGTGCGGTGTCACACCCGCCTTCTAAGGTCACACCCAGCGCCTCGAGCGGCCGGCGCCAACGGCCCTCCTTCCTCTCCGATGTGCCCGGCACATGCCGGAGCACCGCCGAACGAGCCAGCCGTGATCGCGTCCATATCCTCAGCCATTCTCCACGGGGTCGAAGGACGTCCCGTCTCCGTCGAAGTGCACGCCTCGGAGCAGGGCCTCCCGGGCTTCATGATCGTCGGGCTTCCCGATGCGGCGGTGCGCGAGTCGCGCGACCGGGTACGCGCGGCACTGCTGTCGAGCGGCTTCGAGTGGCCGCAGAGACGGATGACGGTCAATCTCGCCCCCTCGGGTATCAAGAAGGGAGGGGTGTGGCTCGACCTGCCGATGGCAGTCGGAGTGCTCGTCGCTTCGGAGCAGCTGCCGGTTAGGTGCGCGAATGGCAAGGCGTTCGTAGGGGAGCTCGGCCTCGACGGGGCGCTGCGGCAGGTGCCCGGTATCGTGCCGCTAGCCGCCGTCCTCTCCGATCGTGATGTGGTCGTGCCGAGCTCGTGCGCGGCCGAGGCGGCGCTGGTGGCGGGGGGCAAGATCCGCGCAGCGTCTGGTCTTGCAGAGCTCGTGGAGGCACTCCAAGAGCGCACCCCGTGGGACAAGGTCGTGCACGGCGAGCGCGCCGCTCCACTGCCACAGCTCGACCTGAGTGACGTGCGCGGTCAGCTCGCAGGCCGCCGCGCTCTCGAGGTGGCGGCCGCCGGGGAGCACCATCTGCTACTCGTCGGGCCGCCCGGATCGGGCAAGACCATGCTCGCCACCAGGCTGCCGGGGCTGCTCCCGCCGCTCGGGCCTAAAGAGGCGCTAGAGGTGATGCAGGCCTGGTCCGCTGCCGGTCTGCGCGTGCCGGGCGGGGGGTTTCCCGAGCGCCCTCCGTTTCGCGCGCCTCACCACGGGGCGACCGAGGTGGCTCTGGTGGGAGGCGGCACCGCGTGGCTACGACCAGGTGAGGTCAGCTTGTCCCACTGCGGCGTGCTCTTCCTGGACGAGCTCGGGGAGTTTCCTGCCACCGTTCTCGACAGCCTCCGCCAGCCGCTCGAGGAAGGGGTGGTGCACGTGAGCAGAGCTCGCTCGTCCGCCGATCTGCCCGCGAGGTTCCTACTCATCGGCGCGATGAACCCGTGCCCGTGCGGTGAAGGGTCGGTGGCGGGAGCCTGCCGCTGCAGCGACCGCGATCGCGCGCGCTACACGCGCCGGCTCTCGGGGCCTCTGCTCGACAGGTTCGACCTCGC
This sequence comes from Acidimicrobiales bacterium, assembly GCA_035509915.1. Taxonomy (GTDB): domain Bacteria; phylum Actinomycetota; class Acidimicrobiia; order Acidimicrobiales; family UBA8190; genus Bog-564. The sequence goes on along the minus strand of DATKIB010000078.1, from coordinate 30,717 downwards.
CGTCTCGCTGTCGCGTCCCGACGTGGAGGACCTCGTGACCGGTTCGCCGGGAGAGCCGTCCGAGGCGGCGGCCGAGAGGGTGAGCTTCGCCAGGCTCGAAGCTGCCGCCAGGGGCGTGCGATGCAACTCGGAGCTGCCCATGTCCTCGCTCGAGGAGCTTGTCCCGCTAACCCCCGAGGCCGCGGCGCTCTTGGAGAGGAGGCTTCGATCCGGCGTGCTCTCGGCACGTGGGTTTCATCGTCTGAGGCGCGTGGCGCGCACGATCGCCGACCTCGACCGTGCAGGGCCGGTAGTGGGAGAGCGCCAGGTCGCAGAGTCGCTGTCGCTCAGAGAGGCCCGCGCGACCCTGCTCGTGGAGGCTCGAACGTGATCGACGGGTGCGCTGGAGGGCAGGGTCCCGAGCCGCTGCGGTGCGACGATGCCAGGTACGCCGCAGCGCTTGCGTGCCTGGGCGCAGGCCCGAAGCGTTTGAGGGAGTTCCTCGACGATCTCGGGCCCGAAGAGGCTTGGGGGGCGCTCGGGGCGGGGCGCCACCGGGCGGATCCTCGCGGTGAGTACCGCGCCAAGGTTCGAGACGCCCTGGTCGATCAGGTGACCCGGGCCTGCGAGATGAGCCGCGTGTCCGTGCTCGTGCGAGGGTCGTCCGGCTACCCCCGCGACCTCGTCGAGGACCACGAGGCGCCTGCAGTGCTATTCGCCCGGGGGGACGCTTCTTGTTGCAACGGTCGCTCTCGCGTGAGCATCGTGGGGACTCGCTCGGCCACCCCCTACGGGCTCGGGGTCGCGTCCGAGCTGGGCGCAGGGCTCGCCGAGGCGGGAGTGGTGGTGGTCTCCGGCCTGGCCGCGGGCATCGACACCGCAGCTCACAGCGGCGCTCTCGGCGCGCGAGGAGCACCCGCTCTCGGGGTGCTCGGCACCGCCCACGACACGTCGCGGCCCCGCTCACAGGCCTTCCTCGCTCGCGACTTGGCCTCGCACGGAGCCGTGGTCTCCGAGATCCCTCCCGGTACGGCAGGCTCCCCGGCGTGGTGGTTCGTGGTGCGCAACAGGGTGATGGCGGCGCTGGCTCACGTCGTGGTCGTGGTCGAATGCCACGCGAAGGGCGGTGCGCTGCACACCGTGAAGGCCGCGGCTTGTCGAGGGGTCGCGGTCGCGGCGGTGCCCGGGTCGGTGCGGAGTGCGGCCTCGGCCGGCACCAACGCTCTCCTCGTAGACGGCGCGGCTCCCGTACGCGACACCGGCGACGTCCTCTCGCTCCTCGAGCTCGAGATCGCGGCGCTGCCGGGGATCTCGAGGCCGCAGCCCCGGCAAGGGAGCGGGGCACGTCCCCGGAAAGGCGGGCGCCGCCAGGCCCCCAACCCGGTAGCCGCGAAGGTCCTGCGAGCGCTCGACCACGATCCGGCTTCCCTCGACACCGTCGTGCGGCGCTGCGGGCTGTCGTTGGGTGAGACAGCGCTCGCGCTCGAGCAGCTGGCCGACGCGGAGCAGGCGGTGATCGAGCGAGGATGGTGGTCGCGCCCACGCAGCTAAGGTCGCGGCCCTGTGCCGAGCACGTCAGCATCCGGCGAGCAGAAGCCGCGGATCGAGCCCCTGGCCGAGGACGAGTGGGATGACGTGCTGCGCGCGCTCGTCTCGCGCTTCCCGAGCGGGGCAGACCGACCTCTGAACATCTTCACGACGCTCGGGCGCCATCCGACGCTGTTCCGCAAGTGGCTGGGGTTCGGCGGCGCCTTGCTAGACGGCAGGATCGGCTCGAGGCAAAGAGAGCTGCTCATCCTGCGCACAGCTCACAACTGCTCGAGCGAGTACGAATGGGCACAGCACGTGCCCTTGGCGCGAGCAGCCGGCGTCGAGGAAGCCGAGATCGCGGCGCTGCGGAGCCCCCTTGGTCCGGAGACGTTCGAGAGCAGCGAGCTCGCCATGCTGAGCGCTGCAGACGAGATCCACGCCGAGGGCACCATCGCCGACCCGACATGGGAGGCCTTGGCCGTGGAGCTCGACGACGCCTCCCTCATCGAGCTCGTGATGCTCGTCGGGCAGTACCACCACGTGGCGACCATCGTGCGCACGCTTCGGATCCAGCTCGAGACCTGACCGTGCCCGGTGGGAGGGCCGATCGGGAATAGAACCTATTTGGACAATGTTCAATCACGCGTGGTGTTCGGAGAGGGGCATAGCGAGCTCCTAGAGGCGGTGGCAGGCGGTTTGCGCAGCGGCGGGCACCGGGTGACCCGTGGCCGGCTGGCGGTCTATGAAGCCCTCGAGGCGCTCGGCGGGCACAGGAGCGCGGACGAGGTCCATGCGGCGCTCACCGCTCGAGGAGAGCACCTGTCGCGCTCGAGCGTCTACAACACGCTCGAGGTCCTCACCCGCAGCGGGTTGGTGATGGCGGCCGACGCCGGACCGGGGCGCGCCTTGTACGAGGCAGGCGACCTCTGGCACCACCACGCGGTTTGCAGGGTATGTGGGCAGGTGAGCGACATCGAGTGCGTAGTAGGGGCCAAGCCCTGCCTCGAGGCCTCCGGGGAGTGGGGGGAGGTCGACGAGGCCCAGGTCATATTCCGCGGCGTCTGCCGGAGCTGCCTCGGCGCCGTGCGCCGGGGGAGATCACCCATAGAGACACAAGCCGCGGCACCGAAGCGGACTTCGGCGTCCGGCACGACAAAGAAAAGGAGGAGCTGACTAATGCTCACTATCGGAGACCAGTTCCCAGACTTCGACCTCGCAGCGGTCGTCGGAGCCCGCGACCCTCATATCGACCGCGTCCGTCGCGAGGACTACGAGGGCAAGTGGTTGGTGGTGTTCTTCTGGCCGAAGGACTTCACCTTCGTCTGCCCGACCGAGATCGCCGGATTCGCCAAGGCAGAGCCGCGCTTCTCGGAGCTCGGTGCCTCGATCCTGGGCGCCAGCATCGACAACGAGTACGTGCACCTTGCTTGGCGCGCGCAGCATCCCCACCTCCGCACGCTTCCGTTCCCTATGGCATCAGACCTCAAGCGCGAGCTCGTACACGATCTCGGCATCCTCGACAAGGACGAGGGTGTGGCGCTGCGCGCCACCTTTATCGTCGACCCGGAGGGTGTGATCCGTTTCGTGTCGGTGTACGACCTCGATACCGGGCGCAGCGTGGACGAGGTGCTGCGCACCCTCGAGGCGCTCCAGACCGGCGGCCTGACGGCCTGCGGTTGGGAGCACGGGCAAGAGACCCTGCTCGCCTCCTGAGCCTCGGTCGGTGCACGTCGTAGTGGACGGCATGAACGTCATCGGGGCCCGCCCCGACGGCTGGTGGCGCGACCGCGCCGCGGCTCGCCGTTCGCTCGTCGGGCGGCTCGGCGCTCTGGCCGAGGGTCCCGACTCGGTCACCGCCGTGTTCGACGGTCGTGCCGCTCCCGGGGAAGTAGAGGCTGCCCGGACCGCAGGGATCACTGTTTCGTTCGCACCGGGCGGGCCCAACGCGGCCGACCGCGCCATCGTCGAGCTGGTCGCGCGGTCTGCGGCGTCCTCAGCGGGGGTGAGAGACATCACCGTCGTCACGTCGGATGCGAACTTGGCGCAGCAGGTTCGTGGCCTTGGAGCCCACGTGGAGGGAGCCGGCGCGTTCCGGGCGCGGCTCGATAGCTTGATGCCATGAGCAAGCTGACGCGCTTCGGGCTGCAGATCCCGAGCTTCACCTACCCGGATCGTCAAGGCGGGCTCTTCGACCAGATAGTGGCGATTGCGAGCACGGCTGAGACCTCGGGGTTCGACTCGCTGTGGGTGATGGACCACTTCTTCCAGATACCGAACGTGGGCGGCATCGAGGAGCCGATGTTCGAGGCTTACACGTTGCTCGGAGGTCTCGCCGCTCGTACCAGCCGAGCGCGGCTCGGGACGATGGTGACCGGCGTGACCTACCGCAACCCTGCCCTGCTCGCCAAGCAGGTGACGGCCGTCGACGTGCTCTCTGGCGGCCGGGCGGTGCTGGGGATCGGCGCAGCCTGGTTCGACCGCGAGCACCAGGGTCTCGGTTTTGCCTTCCCACCGCTTGCGGAGCGGTTCGGGCGTCTCGAAGAGGCGTTGCGGATCTGTCGCGCGATGTTCACCGAGGACGCGCCGAGCTTCGAGGGTCGCTACTACAGCATCCACGAAGCGGTAAACAAGCCAGGGCCGGTGAAAGCGGGCGGCCCCCCGATCCTGGTGGGCGGTGGTGGCGAGCGTCGCACGCTGAGGCTGGTCGCCGAGCACGCGGATGCATGCAACGTCTTCGGCGACGCCGGCACGGTCAAGCACAAGATGGAAGTGCTCGACCGCCACTGCGAGGCGATCGGCCGTGACCCGGCCACGATCACCAAGACCCGCCTCGGGACCCTGGTGATCGCCGACACCTCCGAGCGCGCCGAGCGACGTCTAGGTGAGCTCGCCTGGCGGAGGGGGCAGGACCCGGAGTTCTTACGCCCTACGGTCACCGCCGGGGACCCCGACAGCGTCCTCGAGCAGGTCGGAGCCTTCTTCGAGGCGGGGTTGGACGGGCTCGTGTTCACCATGCCCGACGCTCACGAGCTCGACTCCGTGGCTCTCGCCGGCGCCACGCTGACCGGGGCATTCGGCGGCCTGGAGCTCGCCGGCTGAGCGCCCGAGGGACCACGAGCGTGTCTCTCGCTCTCTCGCGCTCGCACCACACGAGGCCCACGCCGTGGCCGTTCCCCACCCGTGGCCTCCCCCCACCGCCGGCTCGCCTCCTCCGCCTCGTGGGCCTCGGGTATCGGCGCGCTGGTGCTCGCCCTGCTGTACGGCTCACCGGCGGCCGCCTCAGGGTCGGCGGCAGGCTCGTCCGCGCCAACTTCCGAGGCGGCGGCAAGCTCGCCCGGTGTGGCGGCGGGGCCAGTGACCGTCTCCGTCGATGCGACCCACGCGGTGGGGGCCATCGACAAGCAGCTTCTCGGGGTGGACGGTCCTGGCCCGTCCAGCGCCACTACGGCGATCAAGGCGCTCGGCCTGCAGTGGGTGCGCACCGACGTCTCGTTCGAGAGCTCCTTCGACTGCGCCACGAGGACCTGGGACCCGAGCTCGCTCGACGCCAGGGTGCACCAGATATTCGAAGAGGGTGCCCAGCCGTTGCTGATCGTGGACTACACACCTTCGTGCCTCGCTCCGTTCTCTGAGGTTCCCTCTGAAGGAAGCGTCAACTACGAGCCTCCCGACGTGGGCACGCAGCCGGACGGCACGAGCGACGAGGCGATCTGGGACGCGCTCGTGCGAGAGATGGCGCTGCACGAGATCGGCGAGGGTGTACGCGCCTTCGAGATCTGGAACGAGCCCGACGGGACCTTCTGGTACGGGGGACTCCCGGGCTACCTCCACCTCTACCAGGACACGGCGACGGTCCTGGCGCAGGCTGCGGCGTCCGAGGCTGTACGCATCGAGGTAGGAGGGCCAGCACTGTTCTTCGCCGACGCAGCGTGGATCGAGCCGTTCCTGGCCTACGTGTCGGCCAACGGTCTGCCGCTCGGCTTCCTGTCGTGGCACTACTACGGCGACTACCCGTTGCTCGGCCCCGACGGCCCCATACCGATGCCCCCGACCGGGACGCCTCCGGTGTGGTACTACCCGGCGCTCCGCGCTCAGACCTTCGGAGAAGAGGTCACTCAGGTACGCGCTGAGCTCGCTTCCTTCCCGAGCCTCCATCCCAAGCTCTGGATCGACGAGTGGAACGTCGACGCAGGCTACGACGCCCGCCAGTCCGGGCCGTACGACGCGGCCTTCGCGGCCGCTGTGCTCGACTCGGTGCAGAGCGCGGGTCTGGACCGCATGGCGTTCTTCGACGTGTCGGACTCTGCGACAGACCCCCGGGGCAACTGGGGCCTGCTCACTTCCTCGCTCGCGCTCAAGCCTGTCTACGAGACCTTCGCCTACTGGCACGCCCTCGGCCCGAACATCCTGTCCCTCCAAGTGGAGCCGGACCAGTCGGCCTCCGATCCCACAGGGCGGGTGGGTGCAGTTGGCGCCATAGCACCAGACGGGACCGTCACCGTCCTCGTCTACGACTTCGCCCCTTACGACCCCACGGGGAATTACGGCACCAGCGTGGCCAACCCCTACGGCCATTCCATAGACCTCGTGTTCCGCGGCCTTCGCCACGGTACCTACTTCTGGAGACGCGCCCTCGTGGACGGCGCCCACGACGGGGGAGTCGTGGCGGGCGGAATGCTGAGGGGCCCGTCGGGCGAGCTGTCGTTCGGCCTGGCGGGCGAGGGGGTCACGCTCCTCGAGATGAGACCGGCCCGCTGACCCGCCCCGTATCGTGCGCGAAGGACGTGGGCAGGGCCTGGCGAGGCCGCGGCCCACGTTACGGTGGGGTGGAGCCGAGCCTGGGAGCGGTCCTCGGCCGGGATCCTTCCTAAGGCCGTACGAGGGAGCCAGCTGGTGAGCAGCACTCGCGTGGAGACCGACTCGATGGGACCGATCGACGTCCCCGCCGACAAGTACTGGGGAGCCCAGACCCAGCGCTCGCTCGTCCACTTCCCGATAGGCGACGACACGATGCCGCGGCCGCTTCTGCGCGCCATCGGCATCTTGAAGGAGGCCTCCGCCCTCACCAACGCAGAGCTCGGAAAGCTCGACGCTCGCCTCGCAGAGTTGATCGTCGAGGCCGCGCGTGAGGTCGCCGACGGTACGCTCGACGATCAATTCCCGTTGCGTATCTGGCAGACCGGCAGCGGCACACAGACCAACATGAACGCCAACGAGGTGATCGCCAACCGAGCGATAGAGCTGTCGGGTGGCCAGCTCGGCTCGAAGACGCCGGTGCACCCCAACGACCACGTGAACATGTCGCAGTCCTCCAACGACACGTTTCCCACGGCGATGCACGTTGCGGTCGCAGAGCAGCTGACCTCGGCCCTGCTCCCCGCGGTGCGTGCCCTGCGCGAGGCGCTCGAGGCGAAGGCAGAAGCGTTCTCAGCAATAGTGAAGATCGGCCGCACGCACCTGATGGACGCGGTGCCTCTCACCCTCGGGCAGGAGCTGTCCGGATACGTCGCGCAGCTCGACGCCGACATCGGGCGCATACAGGCCAGCCTCCCTGGGCTCTACGAGCTGGCGCTCGGGGGGACCGCGGTCGGGACGGGACTGAACACGCACCCCGAGTTCGGGGCTCGGGTCGCCGCCCACATATCGGGGCTCACGGGGCTGCCGTTCGTGTCGGCGCCGAACAAGTTCGCGGCGCTGGCGGCGCACGACGCACTGGTGCACGCGAGCGGCGTCCTTCGCACGCTGGCGGTCTCGCTCACCAAGATCGCCGACGACGTGCGGTGGCTCGCCTCGGGACCCCGTAGCGGCCTCGGAGAGCTGGTGCTGCCGCCCAACGAGCCGGGGTCCTCGATCATGCCGGGCAAGGTCAACCCGACCCAGTGCGAGGCGATGATGATGGTCTGTATCCAGGTCATGGGTAACGACGCCGCGGTGGCAGTGGCAGGGAGCCGGGGGAACCTCGAGCTCAACGTGTGCAAGCCGGTCATCGCCCACAACGTGCTGCACTCGATCCGGCTGCTCGCGGACTCTTGCGGGACGTTCAGGGAGTTCTGCGTGGAGGGTATGGAGCCCGATCTCGAACGGATACACGAGCACCTAGTCAGCTCGCTCATGCTCGTCACCGCTCTCAACCCGTCCATCGGCTACGACAAAGCGGCCGAGGTTGCCAAGAAGGCCCATGCCGAGCGCATCACGCTGAGAGAGGCCGCTTTGTCGCTGGGTTACCTCACCGGTGAGGAGTTCGACCGTGCGGTCCGTCCGCAGGACATGACCCATCCCTGACCCAGCTCGAGCCCGGCCTCGAGGTTGGGCGAGCCAGTAGCCTGAGCGCCGTGGACGTGCTCGATCCGGCGGAGGTGGACGCTGCGCTCGGCGATCTCGAATGGGCACGCGAAGGATCCGAGCTCGTGAAGGTCCACTCGGGCAAGGACTTCGCCGCGTCGCTCTCGTACGTGAACGCGGTGGGGGCGCTTGCCGAGGAGATGAACCATCATCCGGACATCGACGTCCGCTGGAACAAGGTGACCCTCAGGCTCTCGACCCACTCGGCAGGTGGGATCACCAGTGCGGACCTCGAGCTTGCGAGGCGCATCGACGTCGTGTCCTGAGTAACCCGGGGAGCCGTGCGCCGGTCTGCGCGACCAGCGCGCCGAGGGAATCCTCAGGCGATCGGCAGGTCCCAGATCGGGAACCAGCTCGACAGGTCCCCCTCGATGGGCAGGTCGGTTCCGAGGATGCTGCGCAGTCGAAGCTCGAGCTCTGTGTCGCGCTGCTCCTTGCCGCTCGGGGCGAACGGGTAGAACGTGCCGCGCTTCGCCAGGTAGACGAGGTACACCGGGCGGTCTACGGCCACGGTGGCATCCCCCGAGGGCGGCTCGTCCTCGAGCGCGACGGGAGCGCCGGCCTCGGAGCCGGAGTCGGGACCTGGGCTCTGGCCCGGGCCGAAGCCGAACACCGAGCACAGCAGCTGGGTGCTCCAGCCGGCGTCCTCGAGCGAGGAGTGCACCATGTGCACCCGCGTCACGAGGTCGTCGATCTCGCCCCCCTCCACGAGTATCCAGCGGTAACCGAAGCTGTCTCCCACATGTCGGACGGTGAGCTTGGAAGCCCCCCCGGCGCCCCCGCTCGCGCCGGCGCCCGCGGGGGCCTGCGCATCTCCGGGCTGGGGCTCGTCGGGCATGGCGAGCAGCTGCTCCACCTGGGCCTGCATCTCGGCGAAGGGCTGGCCTGCCGGCGGCTTGAAGCACACGCCGGCTCTGCGGGTGGGCAGCAGACCCGCCGACACCTGGAGGGTGACCGCGGCGCCAGGCAGGGCGAAGAGGTTGTCGAGGTTCGCTCGTACGGGCTTGGTCCTCCCGAGGAGCGTGTCGAAGAGTCCCATCGAAAATCCCCGAGCCAGACCGGTCGCGAGTCCCGCAGCCGCGCCGCTCAGGCCTGGTTCATCTCGGCTTCGAGCTTCGCGAGCTGGTCGAGACGCTTCTTGAGCGGTGGGTGGGTGGAGAACAGCGACGAGAGGCTCGCGCCCTGGGCGATCGCGGGCGTGAAGTAGAAGGCATTGAAGTGCTCGGCCGAACGCAGGTCGCGCGTTGGGATGCGGCTCATCTCGCCCGTCACCTTGATGAGCGCTGATGCCAGCAGCGAGGGCCTGCCGATGAGGATCGCGCCCGAGCGGTCCGCCGCGAGCTCGCGATATCGCGACAGGGCCATGGTGAGCAGGAAGCTGATGGCGTAGACGATGGCGGAGACCAACAGCACGGCCATCTCTATGAGGACGATCTGGCCGCCGCTCTGGTTGTTGCGGCCGCCGCCCCCGCCGCCGAAGCCGCCGAACAGGCCCGCATAGAGCATCACCCTGGTGAGCAACCCGGCGATCATGCCGAGGAAGCTCGCAATGGTCATCACGGCCACGTCGCGATGGGCCACGTGGGACAGCTCGTGCGCCAGCACCGCCTCGAGCTCGGGTTCCTCCAGGCGGCGAAGAATCCCACGCGTCGCGCACACCACGGCATTGGACGGGTTGCGCCCGGTGGCGAAGGCATTGGGCATGTCCACCTCAGCGATCGCCACGCGCGGCTTCTTCATGTCGGCGAGGGCGCAGAGCCTGTCCACTACACCGTGGAGCTCCGGCTCTTGTTGCGGGGTGACTATGTGCCCGTGCATACCCCAGAGAGCGATCTTGTCCGAGAACCAGTACTGACAGAAAGCGACGACCAAGGCGATCAGGACGATGAAGACGATGCCGCTGCTCGTGCGCCCGAGGGGCGACGCGAACAGGACTCCGATCACCGCCGCGTACAGGACGACGATGAAGAAGCCCGTCAAGAACATACGGGCGGTCAGCCCACGGTCGGCAGGGATCCGGCGGGAGATCGCCATCAGGAGTTCGCCTCTCGGTCGTTGCTCGGCAGGTGGTTCTGGGCGCCCGAGGGCTCGGGCGCCTGTGCGGGAGGTGGCTGCTGTGGGTTGGCGACCTCGCTGGCCGCGGGCAGGCCGGCCGGGGGCGCCGAAGCAGTGGCCAGCTCGCCTTTGAGCATCGCGAGCTCGGACTCCACTTGCGAGGTGGCGGCCACCTTGTCGAGTTGCGCCTGGATGTCGTCGGTGCTGGAGGTCAGGTCGGTGAGCGCCCCCGAAGCGAGCAGCTCGTCCACTGCTCCCGCTCGTGCCTGCATCTCGGCGATCTTGTCCTGGGCCCGCTGCATGGTCGTCCCTGCGTCGCTCATCGAGGATGAGATCCCAGCGGTCGCCTCTCCGATCCTGCTCGAAGCCTCTGCCGCGGTGTAGCTCGCCTTCAGGGTCTCCTTCTTGGTCCTGAACGCGGCCACTTGCGTCTGGAGATGCTGCGAGGTGGCGATCAGCTTCTGCTCCTGGGCCGCGATCTGCTCGTGCTGGCCCTCGAGGTCGGTGAGCTCCTGGGCGATGGCGGAGCGACGGGTGAGGGCCTCGCGGGCCAGGTCCTCGCGGTTCTGCCCCAGGGCTTGGCGGGCCTGGTCCTGGAGCTTGCCGGCCTGCTGCTGGAGCTGCGCCGCCTGGATCTCGATGCGCTTGCGGGCGGTGGCCACCTCGGCGACGCTGCGGCGCACCCTCTGCAGGTTCTCCAGCTGCTTCTCGTAGCTCAGGTCGAGGGTGTCGCGGGGGTCCTCGGCGCGGTCGAGGATCCGGTTGGCCTTGGCCCGAAAGATGTTCAAGAAGCGCTGGAACATGCCCATCGCGCGATTACCCTCCTGGTTGACACCGGCGGGCAGCCCCCGGCGCACGTACGAGTCTATGGGAGGGCCACCGCACGGTCTCCGCGCCGGGAGGGCTGCGCTGCACCCCTGGACGTCCTGCGACAGGGCCTTGGCGGCAGCGCTCTCCCGGGAACCTCACAGGCGGCGCCGCAGCCTCCGGACCGGGTCCTTCGCAGGCCGGCAGGAGCACAGCCCGAGCACGGTACCTTGGGCGTCGTGCCCCCTCCGCTGTGCCTTCTCACGGTCCATGCCCATCCCGACGACGAGGCGTCGAAGGGGGCCGGAACCGTGGCGCGTTACCACGCCGAGGGTGTGCGGACCGTCCTCGTGTGCTGCACCGGGGGCGAAGAAGGCGACATCTTGAACCCGGCGATGGACTCGCCCGAGATCCGCGCGCAGCTGCCCGAGCTGCGCCTGCGCGAGCTCGAGACGTCCCGCGCTGTGATCGGCTACGACGAGGTGGTCATGCTCGGCTACCGCGACTCGGGAATGCCGGGCACGCCGGCCAACGAGCGACCGGACTGCTTCGCTCGCGCCCCTCTGCCGGAGGCGGCGGGTCGCCTGGTCGAGGTGATACGCCGCGAACGGCCCCAGGTGATCGTCACCTACGACGAGGACCAGCGCGGCTACCCGCACCCGGACCATCTGCGGGTCCACGACGTGACGATCGCGGCTTTCGACGCCGCGGGCGATCCCGCTGCCTTCGAATGGGCGGGCGCGCCGTGGCAGCCGCTCAAACTGTACTACGTGGGCTGGTCCGGCAAGCGGGTGCTCGCCATGCACGAGAAGTTCGTCGAGCTCGGCCTCTCTTCCCCGTTCGACGAGCGGTGGCTCGAGCGGGCGGCCTCGGCCGACCGCAAGTTCACGACGGCCGTGGACATCTCTGAGTACGCGGACGTGATGCGCCAGGCGCTCTTGGCGCACGCCACCCAGGTGGACCCGAAGTCTCCGTTCTGGTTCGGGCTCCCGCCCGAGGTGGCCCGCACGATCCACCCGTTCGACGAGTACGTGCTGGCGCGCAACCTCGCCCGCAGCGGGTCGGTCGGACCCGGCGGCGACGGAGGTGGAGTGGGCTCCGAGGCAGAGGACGCAGCGGGCGGTTCGGCCCCGGTAGAGGACGACCTCTTCGCCGGTGTGCGGCACCCGGCGGCTCGATAGTGTCTGCGGCGCTCGGACGTGCGGCTCGGTACGGATAGCCTGCCGACAGCCGGGCAGGCGACGACGACCAGGAGGGACGGAAGATGTCGAAGTGGCTCACCCAGGAGTGGCTGGACGAGACCAGGAAGATGGCGGAGGGCCAGCCGGACAGGCCCGGTGCCTCAGCCAGGATGCAGTACGTGGTGACGGGCGCACCCGAGGGTGACATCGAGTACTACTGGGTGCTCGAGAACGGGAAGATCAGCGAGAGCAAGCTCGGCCGTCTCGAGGACTCCGAGGTGACCCTCACGACCGCCTATCCCGACGCCGTCAAGATCCAGAAGGGCGAGCTCGACGCCAACGCCGCCTTCATGCAGGGCAAGGTGAAGGTCACCGGCAACATGGCCAAGGTGATGTCGTTGTTGCCGATCACCAACTCCCCTGAGTACAAGCAGCTGCAGGCCGACATCGCAGCCATCACGGATTACTGACGAGCGCAGCTCCCCCTTGGCGCCGGCCCGCCCAGCGCCAGTCAGCTTCCGGCTCGCATGAGGTCCCGAAGCGGGCGGTAGCCGAGCAGGGTCACTCCCGTCTCTTCGAGGAGCTCCCGCAGGTCCGGGTCTGAGACGAGCAGACGGTGGTCGTCGGCGCGCGCGGTGGCATCGGGGGCGAGATCCCGTAGCTCCGGGCTGTCCACCGCAGGATGAAGGTACGCCTCGGTGACCCCCGCGCCCAGGCCAGAGACCGCGTCGAGCAGGGTGCTCCGGCTGCCCACGCCGTTGACGTAGAGGAGGTCGTCGGGGAACACCACACCCTCCTCCGACGCCAGCTGGCGGAACGGGAAGCCGATCGGGTTCTCGGTGCCGGCACCCGAGAGCCGCATCGGCAGGCCGAACTCGACCGCCAGCTCCAGGTAGACGTCGAAGAACTCCGCCTTGATCTGCATCGTGCCCATGTGCGCGTCGAGATGGCTCACGTCGAAACCCCAAAGGATCGCCCGCTCGATCTGGGCACGACACTCGCGGCGCACCTCGTCGAGGTCCGCGTGGTCCCACACATCGGCCACGGTGCGGGGAAAGCCGCCGTCGCCGTCGAGGAGCGAAGGAGCGTGGGTGATCGGGCCCCACCTGTAGAGGTCGAACTCGGCGTTCACGGTGAGGTGCACGCCCACGTCGTCCCCCCTGTACCCGGCTACGGCGCCGCGTGCCCAAGGGCAGGGCACCATGAGGCTCGCGCTCGTGGCAAGGCCCTTGCGCAACGCCTCGTAGACGCCCACGTTGGCGGAGTGGCACATGCCGAGGTCGTCGCAGTTCAGGATGAGCAACTTGGCGTCGGGCTCGTACCCGAGGCGCTCGGCGAGCGAAGCCATGCACGCGAAGGTAGCGCCCTGAGCAGCGGACGAGAGCGGTCGCTACCGACCCGGGTCAGGCTGCGTGGGCCGAACCCGATCCACCTGACCTGTCGAGGATCTCTGCCAGCGCGGCTCGCGCCGCTGCGAGCCCTGAGCGTCCCGCCGCCCGGGTGCGCTCGTCGATCCTCCAGTCCTGGCGCACGGCAGTCCCCGGGCGAAGGACCCCGGCGACGGGCGCCGCCTGCGACACACGGCCCGGTCTGCCCGACGCCACAGCCCGTGACCGGCCCGTGGCGGGTCTGGACCCCCGGCCGGGATCCTCGATCCCGCTCAGCGGAAGCTTCATCTGTCGTGGCACCCCTACAGGGTCGCGTCCGGGTGTGACACTGTGTGCCTATGGAGCGATACGGGATCACGGTGCCCTTCGACGGCGTATCACTGACCGAGCATCCGGCCTGGTACCAGCGCCTCACCGACCTTGGCTACACCGATGTCTGGACAGGGGAGTCCAACTCGGCCGACGGCTTCACCCCGCTCGCACTCGCAGCCACGGCTGCCCCGAGCCTCATGCTCGGGACCGCAGTCGTGCCTGTCTACACCCGAGGTCCCGGGCTCCTCGCCATGCAGGCCGCCACCATGGCCGAGCTCGCGCCGGGCCGCTTCGCCATGGGGATCGGATCCTCCTCCGACGTGATCGTGGAGCGGTGGAACGCCGGCGAGTTCTCCGAGCCGTACAAAAGGGTGCGCGACACCGTACGCTTCCTGCGCTCTGCACTCGCGGGCGAGAAGGTGGAAGCCGACTACGAAACCTTCTCGGTGCACGGGTTCCGCCTAGGGCGGCCCGTCGCGCAACCCCCGCCGATCTACGTGGCCGCGCTGCGGGCGGGCATGCTGCGGCTCGCCGGACGCGAGGCCGACGGAGCGATAGTCAACTGGCTGTCGGCGGCGGACGTGAAGCGGGTGGTGCCCGAGGTGGGCGGGGGCAAGGAGATCGTGGCCAGGATCTTCGTCTGCCCGACCGAAGACGAGGACAGGGCCCGCTTCGTGGGGAGGATGGCGATAGCGGCGTACCTGAACGTCGCCGTGTACGCAGCCTTCCACGAGTGGCTCGGACGCGGACCTCAACTCGAGGGGATGTGGACCGCTTGGCGCGCAGGCGATCGAAAAGCGGCAGTTGCCGCGATCGGAGACGAGGTGGTGGACGCGCTCGTGGTCCACGGTTCGGCGGCCGAGTGCAGGGAGCACGTCGCTCGTTACGTCGAGAACGGAGTGACCGTTCCGGTACTAGCCCTTCTGCCCGGCGGAAAGGACCTTTCGGACGCGGTCGAAGCCCTGGCGCCTGGCGACACCTGAGCGCCGGCGGGTCAGCCCGAAAGGACCGAGGCCAGAGCCTCTTCGATCGACCTGTCCTCGAAGGCGAAGCCGCTCGCCTCGAGCCGCCTTGGCACCACGCGCAGGCTGGCAGTCACAGCCTCGTCGGCTAGCTGCCGTCCCAGCGCCAAGCGGAGCGCGGGTCGTGGTACCGCGAGCGCGGCAGGCCGGTGAAGCGCCTTGCCGAGGGCGCTCGTGAAGCGCGCGTTGGTCACTGGCGACGCAGACGTGCAGTTGACCGCACCCACGAGCGCCGGCTGCTCGAGGACGAGGAGGATCGCGCTCAGCTCGTCGCGCAGGGTGATCCAGCTGAACCACTGGTCGCCCCGGCCCAGCCTCGCGCCGAGCCCGAGCCTGAAGAGCGGGAGCTGGCGCGCGAGCGCGCCCGCGTGGCGCGCAAGGACTACCGCATTCCGAAGGTGGACCACGCGCACCCCAGCGGACTCCGCCGGTGCGGTCGCCGCTTCCCAAGCCCGGCAGACCTCGGCCAGGAAGCCGGTACCCGGGGCGCTCTCCTCGGTGAGCAGCTCGTCGCCACGGTCGCCGTAGAAGCCGATCGCCGATGCGTTGACCAGGGTCGCCGGCCTGCCCTCAGTCGCAGCGAGGGCGCTGCTCAACAGGGAGGTCGAGGACACCCGGCTCTCGAGGATCTCCTGTTTGCGCGTGGTGGTCCAACGCCGGTCGCCGATTCCTGCGCCTGCGAGGTTGACCACCGCGTCGACGCCCTCGAGGACCGCTTCGTCGAGCACCCCCCGAGCGGGATCCCAGTGAGCTTCGCCCACCGAAGGCGCTCGTCTCACGAGTGGCGTGACCTCGTGGCCCTCGTGACGTAGGCGCACGAGGAGAGCTCGGCCGATCAGCCCCGAGGATCCCGTCACGACCACGCGCACCGGGGCCTCCTTCCCTCACGGTCGCTTCAACTCCGGGATGCCGGTGGTGCCTGCGGCTCAGGCCCCACCACCGGAACCCGCTTCGGAGGAGTAGCGGGCCCGAAGCTCCTCGTCGGCCGAGAGCACCTTGGCCGTCATGGCCTCGCGGCTGGCGTCGAGCAAGGATGCGAGGCGGCTGTCGGTCGTCGCCAGGATCCGCACGGCCATGAGCCCTGCGTTGCGAGCCCCGTTCACGGCCACCGTGGCCACCGGCACGCCGGCGGGCATCTGCACGGTGGCGAGAAGCGAGTCGAGCCCGTGCAGCTCACCTGAGGCGATGGGCACGCCGATCACGGGCAGGGGCGTGGCGGCCGCCAGCACCCCCGCGAGGTGGGCTGCGCCGCCGGCACCGGCGATCAGCACGCGAAGCCCCCGGGAAGCGGCCGAGCGAGCGAATTCCGTGGTGGCGTCGGGGGTGCGGTGGGCCGAGAGCACCCTCACCTCCACCGGGACCGAGAACTCCCTCAGCGCCTCCACGGCACCTTCCATCACCGGCGCATCGGAAGCGCTCCCCATCACCACAGCAACCGACATCCAGATCCCTCCGCCCGATCGCCACAGCCGTTACAGGTTCGAGCACCGCACCGTAGCCCGATCGGCGCCTGCAGAGACCTTTGCTTCGTGCACGCGGTAGGGGACCTTCGGCCCTATTTACGGTCACGCAGGCGGCCGATCTTGAGATTGTCGTCTTCGGACAGGGGGAAGCATGCTCAGCGGCCTGCTCAGGGCGGGTGGTCGGCCCACTCGGGCCTTCGCTGCTCTTCTTTCGGTCGCCGTCGTGGGGACGTTCGTGGCGGCCGGCGTCGCGCCGGCGGGTCCGGAGGCGGGTAGAACTTCGGCCACTGCAGCGCTGAAACTCGACTCGAGCCGTGGTCCGGCGACGGCTGCGGCGAGCTCGCTAACGTCGTCGAACTTGGCGAAGGCCACGGTCCCGTCGAGCTCCTCAACGAAGTCGCCGACGGCTTCGTCCTCGTCCTCCTCCTCAATCTCGTCGCAGGCGGCGTCGACGACTGCTAGCGCCACGTCCTCGTCCGGTGGCTCGAAGTCATCGCCCTCGGTCATGATCCAGCTCTCCACCCTGGCCGAGGACTACAGCCCCGGCCAGCTGCAAGCCTGGCTCGGGCAGATCTGCCCCTCTGGGGTACAGGCGACCGGCAATCTCGTGCTCCAGGACGTCGCATCCTCCAACGGGACACTCCTCACCAGTTACCTCGACGTGGTCCAGCCCTTCCTCCCAGGCGCTTCGGCCCATCCTTGTTTCGCCAGGGTCTATGTGGGCACGATCGGTCCCGACTGGACGGGTAGCGGCAGCCTCTACGTCGAGGGCGTCGAGGACCAGTCCTTCGTGTCGGGCTACGTCGCCGAGTCGGCCGCGGTCGCGAAGAGTTTCGTGCAGCGCTACCCGCACGTGTCGGCCGACTGGTACATCACCTACGAGGCCAACCTCAACGAGCTGTACTACCCGCAGGTCCTCGCGGGTTACGAGAGCCTCTTGAGCGCCGAGATCAACGCCCTCGGCTCGGTGCGAGGCGGACGCCAAGTGATGTGGTCGCCAGCCTTCTGGTACCCGTACTCGGTCTACAGCCAGAACACCGTCGGGATGGGGGGGCTCAGCCAGTCCCTCACTCAACTGTTTGCCACACTGCGCAGCGTCAGGGGAGGCATTACGGCCATCGATCTTCAGGACTACGTCGCGGGCTCGTCGTGCCAACCGGCCTACAACCAGGTGACGCCGAGCGACGCCGTCGGCTGGGTCCACTACCTCCAGCGCCTGAGCGTCGTTCCTCAGGTCGTGATCAACACCGAGCAGTACGCGATGGACTGCGGGACGGGTGGGATCGTGGACGGCGACCCATCGGGTGTCCTGGCCCGGGAGGCGTACTACCAAGCCCAGGGCTTGGCCCTCGGTCCGGCCTTCGAGCTGCGCTACTGGATCTACAACCACACTTGACGGAGCGGCGCGCTGGCTGAGCCGTCGTGGTCGTAAGGTGACGGCGATGGGCGAGTCTGAGCAGAAGGTCAAGGCCCAGCAGCAGGTGAAGTCCGAGCCAAAGGTGAAAAGGATCCTGTTGGTGTTCGGGACGAGGCCAGAAGCCATCAAGATGGCCCCGATAGTGCTGGCGATGAGAGAAGCCGGCGACTTCGAGCCTGTCGTGTCGGTCACGGCCCAGCACCGCGTGATGCTCGACCAAGTCCTCGACGTCTTTGGGATCCGCCCCGACTACGACCTTGACGTCATCCAGGACCGCCAGAGCCTCCAGTCCGTGACGACTCGTGCGCTCGAGAGACTCTCTCCCCTGCTCGAGCGCGTGAAGCCCGACATGGTCCTCGTCCAGGGGGACACGACCTCCACTTTCGTAGGGGCTCTGGCGGCCTTCTACCACCAGATGCCGGTCGGCCACGTGGAGGCAGGCCTCAGGACCGGCAACACGCGCTCGCCCTACCCAGAGGAGATGAACCGCAGGCTCACATCCCAGCTGACCGACCTGCACCTGGCACCGACCTCGACCGCACGCGACCACCTCTTGGCAGAGGGTTTCTGCCGGAAGAGCATCGTCGTCACGGGCAACACTGTCATCGATGCACTGCTCAGAACGATCGCCATGGACGTCGAGTACGGGGAACCGGCTCTGGACGACCTCGACGATCACGACGGGCAAGTGTTGCTGGTGACGGTTCATCGCCGTGAGTCGTGGGGAGAGGCCATGGTCGGCGTCGGCTTGGCCCTGGCCGACATCGCGAGGGCCGAGCCAGGCCTACGGATCGTCTTTCCCATACATCGCAACCCGCGCGTCCGTGAATCGATCCTCCCGGCGATCGAGGACCTTCGCAACGTGACGGTGGTGGAGCCAATGGCCTATGGCGGCTTCGCCCGGCTGATGCAGCGCTCCACGTTGATCCTGACCGACAGCGGTGGGATCCAGGAGGAGGGCCCGAGCCTCGGAAAGCCGGTGCTCGTCATGCGCGACACCACCGAGCGACCCGAGGCGGTCGTCGCGGGGACGGTACGGCTGGTGGGCACCGACCGGGCCCAGGTCCGCGACTGCGTCCTCGAGCTGCTTCGCGACCCAGCCGCCCACCGCGCCATGGCCAACGCGGTCAACCCCTACGGCGACGGTCAGGCTGTTCGCCGCAGCCTCGAGGCCGTCCGGTTCTTCTTCGGAGAGGGACCGCCTCCCGACGAGTTCGCGCCGCCGTCCCAAGCCCCGGCGCCGGTGCCCTTGCCCTCTTAAGACGAGGTCCCCACCGCTACGGCGATCGACTCCTCGGCTCCCTCGACGGTGCGTGCCGTCTTGTCCCAGCCTGTGCGGCCCCTCACGATGCGGACCAGAGCGCTCCAAGCGGCTGTATAGCCGATGTAGTTCCAGATGATCATCAAGTGCCCGAGCACCAGCGAGCGACCGAGTGACACCTGCCGTGTCCTTCGCGAATAGGTCACGCCGATCACTATGTTCGGGAGAAAGGAGATGAGGTACCACATCACCGCGTAGCTGACTCGCCAAGGGAGCGATCCGAGATTTCCCGCGAACACGCCTCGACCCGACCCGAAGCAGATCTCGAAGAAGATCCACTGCTGGAGGATCGACCATGGTAAGACGAGGAGCCAAGGCACGAGCAGGTAGGAGGACACCTCCAGGAGCGCGATCTGGCGAACCTTGTTGGAGCGCCAAATTTCTCCCATCCGGACTATGCAGGCCATGTGACCTTGGTACCAGCGCGTCCGCTGACGAAGCAGTCGACGGTAACTGTCGACGCTCTGCTGGTCGACGAACGCGGCTCCGGTGGTGGTGACCTGCCAACCGTCGGCGACCAGTCGCAGTCCGAGGTCGAGGTCCTCGGTGAGGGAATCGCTCCAGGGGTCGCCGGTGAGTCCCAGCAGAGCGGTGAGGCGAGTGAATTGCCCGTTGCCCCCGAGGCTCACTGTGCCGCTCAGGGAACGTGCGAACTGCGAAAGGGCCGAGATCATCCAGAACTCGACATCCTGGAACTGGTTGATGAGCTTGGGGCGATTGCGGATTCGGACCGCCAGTTGGACACCGCCCACGCGGGGATTCTCGAAGAGAGCCAAAGGGACCCGCGCGCCGCCCGGGCTCAGCCTTCCGTCCGCATCCATGACGGCGATGACGACGTTGTCGGGATCGATCCCCCGAGCGGCGATGTCCGCTTTGACTTGGACGAGACCTGCGTTGAGGGCGGCGCCCTTGCCCTTCCTGGCGTCCGGGAGCTTGCGCCTCACGACGACCACTCGTTCGCTCTTTCCCCGAAGCGCCGCCTGACGCTTGGCCACAGAGGCTGTCCCGTCGTCGGAATCATCGTCGATGACGAAGATCCGTGAGACGTCCTGGTCGAGGAGCGCCTCTACCGTGGCACCGATGACCCGTGCCTCGTTCAGGCAGGGGACAAGGAAGTAAAGCTCCCAATCCCTTTGCGGCGCGCGAGCCCCCTTCGTAACCATCTGCTCTTGTCCTCTGAGGGACCCGCCTTCCCTGCGGGCGACGGTTATTCCCAGGATCACGTTCAAGAAGAAATAGGGAACCGCGACGGCTAGGAGGCACTCGGAAACGAGACCGAGGATCTGCTGCATCTCGAATGCCGGTTAGGAGGGTGACTTCGTCCAGCCGCGGCGGTAGAACATCGATCCGACGAAGATCACCCCCGCGACCGCCGTGACGATGAACATCACGAACGGACCCAAATACGTGTGAGCCAACGTGTAGCCATTGTTGGTTCCGATGTCCACGACGGCCATCCCGATGCCTGCGAGGCGCACGAGGTTGGCTACCTCGATGAGCATTCCAGCGGCGATGGAGGCGACGACCGCCCTAATCCAGCCGACGCGTGGCAGCAGGGCCATGGGGGCGGCCACCAAGGCGAGAAAGGCCAAGAAATAGGCCACCGAGCACTCCCCGCTCAAAAGGAAGGCGGCGATCGACTTCCCACCTTTTTGGAGCACGATGGTGTTGGTCGTGGCATATGCGGTGGCATGTGCCGAGGTCACCAAATTCATCAGGTGTGCGGAGACGACGGTCTCCATCGCCCGCCACAGGCCTGCCTGCCACAGAAGAGCCAGGCCCAAGAGGAGCAGGGCTACGGCCGCCGCCCAATTCGCCTGCGTCGTCCTCGAAATTCTCTCATCGGCCCCGTCCGGCGCGGGTTCACGAGCGCCGTCCACCAGCACGGGTGCCTCAGGGACCGTCAGCACGGACCCGGCCGAGACGCCACAGGAGCATCCCCGCCATGCACAGCGACACGGCCAAGGTCACGAGGAACACCACCGGCGCCCCGGTGAAGGCCAGTGCGGCCGTTCCTCCGGCTACCGCAGTTGCCCCGCCTGCGGCGGTGTACACGGTTAACCCTTGGGAACCGCGCGACGGCGACGGCGGTACACCACCATGCCAAGGGCGCTCCCCGCGAACACCACGATGAGTGCCCCTGGCGCCCAGCGCCCGGCCGCCGGGAAGACGGAGACGCCGGTGAGCGGGTCAGGGGTCCCCGACTGGGTGCTCGACCAGCTCGTCCCGGTGCCGCCGTTGGACGAGAGGTCGCTGGCCGTCCCGTAGTGCCAACGGACGTGGACCGTGTCCTGGGAGGGATCGCTGCTGGCGGCAGAGGAGTAGAAGTCCCCGTTGAACGGTCCCATGGTGTTGGCACCCTTGTTCTGGCCAACGTCCATCGCGCCCCCGTTGCACAGGTCGGGCATCGCGATCGAGCCCTGGTAGACGGAGGGATCGGACTGGTCGCTGCTCGGCGCCCAGTTGCCCGCGTTCGCCGTGTAGTTCTCGTCGGGGATGGTGATCGTGATGGAGGACTGGCTCGGGGTGGATCCGTCGTCACACCCGACGGAGAGCACCGCACTCGTGTTGTTGATCTCGGTGGTGACCGAGGTCGTGTTCGGGGCGATGCTCGGGTAGGTGAAGTCGTATCCGGCGTAGACGAGCTGGCCCGGCGAGACCACGACCTTGGTATTCCCCCCTTGTGAGGGGATCGTCACAGTGTTGGACGCCGCCCAGGCCGCTGTCGAGACGAGCAGGACTGCCGCGGCGACTGCTCCGGTGCTCGCGAAGATGGCCCCAGCGAGGGGCCACCGGCGTGGGTGGCGCGTGGACATGGGTGGAACCCTCCTCGGTCGGCAGCAGAACGAAGGCCCCGTTGACTTCTTGCGCTTCTGTTGAGAATTCCTCTCGGGTGCATGTGGGGCCGACCAATCGGGAGCTCGGGTCCTCCCGCCTCGTGCTGCCGCGGAGCCGAGATGAGGGCACCCGACCGCGCGAGCTCTGGACGTTTGGCCTGTGCTAACAGCGCGAGAAAGCAGCCGTCAGGGTCCGGCGACCCGCCGAAGGGTCGCCCGAAGATGAACCTCGAGAGGTCGCCCGACGGCGGCCATCTCGAGCACGTACCTCATCTGCTCTCCCGCCACGTCGAACCTACGGACGATCCGCTCCACCTGCTTTGCGCTAGGCGTCCCGGTCACCTTCGAGGACTCGAGTGTGACCGAGGTGGCGTCGAGGGTGCCCTCCGATACCTCCGTGTGCCCTGTGGGATGCGCGATCACGATCTCGACCCTGCCGCCCGGCATTCGGCGCCAGTAGCCCGTCTCCGCGTGCAGCGGGCGTCCGTCGTCGAGGCTCCACGAGCGCTGCGCGTAGGCCAGGTAGGGCTTGCCGACGTGGGAGAAGGTCATCTCCTCCCCGTAGCGGAACGGCTCGACGGTGGGGTACTCGCCTTCGCCCTCCCCGGCCCACCTGCCGAGCATGAAGGCGAGCGCCGCCAGGTCGGCGTGCAACTCCGTGGCGTCCCCTCTAGGCACGCCGAGCACCGTACTGCGAGACTGCCTTGCTCACTCGGCCGGCGGGGTACCACTGCCCTCGAAGGCCGCACCTGCGGAGGGGGAGCGAGATGCGCATAGGTATCGGCCTCGAGACCAACGGGACGCTCGACGAGGTTGTCGGTCGCGCACGAGTCCTGGCGGAGACGGGAGCCTCGTCGCTCTGGTCGTCGCAGATCTTCGGCTGGGACACTCTGACCACGCTGGCGCTGGTCGGACGCGAGGTGCCTGCCATCCAGCTGGGCACGGCGGTCGTGCCGGTGCACCCCCGCCATCCGGCGATCCTGGCCGCGCAGGCCTTGACGGTCCAGGCCGCGACCGGAGGTCGGCTGGTGCTCGGCATCGGCCTCTCGCACCAGCTGGTGGTCGAAGGCATGTGGGGCCTGTCCTACGAGCGCCCGGCACGCTACATGGAGGAGTACCTGTCGATCCTCCAACCCTTGCTGCGAGGCGAGCGCGTGGGTTTCGAGGGCCAGCTGCTTCGCACCAACACCCTCGGCCCGCTCGAGGCCCCGGTGCCGGCACCTCCTACCGTCCTGGTGGCGGCGCTGGGTACGAAGATGCTCGGGATCGCAGGGCGCCAAGCCGAGGGAACGGTCACCTGGATGGTGGGGCTGCGGACCCTGGCGGACCACATCGTCCCTACGATCTCGTCGGCAGCCAGCGGCGCGGGTCGGCCCGCGCCCGAGGTGGCGGTGCTGCTCCCGGTCTGCGTCACCGCCGACCGCGAGGCGGCTCTGGAGAGGGCGAGCCGGGTGTTCTCCGTCTACGGGCAGTTGCCGTCGTACCGGGCGATGCTCGACCGAGAGGGAGCGGCGGGTCCTCCTGACGTGTCGATCGTCGGCAGCGAGGAGGACGTGTCCGCCGCGATCGCCCGCGTGGCCGATGCAGGCGCCACGGTGTTCGCGGGTGCCCCTTACGGGACACCCGGGGAGGTCGAGCGCACTCGAGGTCTGCTGGGACAGCTCGCTCGGCCCTGAGCCCCGAAGGTCTGCCCGTAAGCGCAGAGCATTCCCGATGGCCGGTGTCGCGAGCTCTCGTGGACCCCTTTGTCCCCAGTGCCTCAGCGGGGGATGGTGCTGTGCTTCACCTCGTTCAGCTCGGGGTGGTCCACGAGAAGCTCGAGCACTCGTTCGATCGTCGCCCGGCTCTCTTCGGGGTCCTCACCGGCACGCGTCATGATCCTCACGAACACCGCGTCGGCGCCGACGACGAACGTCGGGACGCCGAACACCTGGTGCTCGGACACGGCAGCTTCGTGCGCTTTGCGGAAGGCGTGGCGCGGCCACCCGTCGGAGATCGCAGCGAACACCTCGGCCGGATCGGCTCCGTGAGCTTCGAGGACCGAGGCCACGACTTCTTCATCGCGAAGGTCGCGACCCTCGTCGTGACGAGCGGCGAACAGAGCGAGGTGCACGTCCAAGAACCGCTCTGGCGCACGTTCGCGCACCACCAGGCCCGCTTCGATGGCGATCAGATCACCGGCCTTGGCCGGGTCGTCCCACACTGGTGCCGCGCCGTCTTCGACGTGGGCCTGGGTGAGGGAGAAGGGCACGAGCTCGACTTCCCAAGGTGCCCCTGCATTCAGGGCTGCTACCACGTGCTCGTGCGCGTTGCGCGCGAAGGGGCAGCGGTAGTCGTACGTGACGGCGAAGCGTGCTCTCCCCACGCACGGGTCAACGCCTCCGCGTAGGCGGGCATTCCCCACGCGTGGACCTCTCAGTTCGCGATCGGCAGCAGAGCGCGCCCCGCCCGGCCGAGGAGGACACCGAGGACGCTCCCGGCCACGACATCGGTCGCGTGGTGGAGCCTTA
Source organism: Acidimicrobiales bacterium (assembly GCA_035509915.1). Taxonomy (GTDB): domain Bacteria; phylum Actinomycetota; class Acidimicrobiia; order Acidimicrobiales; family UBA8190; genus Bog-564. The sequence goes on along the minus strand of DATKIB010000078.1, from coordinate 6,553 downwards.
CGTGGACCCGGCTCAATGAGATCGCCGCCGCCATCCCGTAATAGGTGGGCGCCAATGGATCGCCTTCCGCGAGGAGCGTGGCGGCGCACCACGCGGCGAGGGCGTGACCCGAGGGGAAGCTGGCGGTACGCGGTATACGCACAGGCACGGAGCGCCCCGGGCGCCGCTGCGGGCGCACGCGCCCGACTGCCCTCTTCAGCGCGCTGTTCACGAGCGGGGCAACGGCTCCCGTGAAGACCAGGGCGCGCAGGGCCACCCTCCTCGGCCGGCCCGGCTTTCGGGCACGAGCGACCGCGAGGAGGAACCAGATCAGCCCGTGGTCACCGAGCGCCGAGGCAGCCGAGGACAAGGCATCCGGCAGCCACTGCCCCCTCGAGGGCTCGAAGGCGCCGTCGACGATCCTGTCGAAGCTCTCGACGAAGGTCTCCTCCGTAACTGCCGTGCGCAGCAACGATCAGTCCTCGCTTGACTCGACGGACCCAAGGACCCGAGAAGGGGGAGCGGCCCTCAGGCGCCGAGCGCGCGGACGGCCCCAACTGCCACACCCGCCGCCGGGCCGGCGCTCTCGCTGTTGGACTCGGCCATCTCGTCCATCCCGATCGGCCCTTCGGCCTTCCCTGCGAGGAATTGGCTGATGATGGGGTTCGAGCTCGCGCACATGTCCGGCTTGCTTCCGAAGGCCACGAGCCGCGATCGGAAGAGCAGGCCCATGTAGTCGGCGGTCCTCATCACCGACTCGATGTTGTGGGTGATGATGAAGAAAGTGGCGCCGGTCTCGTGCTGAGCGGTGTTCACCAGGTCGTCGAGGTAGGCGACCCTGACCGGGTCGAGGCCCGAGTCCGGCTCGTCGAAGAGGATGATCTTCGGGTCGAGCACGAGGGCGCGCGCAAGGCCCGCCCTTTTGCGCATGCCGCCCGACACCTCGCCCGGGAGCTTAGACAGGTGGGCGACCAGGCCGACGAGCTCGGCCTTGGTGAGCACGATCCCCCGGATCTCGCGCTCCGTCTTGTTGGTGTGCTCGCGCAGCGGGAAGGCGATGTTGTCGTAAAGACTCATCGAGCCGAACAGCGCTCCGTCCTGGAAGAGCACGCCGAACTTCCTACGGATGCGGAACACGTCCTTCTCGCGCACCCCGACGATGGGTTCGCCGTCCACGTAGATCTGGCCGGTCTCGGGCTTCAACAGGGCGATGATCACCTTGAGCATCACCGACTTGCCCGTGCCAGAAGGGCCCATGATCGCGGTCGTCTTGCCTCTCGGCACGTCGAAGGTCACGTCGGAGAGGACGGTGTGGCTGCCGAACGACTTGGAGATGCCCTGGATCGAGATGATCGCTTCCGGCTCGCTCACCGATGAGGGAGCACGAGCCTCCGGCGCTGCTGACGGCGCTTGGTCACGACTGGGATTCTCCGAGCGACTCCAGGCTGCCATGCCTCGTCAGTTGCCGCAGTCCTGCGTGGAGGTCCGTCCGATCGTGACGCCGTTCGCCAAGGTTCCGGCGAGGCCGGTGGGGGAGCACGCGGAGGTGCCGCTCGTGCTCTGCGTGCCCGTCGCCGAACCCGTGGACGCCGGGGCGCCGGCCGGGGTCGAGCCGAGCAGCCCGCCTACGTCCGATACCGAGCTCCCGCCGGTGCCGGAGACGGTCGAGCCGACCGGTCCCAGCGTGGAGCTCGTGTTCGCGCTCGTGCCGGTGGAGGTTCCACCGACCTGCACCACGTCGCCGCCACCCGACACGGCGGCGAGAGGCAGCTGACCTATCGCCGCAGCGGCGCCGTCGAGGCTGCTGCCGTTGACACTTTGAGTGCCGACCCCGGCTCCCGGCAGGGGGAGGCTCCCCGCGATCCCGGCAACCGGGACTCCCGCCGCGCCGCCGATCAATCCGGGGGCGTTACCCAGCGCTCCGGCGGCACCGTCGACCGTCGGCGTGCCCGAGAGCGGATTAGCAACACCGGGCGTGGTGGGCAGGGTGCCGCCCGGCAGGGAGCTCGCGCTCGTGCCGGTCGTCGTGCCCGAGCCCGGTGCGCCGCGGGTCTGGAGGCCCGCCGGGCCGGGAGAGGTGGGCGTCACCCCCGCCACCGACACCGTCCCCGACTGGCCGTTGGCCGTGGGCAGCTGGGCGGGTGCCTGTGCGGTGGGCCCGCTCAACGTCGCTGCAACGACCATCGCGGTAGCTGCCGCCGCGGACCCCACCGCGAGCCCGGCCCCGCCCTGTGCGAGATGCACGAGCCGGCGCGCGTGGTGCAGTGGCAGGCGCAGCAGTCTCCGCAGAGCCGCGAGGGAGAACATCCCACCGATGAAGGCTGCGCTGCGCCCCTCTACACCTGCCAGCGCGGCGAACTCGCGCTTCAAGGCCTGACGTGCGCGCCATAGCAAGGTCTCGACCGCGGTGATGCCGACGCCCTCGTGGTCGGCGATCTTCTGGTACGACCAGCCGGACCCCTCGCGCAGGTTCAAGATGCGTTGGTGCCTGTCGGACAGGCGTTTGAATGCTCTGGCCACGAGGTCCGAGTCGACAGCGGCGATCATCAGCTCTTCGCCACCGTCCTCCGTGCTGGCGACGTTGCTCTGGTGGAACTCGGCGACGGGTGTCGAGCGGTTGCGCCGGCGCAGGACGTCGGTGCACAGGTGGGCGGCGATGACGCTCAACCAAGGGTAGAAACGCCGGTCGCCTGCGAAGGTCGGCAGCGCGCGCCAGGCGCGTGAGAAAGCTTCCTGGGCTACGTCCTCCGCCTCGTAGGAATCGTGCAGCCGGCGTAGGCAGAAGCGGTAGAGCCGCCGGTAGTAGCGAGCGTAGAGGTCGTCGAACGCCTCGCGCTCACCCGCTTGCGCACGAGTGACGAGCGCTCTGTCGCGCACGAGGTCGACGTCGTCGTCGAGCGCTTCCCGACTTCGCGTCCCGCCGCCCGTGAGAAGCGTTGTCACCTACGGCCCCCCCTTCGGTGCCTAACTGTCACGCCGTGAAACCCCTTTTGCCGGCCGTATACGCCACGTCGGCCGAGGCGAAAAAGGACATATCAGTGCCGTTCCCATCACCAAGAGTACTTATTCCCATCATCTTGTCCATTCGAATCGGCCTCCGACCTTCCGCCCTTGAGCCAGCCACGAGCCTCGAGCACCCGATGTCAAGTCACTTGCAAATGTTAGGCGGTCTCGGGATGGTTGCACCTGGAAGTCGCAGCCGGTGGCGGCATTGTTTGTTGCGGGCAATCATGCCACTCTTCGTGCCCCGGTCAACCTCACAAGGAGCGCACAACCTTCGCTACCTGCGTCCTGAGGCACGTGAGGAATCGCTCTTGAATCAGTTGTCGGTACGAATCGGTGTGGACGGTCATCGACCAAAGACCAAAGGGAGCCAACAAGGCGAAAGCAGGGCGTCATGGACTTGGGCCTGGGTAGTCGATACGGAGATCGCACAGGGGTCGGATCGGGCGGAGGCCGACGGCGGACCCTTCGAGGGGGAGGTCACCGAGGACTGGGTCGAGGCCGAGGCCGTCTTCGGACCGGAGCTCGACTGGGGCTGGCAGGCGCAGCGGCGCTGGCGGCCACGACCCTTCTCTCCTTCTCGTCCGCAGCGCCGGTGTCAGCGGGGAGCGCCTCCACCAACGCCGGGATCACATCCTCCGCGCAGGGGACGGGTCTACAGATCGTCGCCTTCGGCACCAAGGTCGTCGGGGGCGACTCCTCCTCGTGCTTCAACGACGAACGGTCCGGCGCCACAACTGGCCCCGTCGCCAACAAGAACGCGGACAGCTCCCCCAGCCTCTGCGACCAGAAGTCTGCGTTGTACGCGGCGTCCGAAGGCACCGGGACACTTGCGGGCTCGTCAGGCGTCAACGAGGACCAGAAGGCCTCGGAGAGCTCGGTGGGCGCCGTGGACGGGAAGACGACCCCGACCTGCGCGCAGGGAGGGAGCACTCCCTCTGGCACACCGGGCTCGTTGTCGCTCGGGGTGTCGTGCGCGTTCGCCGAAGCGGCGGTCAGCGCTACCGGCGACCCGGCGGCGTCCTCGATGGGTGAGGTCGCCAACTTGACGATCGGCCTGGATGGCGTCCTCTCCCCCCTACTCGGGGCCTCGCCCTCCTCCGGAACCAAGGATTCCTGTGAAAGCTCGGCGACCGTCGGCGTGTTGCTCAACACTCTTTGCACTGCCCTGTCATCGCTCGCGTCCACCGCGCCGCCTGCAGACGATCCGGCGGCCGGCATCAACCAGGCCCTCCAGAACATCTACGACGTCGTGACCAAGGGCTCCGACCCGACCGTCACGATCGACGTCGGGCAGGCGAAGACCAGTGTGTCAGCCACCGGCAACACCTCGGTTGCGACGGCACAGGGATCGACTCTCGACATAGCGATCTTTCCCGGCGCGGGCTGCGCGGCCCCTCAGGGCGCTGCTAGCCAGCCGACGGTCGCGCAGTGCACTTCGGACGAGGCTTCGGCGCACCCTCAGTACAGCGCGCCGCTCGTCGAGATACTCGTGTCGCCCGCCCACTCGACGTCCACATACGACGGGACGAGCTGGGCCTCGACCGGTAGCGGCTCGCTGGCGACGGTGGACGTCAACATCCCCGGAGCACAGCAGGTGACATCGGTGGGGCAAAACGTCGACCAGACGTTCCTCGCCGGCACTCCGTTGCAGACGACGATCGACCTCGGCTCCGCGCAGGTCAACCACAGCTCGACGGGGGCTACGGCGACCGCGCAGGGCGCAGAGGTCGAGGTCCTCGAGTCAGGCTCGTTCCCCGGCGGCGGCAGCGGCCAGGGCGCGATCTCGGCCGACCTCGGCAGCGCATCGGCCTCGGGAACGCAGGCGGGCGCGCCCTCACCCCCGGTCTCGACCGCAGCGTCCGGCGGGAGCGCCGCTCCGGCTGCCAAAGCGGCGACCGCGGCCTCTGCGTCGCCGACATCGGTCCACACGGGGGAGTGGTGGTCCGGCTCGATGCCCCTCCTGGTCGTGCTCGTGATGCTGGGCGGAGGGCTGCTGGGTTGGCCCAGGCTGCGCAGGATCTCGTCTGTCTCGAGGATCCTCTCCGGGGGCCGCCGCTGAGCAAGCGGTTTTCGGACCCCCTGGCCCAGAAAGCCACGGACAGTGCCCGGGTTGGCCGCGAAACCTCACGAGGGGCGCGTATTTGACCGCAAGGAAGCGCGAGCGGCGGCGTTGTCCGGTGTGCCGGGCAGCCGAGTCCCTGGCGGGGCATTGGCGGGCGACGGCCTGATCAATCAGAACCGACAAGACGGCACCGGTGAAAACCCGGGGGGAAGAAGGAACCGACATGGCTCGAGTGTTCCGTAAGGCAGACGGCCCTGGTCGCGCGCCCGTCGCGCGGCTCGGTGTCATTTCGATCTTCGCAGCGGCGGCGCTGACGGCGCTGTCGGTAGCGGCAGCGGTACCCGCTACCGCGGCCCAGTCCGTGCCGGCGACCGGCTTCAACCTGGCCTCGCAGGCGACGGGGTCGGTCGTGAACCTCTTCGGTACCGAGGTGACCGGGGGCAACTCGTCGGCATGCGTCAACGACAGCGCCGCGATCGCCAACGGCGCCAGCGTCGCCAACAAGAACGACGACGGCACCGCGAGCCTTTGCGACCAGCAACCGGCCGCTTACGCGGCGGCCGAGGGCGCTGGCACCCTCGTCACCACCTCGGGCGTTCACATCGACCAGAAGGCCACCGAGGCGAGCCCCGGCAAGACCGATGGCAGCTCGACGCCGACCTGCTCACAGGGCGGGAGCACCCCGAGCGGCATCCCGGTGGCGGTGTCGGTGGGCGCCTCGTGCGGCTATGCAGTGGCGTCACAGGACGCGAGTGGGAACCCCTCCGCTTCGTCGATGGGCGAGGTCGCCAACTTCACCGTCAGCCTGAACGGCTTGCTCTCCCCTATCCTCGGAGCCGCCCCCTCGAGCGGTAGCGCCGACTCGTGCAGCAACACGGGCACCGTGGGCTTGCTGCTCAACACGGTCTGCACGGCTCTCTCGACCGTCTCCAACGTCGCGCCGTCCTTCGCCGGCACCGTTCTCGGGGGTATCGACCAGGCTCTCCAGAACCTCTACAACGTTGTGACCAACGACGCCGACCCCACGATCGCCATCGACATGGGTCAGACCGGTTCATCGGTCGCAACTACGACGAACACCCTCACCTCGCAGTCCCACGGGTCCACCCTCGACTTGAAGATCCTTCCCGGCGTCGGGTGCGCAGCACCCTCGGGTGTCTCAGCGGCGCCGACCCTCGCCCAGTGCGCGGCCGACGCGGCCACCGGTCACCCTCAGGATTCGGCGCCGCTAGTGGAGGTTGTGATCTCCCCGGCCGAGACCGGCTCCTCGTACTCCGGAGGCACCTGGACCCCGACGGCGACGGGCTCCATCGGCACGGTCCACGTCAACATCCCCGGCAACGAGCAGGTGATCCCGCTCTCGCCGGGCGTCGACCAGACCATCCTCGCGGGCACGCCTCTCCAGAGCACAATCAACCTGGGCTCGGTCGAGACGACCCAGACAGCCGCCGGGGCGACCGCCATCGCGCACGGTGCGGTGATCCAGCTGCTCCAGAGCGCCACCTT
>DATKIB010000077.1:0-3839 GCA_035509915.1 Acidimicrobiales bacterium | reverse complement strand
CCCCTGGCACCACCGAAGCCAGGATCGCGGGCGTGATCATCCACCAATGCAGCACCAGGAAGGTGCCGTGGGCGCCCGGCACGCAACTGCCCGTGATGCAAGGCGAGTAGAACGGAGAGATCAGGTCGCGGTGCATGCTGGCGCCGACGTAGTAGTAGGCGTTCTGGAAGACCGCCCACACCAGGTACACCAGGATCACGGTCAAGAAGGCGACGGTGGCGGCGGGGTACCTCCACCATGGATCTCGCCTCAGGGTGCGGACGTCGGGGCCGCCGCGTGCAGGGCCGATCGTTACCGGGACGGGATCGAGCTGTTCGACGGCCGTGCTCACCGGCTCCGGCCCCCGGCAGCCAAAGGATGCGGAAGAGGATGCGGAAGAGGCGATCGAGCCTTCTGCGGCCCCTCGCAGCGGGAGCCTCGGCCCGTGCGTGGCGTTCGGTCTGAGTCCAATGTCACCGTCCGTTCATGTTCCCGGCGCGCAGGCGCCACCCTCCCTTTCTCAGCGGTCGGCACCGCACGCCCCTCGACAGGTCGCCTCCCCTGGTGGCCCGACGCCAGCCATCTTTCCACCTGGGCGCCCGCTGCGAAACTCCCGCCCGCCTTCCCGGCCGTGGCTGGGGCGGGCGGCCCCGGGCGTAGGCTCGGCCCGATGACCGATTCCTTCTCACTCGAACCGCCCACGGACCTCCCCTCTACCCTCGGCGAGCTGCGCGCATCGGGGTACGAGACGCTCGGTGTGCACGAGGAGATCCGCCGCAACGCCGCCGCCCGGATCGCGCAGGGAAAGCCCTTGGTGGAGGGCGTCCTGGGTTTCGATGACACCGTGCTGCCCCAGCTGGAGAACGCGCTTCTGGCCGGGCACGACGTGATCCTGCTCGGAGAGCGCGGCCAGGCAAAGAGCCGGATCCTGCGCTCGCTCACCGGGCTGCTCGACGAGTGGATCCCGGTGGTGGCCGGATCCGAGATCCGCGACCACCCGTACCGACCCGTGTCGCGCCACGCGCGCGACCTCGTCGCCATGCAGGGCGACTCCACCGAGATCCGGTGGGTGCACCGGACCGAGAGGTTCTCCGAGAAGCTCGCCACTCCCGATACCTCCATAGCCGACCTGATCGGCGAGGTCGACCCCATCAAGGTCGCCGAGGGCCGTTACCTCTCCGACGAGCTCACCCTCCACTACGGCCTCGTGCCGAGGTCCAACCGGGGGATCTTCGCGGTGAACGAGCTGCCCGACCTGGCCGAGCGGATACAGGTCGGGCTGCTCAACGTATTGGAGGAACGCGACGTCCAGATCCGTGGGTTCACGGTCCGCCTGCCGCTGGACATCGTCCTCGTCGCCACAGCCAACCCCGAGGACTACACCAACAGAGGCCGGATCATCACTCCCTTGAAGGACCGTTTCGGCGCGCAGATCCGCACTCACTACCCACCCGACACTGCGACCGAGCTGGCGATCGTCGCCCAGGAGGCCCACGTCTCGCCGGCCGACGGCCCCGGCCCTCGAGTGGAGGTCCCCGCCTTCATGGCGGAGGTGGTGGCCGAGCTGTCGCAGCTTGCGCGCCAGAGCCCGCACGTCAACCAGCGGTCGGGGGTGTCGGTCCGGCTGAGCATCTCCAACTACGAGACACTCGCCGCCAACGCGCTGCGGCGCGCGCTGCGGCTCTCGGAATCGGAGGCGGTTCCCCGGGTCAGCGACCTGTCCGCCATCGTCTCGTCGACGCAGGGCAAGATCGAGCTCGAAGTCCTCGAAGAGGGTCGCGAGGAGAAGATCCTCCAGGGCCTGGTTTCGGCGGCCGTGCTCGAGGTGTTCCGCAGGCGCTGCCCCACGCAACAGCTTGGCGCGGTCGTGGCCGAGTTCGACGAGAGCCGCATCGCCCACGCGGGGGACGACCTTCCGACGTCCGCCTACACCGAGCTGTTGGGCCAGATCCCCTCCCTCGAGGCTCCCGTGCTTGCGATGGCCGGGGGGGAGGGCCCCGGATCGGTGGCCAGCGCGGTCGAATTCGTCCTCGAGGGGCTGCACCTCACCAAGCGACTCAACAAGGACGCAGCCGGCACGAAGGCGACCTACCGGTCCCGCTGATGGGCAGTCGCTGGGACTACTCGCGCTGGGACGGGACCCAGCGCGGCTTCGAGGACGAGGTGGACTCGCTCTTCGAGCAGCTAGCCGACGACCTCCTCTATCACGGCGACCCCGACGCAGCCCTGCGGCGCCTTCTCACGTCGGGCTACCGCTACCCCGACGGGGAGCGGGTGCAGGGAATGCGCGAGCTCATGGAGCGTCTTCGCAGGCGCCGGCAGGAGGAGCTCGAGAGCGGTGATCTCGGTGGGGCGTTCGCCGAGATCGCCCAAGAGCTCGAGGAGGTGGTCGCCACCGAGCGCGTCGGCCTCGAGGCGCTGGCCGAGGACGCACGCACGTCGGGCGACGAGCGTCGCAAGGAGGTCACCGACGAGGTGGTGGCCGAGCGGGGTCTGCAGCTCGATCTGCTACCCGAGGACCTCGCCGGGCGCGTGCGCGGGCTCCAGGAGTACGACTTCACCTCCAGCGAAGCCCGCGAGCACTTCGAGGAGCTGCTCGAGCGCCTGCGCGAAGAGATCGCCCGCAGCTGGTTCGACCAGATGGCGGACGCCATGACCGACCCCGATCCCGAGCAGATGGAACGGGTGCGCCAGATGTTCGACTCGCTCAACCGCATGATGGAGCAGCGCGAGCGCGGGGAGGAGCTCGACCCCTCCTTCGAGGAGTTCATGGCGCGCTTCGGCGACTTCTTCCCCGGCAACCCCCAGAGCCTCGACGAGCTGTTGGAGCAGTTCGCCGCCCAGATGGCCGCGGTCCAAGCGGTGCTGGACTCGATGACCCCCGAGCAGCGAGCCCAGCTCCAGGCACTGGCCGAGTCGCTCTTCGAGGATCTCGACCTGCGCTGGCAGGTGGACCGGCTGGCGGAGAACCTGCGCCGGGCGGTGCCGGGTGCGGGTTGGGGGCGCAGCTACCGGTTCAGCGGCTCGGACCCGATGGGCCTGGCCGACGCCGCAGCAGCCGCGCGACGGCTGGGGGAGATGGACCGACTCGAGCAGTTCCTGCGCTCGGCGTCCTCCCCGGGTGCGCTGGCCGAGGTGGACCTCGAGCAGGTGGAGAAGTACCTCGGCCCGGACGCTTCCCGCTCGCTGGATCGCCTGGCGCGCCTGGCGAAGGAGCTCGAGGAGGCCGGACTTATAGAGCAGCGCGAGGGGCGTTACGAGCTGACCGCGCTCGGCATCCGCCGAATAGGCCAGCGGGCGCTCAGCGACCTGTTCTCCAAGCTGGCGAAGGACCGTCTCGGTAGCCACCCCAACACCTTCGTGGGCACCGGGCACGAGCCGGAGGGCCAGACCAAGCCGTACGAGTTCGGGGATCCCTTCGTCCTCGACATCCAGCGCACCGTGCACAACGCCGTGAGGCGCACGGGGGGAGGGACACCGGTACGGCTCGCCCCCGACGACTTCGAGATCTCGCGCACGGAGCACCTCACGCGCGCTTCGACCGTGCTCATGGTCGACCTCTCGCTCTCGATGCCGATGCGCGACAACTTCCTCGCAGCCAAGAAGGTGGCGATGGCGCTGCACACGCTCATCTCGACACGCTTCCCGCGCGACTTCCTTGGCCTGGTCGGGTTCTCCGAGGTGGCGCGCGAGATCAAGGCGGAGGAGCTCCCCGAGGTCTCCTGGGACTTCGTCTACGGGACCAACATGCAGCACGGGTTGATGCTGGCTCGACGGTTGCTCGCGAGGGATCCGGGGGAGAACAAACAGATCATCATCGTCAGTGACGGGGAACCGACCGCGCACATCGAGAACGGGCG
>DATKIB010000076.1:0-5091 GCA_035509915.1 Acidimicrobiales bacterium | reverse complement strand
CCGACCGTGGCGGCTGGGAGTCCGCCGACGCGGTCGACCGCTTCGCGCGCTACGTCAGCCGCGCCGCCGACTATCTGGGCGACCTCATCGGGTGGGCCTGCACGATCAACGAACCGAACGTGGTGTCGGTCATGGGGTACTTCCAGGGGCAGTACCCGCCCGGGGTCAAGGAGGACTTCACCCGCTACGGCGCGGTGAACGAGACGATGGTGCGCGCGCACCGCAGTGCCGTCGACGCGCTCCGGTCCGGGCCCGGCGACTTCCCGGTGGGCCTCACGGTCTCGATGGCCGAGATCACCGCGGCGCCGGGTGGCGAGTCCCTGCGCGACGCGGCCGAGGAGATGCTCGAGAACGTCTTCCTGCGGGCGACCGGGGGCGACGACTTCGTCGGGGTGCAGTGCTACACGCGGATGCATTTTGGACCCGACGGGCTGGCCGAGAACGACCCGAGCGTCCCGGTTACCCAGATGGGGGACGAGCGCTGGCCCCAGGCCGTCGAGCACACCGTCCGCCGCGCGGCGGCCATCAGCGGACGGCCGGTCGTGGTGACGGAGAACGGCATCGCCACCGATGACGACACCGAGCGCATCGCGTTCCTGACCGAGGCCCTCGAGAGCGCCCACCGCTGCCTCGACGAGGGCATCGATCTGCGCGGCTACTTCGTGTGGAGCCTGCTCGACAATTTCGAGTGGCACCTCGGGTACGGGCCCAAATTCGGCCTGGTGGGGGTTGCCCCGGGCATCTTCGAGCGAAGGCCCAAGCCGAGCGCCCATTGGTTCGGCGAGGTCGCGCGCACCAAGCGGGTTTTCACAGCAGGCGCTTAACCGGCTGCCAGTGTCGGATTTGGCCGTCGGGGTAGTGTTGGGGGGTGGCGAACCCGGCTCCGACGAGGCCCCAGGAACACCCACCGCTGAAGCACATCTGGTCGTCCGACCAGCCGATGGCGGCCCGGATCCGACAGATCATCGCTCACCCGTCGAGCCTGAAGCTGTTCAAGTACGCAGGCGTCTCGGTGATCTCGACGATCGTGTCGCAGGTCACCTTGTTCATGACCTTCGGCGTGTGGCGGGTGATGTCGGAGGTCCCGGCGAACATCCTGGCGAACGCCGTCGCCACCGTTCCGTCGTACTACCTCAACCGCAAGTGGGTGTGGGGGAAGGGCGGGCGCTCACATCTCTGGCGTGAGGTCGTGCCGTTCTGGGTGCTGTCCTTCATCGGCCTCGGGTTCTCGAGCCTCGCCGTGTGGCTGGCCGGAAACTTCGCCCGCACCCACAACTACGGGCACGCGACCACGACGCTGTTGGTGAACGGGGCGAACCTGTTCTCCTTCGCCATCCTGTGGATCGTGAAGTTCCTCATCTACAACAAGCTCTTCCACATCGACCCCGTCGAGTTCGAAGAGCACCACGCGGAGAAGCTGGACTCGGAATCAGACTGAGCAATCTCCGGCGCCGGCCGGCGCTGCGTCCGTTCAGTCCCGGAAGTTGGTGAACTGCAGCGGGATGCCGAAATCCTCGGCCTTGCACTTTGCGATCACCTCTTGCAGGTCGTCGCGCTTTTTGCCCGAGACCCGCAGCTGCTCGCCCTGGGTCTGCGAGGACACGCCCTTCAGGCCGAGATCCTTGATGAACTTGTTGAGCCGCTTGGCGTGGTCGGAGGAGATGCCGGCCCGGATGGCCACGTGCTGGCGGGCCGTGCCCTTCTGAGCCTCTTCGATCTTGCCGGCGTCGAAGGCCTTCAACGAGACCTGTCGCTTCACCAGCTTCTCGTCCAGCACCTGGTGCAGCGCCCGCAGGCGGTCCTCGGTGGAGGAGCGCAGCACGAGCTCGTTCTCGCCCAGCTCGATCGATGAGTCCGTGTTCTTGAAGTCGAACCGGGTTGCCCCTTCCCGATTGGCCTGGTCCACCGCGTTACGGACTTCCTGCATGTCGACTTCGGAAACGATGTCAAAAGTGGGCATGCGGCCAGCGTACCGGCGTCCCTCGGGGCGTCCGGGGGCCGGGGCCCGAGTAATCTCGCTCGCCTGCGGGTCGGTGTCCGAGTGGCCAAAGGAAGCAGGCTGTAAACCTGCCGGTTAACACCTACGGAGGTTCGAATCCTTCCCGGCCCACGCAGGGATCATCGGGTGTCGACGGACCTGGAGGCTGCCGGTAACCTTCGGTTGGTAACACCGCAGGCCAAGCGCCTGGGCCGCCGTTCGGCGTGGGGTTACAATGCTGTTTCAGATCGATTGCGGGAACGCGCTCGTGGAGCGTGGGCCCCTCCCCTCCGACCCCGGGACCGTCGCCCGGAGACGACAAGCGAGACAGACATCCAAGTGGACGACATCGCCGAGGCCACCCCACATCCGGTCCGGGACCAAATGAGCTCGCGCTTCAACCGCTTGTCCATGCGCGCCGAGGCCTGGCAGATCCGCCTCGCGCCGCGCCTCACCCTCACGCAGCGCGTCGAGCCCGACCGCGGCGATCCCGACGACTGGACCTTCCTGCGCCGTCCCGCGCTGCTCGGCTTCATCGCGGTCGTCTCCATCTGCGTGGGCGCGTCGCTGCCGAGCTCGCCGTTCAAACTCGAAGGATCGATGGGATGGGGCGGTGCGTGGTTCTTCGGGGAGTCACCCTGGCCCACGACCGCGTGGATGTTGCCCGGCGTCGTCGCCGTGTACGGCGGCATGGTCCTTTTCGTGCGCGTGTGGTTCGGTCTGTACCAAACGCTGCGGGCGCGGCCGAACGTGCCGATCAAGTCCCTCGCCTACATGCTCGCTCTGTGGATCCTCCCGCTGATGGCGGTGGCGCCGCTCTTCAGCCGCGACGTGTTCTCGTACGCGGCCCAAGGCGAGATGATGAGCCACGGCTTCAACCCGTACCACTACGGGCCGGGAACCCTCGGCTCGGGGCCCTTCGTCAACGGGGTGGATCCGCGGTGGTTCAACACCGCCGCCCCGTACGGCCCCCTGTTCCTGATGCTGGCCGGCTGGTCGGCCTCGCTCAGCTTCCATCACGCGCTGATCACCGTCCTGCTGCTCCGCGTGCAGTCGGTGGCCGGCGTGGCGCTGATGGCCTACTGCATCCCCAAGCTCGCCCGCTCCTTCGGCAAGGACCCGGGGCCGGCGTTCGTGCTCGCCGTGCTCAACCCCCTCACGTTGCTCGCGCTCGTCGGCGGCGCCCACAACGATGCGCTCATGGTGGGACTGCTCCTGGCCGGCGTGACGGCCGCGCGCTCGCGGCATCCGATCTGGGGCGTGGTGCTCTGTGCGCTGGCCGCCGCCATCAAGGTTCCCGCCGCCATCGGCATCGTCTACATCGCCTGGGACTGGGCCGGCCCGGGCGCCGAGTGGCGCGCCCGCGCCCGCATGCTGGTGCGCGCCGGGCTCATCGCCGTCGCGGTGATGGGCGCGCTGTCGCTCGTGTCGGGCCTCGGCTGGGGCTGGATCGCCAACCTCGGCACTCCGGGAACGGTGCGTTCGTGGATGGCACCGGCCACGGCGGTCGGGCTCGCCATCTCGGGCAGCGCCCACGTGATGGGCATCGGTGTGAGCCTCGCCGGCATGCTCACCCTCACCCGCGCCATCGGCCTGCTCGCGGCCGCGCTGATCGCTCTCTACTGCCTGCGTCACCGGGAGCGGATGGGTCTGCTCTCCGCGCTCGGGATCACCATGCTCGCCTTCGTGGTGCTCGGTCCCGTCGTCCAGCCCTGGTACCTCACCTGGGGGATCATCCTCCTGGCCCCGATCGCCACGGGCCGGATGCTCTACGTCATTCTCGGCATCTCGACCGTGGCGCCGTTCATCGGCCTGACCGGGGGAGCCGACCTGCTCAACCAGCTGGTCCACACCGATCCGATCAGCATGGTGCTCGCGGTCCTGGTGCTGTGGGCGGTCGCCATCGCCCCGCTCGGGAACTGGACGACCTCCTGGCGCCTCGACCGCGCCAAGCTGCGGGGCGTTCCCGCACCCGGGCACGCCGGGCAGCAGACGGCCCCTGTCCTCGAGTCCTCCTAGAGCAGCCGCTGGAGCTCGACCACGTCGAGCCACTGGCGGTGCTTGCGCCCCACCTCCCGCTCCACGCCGACCAGCTCGAACCCCGCGGCCGTGTGTAACCCGATGGACGTCTCGTTGTGCCCGGCGATGCGGGCGATGACGGAGTGGAACCCGTGGTCCGACGCCAGGACCAGCAGCTCGGCCAACAGGGCGCGCCCCACCCCGCGTCCACGCTGGGACCGGTCGACGTAGACCGAGTTCTCCACCGTGCCCGAGTAGCCCGAGCGCTCGCGGAAGGGCGAGAGCGAGCCGAACCCCAGGACGATCTCCCCGTTGGCGCCGGCGAGCCCGTCGACCCCGGCGTCCGGCGGCTCGATCGCCACGAGGGCCGGGTGGACCCCGCTGTGGCCGAGGATCCAGGCCTCCTGCTCGGCCCTGGTGCGGGGCACCATGTCGAAGGTGTTGGTGCTGTCGGTGACCTCGACGTTGTAGATCGTCCGGATGGCCTCGGCGTCGGCCAATTCCGCAAGTCGGATCCGCATCTGCCGATGGTACTGTTGACGTGCGAAAACCGGGGGAGCGGAGGCAGCTCGGGCCGCCTCCCGGCTATCGTTGGCGACTCGCGGAACGAAGCCCGCGGCGCCCCCTTAGCTCAGTCGGCAGAGCACAGCCATGGTAAGGCTGGTGTCGTCGGTTCGATTCCGACAGGGGGCTCGCCCATGGCGGCGTAGCTCAGTTGGTCAGAGCACACGGCTCATAATCGTGTTGTCGCGGGTTCGAGTCCCGCCGCCGCTACCAGGCCCGGGGCGGGTCCCCGGGCGGTCAGAAGGAAGGAATCCCCCATGCCCAAGAACGAGAAGAGGGTCCAGGTCACGCTGGCCTGCGAGGTGTGCAAGCGGCGCAACTACATCACGACCAAGAACAAGCTCAACGACCGTGAGCGGATCGAGATGAAGAAGTACTGCCGCTGGGACCGTCAGCACACGCTGCACAAGGAGACCCGCTGAGCCGATCCGACCCTGCCGGTGCTACTCTGGCAGGCCGTTCCCCAGGTCAGGGGGAAGAACCACCTGCCCGACGGCAACCGAAGGCAACCCCACCGAGGGCAGTAGCTC
>DATKIB010000075.1:0-65943 GCA_035509915.1 Acidimicrobiales bacterium | reverse complement strand
CATGAACCCGGTGCTGGTGGCCTGCCTCGGTCTCGGATACTTCTTCAACCTCTACAGGGGGGAGCCATTGGTGCGCGAGGGAGGCGTGGTGATCATGAGCCACCCCACCCCGTGGTCGTTCCACCCTGGGCACCACCCGAGCTACATCGACTTCTTCGAGCAGGTGCTCGCCGACACGACAGATCCCGCGCAGATCGGCAAGTACGAGGAGGCCTACGCCACCGATCCCTGGTACGTGCACCTCTACCGCACCGGCCACGCGTACCACGGCGTGCACCCGTTCTACATGTGGTACTGGTGCGCGCACGCACTCGAGCACCTGGGTGCGGTCATCGTTCTCGGCGGGGATCGCGCCGCCGTGCGCAGGCTCGGCTTCAAACCGGCTTCCTCCATGGCCGACGCCTTGGAGATGGCTTCCGATGTCGTCGGCCGCGATCCGTCGGTGACGCATTTGCATACGCCGCCGCTGCTCATGGCTCAGGTGAAGTGATGGCCCTTGCCTCGGTGCTGCGCAGGAGATGGCCATCGGCGGGGCGGTCGTTTCCGTGGTCCGCGCCCAACTGGCCACAGACCCTCTCGCGCCCTGAGCCCGAGCGAGAGCTCGGCCTCGACTACCCCACCGAATGGGCACGGCGCTACCCGGCGCGCCTCGTGCGAGCGGTCCTCCTCGACAACGTGACGCGCCCTCTCACTCACCTCGTGGCCTCTCCCGAGGTCCGCGGCGAGGAGGTGCTCGAGCTCGTCGAGCCTCCGGTCATCTTCTTCGCCAACCACGCGAGCCACATCGACACGCCGCTGTTGCTCTCGGTGCTTCCCCCGCGCTTCAGGCACCGCACCGCGGTCGCAGCGGCGGCCGACCACTTCTTCGACCGCCGCTGGAAGGCGCACCTGTGGTCGTTGACCCTGGCCGCAGTACCCATCGAGCGCCAACGGGTGAACCGAAGGTCGGCCGAGCTTGCCGCCGATCTGATCGAGGACGGCTGGAACCTCGTGATCTACCCGGAGGGCGGTCGGTCTGCGGACGGCTGGTTCGGGGAGTTCCACGTCGGGAGCGCGCTTCCGGCGGTGCGCACCGGATGTCGCGTGGTACCAGTGCACATCGAAGGCACCTACCGCGTGCTCCCGCGCGACGGCAACCGCCTTCACAGGAGCCCCACGCGAGTGACGTTCGGCACACCGATCTCCCCGGAAGCCGGCGAGGACGCCAGGCATCTCGGCGCGCGGGTCTACCAGGCACTCGCCGTGCTCGCCGACGAGGCCTCGACCGACTTCTGGAGCGCGCGCCGAAGGGCGGCCACCGGCGACACGACCTCCCCGCGCGGCCCGCAGGTGTCGGCGTGGCGCAGGTCGTGGGCACTAGGCCCCGGGCCCGGGGACCCGGACGACACCGACCCGGGTCGTTGGGCTGTATCGCGTCGGCGATAGGCGTGCGTTTGGGCGATCGGCGACTCGACGCCTCAAGACTCGGACTGGCGTGTGGGTGGATCCGTAGGTTGCCTAAATAAACCTTCCGGAGGATCGACCACACGCCTGGTCGAGCCTCATTGGCGTTCGCTCTGACACGACCTCGGACTGCACCCGGGTGTGGCGCCGCTCGTAGCGGCGGGGTATGTTGCTCGCGCCTCGGCCGCCGGCCGGGGTGGTACAGGTCCAGCGAAGACCGGTGAGATTCCGGCGCTGTCCCGCAACGGTGATGCTCCGAAAGGGGCCAAGCCCGGACGCCTGTCCTGTGCCGACGAGACCTGTCCTCGGAGGAAGGGCGGTTCGTTGGGCGCCTTCGAAGGCGATACGACAGCGGTCCCAGCGCTCCTCCGTCAACCGATGGAGGAGTAGAGATGCCCCGTTCCAACCGCCTGACACGCGCGACCGTCCGAGCAACTGTGATCGCTGCGACGGCGATGGTGCTCGGTGGAATCGTTGCTGCGTGCTCCAGCAGCCCCCCCGGCACTGGCGCAGCAGCGGCCGGCACGAACGGTTCCTCGCGCTTCCCCGTCACGATAGAAGCCGCCAACGGTGCGGTCAGGGTGCCGGCGCGCCCGACCTCGATCGTGTCGCTCACGTCCACCGCCACCGAGATCCTCTACGCCATCGGCGCCGGCAGCCAGGTGAGGGCAGTCGACCAGTACTCCGATTACCCGCCGCAGGCGCCCCGCACGAACCTCGACGCCGAGAACCCGAACGTGGAGGCCATCGCCTCCTACCACCCCGACCTGGTGGTCATAGGCCCCGGGGACTCGAGCTCCCTCAACCACCAGCTGTCCGCCCTCGGCATACCGGTCCTCTACCAGCCGGCCCCGTCCGGCCTCGTCGGCGCGTACGCGCAATTCGAGCAGCTCGGCGACGCCACAGGTCACTCGGCCCAAGCGGTGACGGAGGTCACCGGCATAAAGAGCCGGATCGCATCCATCGTCCGTGATACGCCCAAGCCCGCCTCCCCGGCGACCTACTACTACGAGCTGGACCAGACCTATTACTCGGTGACGTCCTCCACCTTCATCGGCCAGGTGCTCGGGCTCCTCGGCCTGAAGAACATCGCCGACGCGGCCAAGGGTGCCGCGAGCAGCGGCGGTTACCCGCAGCTCTCGGCGGAGTTCATCATCAAGGCCGACCCCGAGTACATGTTCTTGGCGGACACGATCTGCTGCGCGCAGAGCCCCTCCACTGTCGCCACGCGCCCCGGATGGTCGACCCTGCGTGCCGTGCGCGACGGCAACGTGATAGGGCTCGACGACGACATCGCCTCGCGTTGGGGCCCTCGCGTCGTCGACCTGCTCCAGACCGTGGCGAGCGCGCTCGACAAGCACCCGGCCGCATCGTGACCGAGCAGACGGAGTGCGAACCGCAGTGTGAGGCGGCGCACCCGTCGGCGCCCTCTTCGAAGCGCGCGCCATGAGCTCTCCGAAGGCGAGCGTGACGCTCCACGAGCCCGACGCAACCGTGGAGCGGGCCAGCGCTGCGCCTGCTCCGGCGATGCTGCCGGCACGCGGGCCCTCGGTCGTGAAGCCGGTGCTCGTGGCGCTCGTCGTCCTGGCAGGCGCGCTGCTCGTCGGGGTTTCGGTGGGGCCCGCGAACCTTTCCCTCTCGACGGTGCTCGGGGCGCTCGAGGCCCACCTGCCTCTGCTTCGCGCGCACGCTCACGTGTCGACGGTCCAGTCGGACATCGTGTGGCAGATCCGCCTGCCCAGGGTCGTCCTCGCGGGCCTGGTGGGAGCGATGCTCGCCGGTGGGGGCGCCGCCTACCAGGGCGTGTTCCGCAACCCGCTCGCGGACCCGTACCTGCTGGGGGTCGCAGCGGGAGCGGGGCTCGGCGCCACTGCCGTCATCGTCGCCGGGACCCATCTCTCCTCCCTCCTGCCGGTGGCGGCATTCGGCGGCGCCGTGGGCGCGGTCGTCCTCACCTACGTCGTGGGGGCGACCGTGGGCCGAAAGGGTGCCTCAGCGTCGATCGTGCTCGCGGGGGTAGCGGTCGCAGCCATGCTCACCGCCATCCAGACCTACCTCCAGCAACATCACCAGCCGGACCTCCAAGGCGTCTACGCCTGGATCCTCGGGAGCTTCAACACGGCGTCGTGGTCGGAAGTGCTCACCATCCTCCCCTACGTGACGGTGAGCGCCGTCGTGCTGGTCGCGCATCGTCGGTTGCTGGACGTGCTGCGCGTAGGCGAGGAAGAAGCCGACGCGATGGGTGTCAGCTCGGCGCGGGTGCGAATCGTCGTCGTCGCAGCCGCGACCCTGGGCACGGCGGCAGCCGTGTCGGTGAGCGGCCTGATCGGCTTCGTCGGGATCATCGTGCCGCACACGGTGCGGCTGTCGACCAACGCCAGCTACCGGGTGGTCATGCCCGTGTCGATGATCGGCGGCGGAGCGTTCCTGATCCTGGCCGACCTGGCGGCACGCACCCTCCAGGCACCTGCCGAGATCCCGATCGGCGTGGTGACGGCATTCGTGGGTGCCCCGTTCTTCCTGTTCGTGCTCCGTAGCAGGCGAGCCCAGAGCCGGGTGCTGTGACCGGGAGCTTGTCGCTCGAGCGGGTCACGGTCCGTTACGGGACCTCGACCGCAGTGTCGGAGCTCACCGAGAGCGTGGGGCACGGGGAGTGGGTCGGCCTCGTGGGTCCCAACGGTGCGGGCAAGACCACGCTCCTTCGGTCGATCGCCCGCCTCGTGCCCCACGAAGGAAAGGTGGCCATAGGCGACGCCGACAGTGCGCAAGTCTCGAGACGACAGCTGGCACGACTGGTCGCATACGTGCCGCAACGGCCCACGTTGCCCTCCGACATGGCCGTGTCCGACTACGTGCTGCTCGGGCGCACTCCGCACATCGGCTACTTCAGCTTCGAGAGCAGCCACGACCGCAGGGTCTGCTCCTCGTTGCTCGAGCGCCTGGACCTCTCGCGGTTCGCGAGCAGGCGCCTCGGGACCCTGTCCGGCGGCGAGCTCCAGCGCCTGGTGCTCGCGCGCGCCCTTGCCCAGGAGGCTCCTGTGCTCCTGCTCGACGAACCCACGAGCGAGCTGGACCTCGGGCGCCGCGTAGAGGCCCTCGAACTGGTGGATGAGCTGCGCCGGGAGCATGGGTTGACCGTCGTGAGCGCGCTCCACGACCTGACCCTCGCAGGTCAGTTCGCGGACCGCCTCGTGCTGCTCGCCGCGGGGAAGGTCGCCGCGGCCGGCTCCCCGGCAGAGGTGTTGAAGGAGGCTTCGCTGGGCGTGCACTTCGGCACGAAGGTGCGGGTGCTGCGAACCTCGAGCGGCGAGCTCGTGGTGGTACCGCAGAGGACGAGGTGACCACGATGCGCAGGAGAAAAGATATGACCGAGAAGACCCAGGCTGGCGCCGAGTCTCAGCCTGGCGCCGAGTCAGAAGCTGGTGCGGAGTCGGAGTCGGGTGGTGCAGAGTCGCCGGGACGCGCGAGCTACCCCGTGCACGAGGAGCCGCGACGCCCCACGACAAGAGTGGACTCGGTCGTGGTCCTCAACACGGGCCACGGAAAAGGCAAGTCGTCGGCGGCCTTCGGGGTCATGGGGCGGGCGTGGGCGCGAGGTTGGCGCGTAGGGGTTGTGCAATTCGTGAAGGGCGGTAAGTGGAAGGTCGGTGAGAGAAAGCTCGCCGATCATCTCGGGATCGAATGGCAGACCATGGGGGACGGGTTCACGTGGGAGTCGACCGATCTCGACGAGACCGAGGCCAAGGGCCGCCACGCGTGGGAGGTGGCCCGGGCCAAGCTCGCGTCCGGCGACTACGACATGCTCATACTCGACGAGATCACCTATGCGGTGAGCTACGGGTGGGTGGACATCGAGGAGGTGGTGGCCGGTATACGGGAACGCTCTCCCCACACGAACGTGATCGTCACCGGCCGTGACGCCGCTCCCGAGCTGATCGACATCGCGGACACCGCCACTGAGATGCGCAAGATCAAGCACGTCTATGACCGGGGCGTGCGCGCCGTGAAGGGAATCGAGTACTGAGATGCCTGGCCTCAGGTGGGTGCCTTGATCACCCTCGTGCTAGGGGGAGCGCGCTCGGGGAAATCGGAGGTGGCCGAGCGCCTGGCGGCTCGGATGGGCGCAGCCGTCACTTACGTCGCGACCATCGACGCGGGCGAGGACCCCGAGATGGCAGCGCGTATAGCGGAGCACCGCGACAGGCGCCCCGCCTCGTGGCGCACGGAGGAGGCCGGCGCCGAGCTGCCACGGCTCCTGCTCGAGCTCGAGGGACCAGTGCTGGTCGACGCCCTCGGCGGATGGGTCGCATCGAGCCCTCGCATGGAGGTGGACACGGGAACGCTCTGCGCGGCGCTGGCGGCGCGCCGCGGCGACACGGTGGTGGTGAGCGAGGAGGTCGGGATGGGGGTGCACCCGACGAGTGTCTCGGGGCGTCGCTTTCGCGACGTCCTCGGTGCGCTCAATCGAGCGGTCGCCTCCGTCGCCGACGATGTCTTGCTGGTGATGGCCGGGCGCGTACTACCACTGGAGGACGCCGCCGGCTTCGGCGGCGGGGGCGATCTATGAGGCGCGAGTTCCGTAGAGCTGACGGAATCGCCAGATGAGACGGGCGCTCGCCTTCTTGAGCCCCTTCGGCGGGGCGGTCGCGCCGGCTCCGAGCGCGCTCGTGTGGTTCGGGCCTGTCGGCGCCGCGATCGGCCTCGCCGTGGGCGGCATCTGGTGGTCGGCAGGGAGGGCGTGGCCCGCAGCCGAAGCAGCAGCGGTGGCTATCGCCGCCGACGTCGCGCTCACCGGTTACCTGCACCTCGACGGGCTCGCCGACGCAGCCGACGGCCTCCTGCCCCCGCTCGACCCCGACCGCCGCCTCGCGGCGATGGCCGATCCCGCGGTCGGCGCGTTCGGCATCGTGACCGTGGCCGTAGTGCTGCTACTTCGCTACGGCGCCTTCGCGTCCGCACACGCGGTGCCACTGGTGGTCGGCGCGCTGTGGTGCGGCTCACGCACCGCGATGGCCGTGACCGCGAGGGCCGTCCCCTACGCGCGCCCCGGGGGGCTCGCTTCGAAGTTCTTGGCTTCGTCCGACGCCGAGGCCGACCCGGATCTCGGTGTTGGCGGTGTTACCGGTGGGGCCGGCGAGGCCGGCGGAGCCGGCAGTGAGAAGCAAAGGCACCCGAGGGGCAGGCCGCCAAGCGTGCTCGTCCCTTTTATCGTGGGCGCGCCGATCGCCGTGGCGCTTGCGATCTGGGGTCGGGGCACGCGAGGACTCGTCTCCCTCGCGGCCGAGATGCTCGCGGTCGCCGGCACCGTGATGCTGGCTCGCAGGCGCGTCGGCGGCTTCACCGGCGACGTGCTCGGCGCCGCCGGGGTCTTGGGAGAGACCGCAGGCCTCCTCGTGCTGGCGGCGAGATGGTGAGCACGCGAGACGCCTCTGCCGCCGCCGCGGGGATGCTCGCCGACCTCGTCCTCGGAGAGCCCCCGGAGCAGATCCATCCGGTGGCGCTGTTCGGAAGGGCGATGGGCCTGGTCGAGCGGTCCGCCTACCGCGACAGTCGCGTCGCGGGCGGCCTCCACTGCGCCTTAGGTGCGGGGGTCGGGATGGCTTGCGGCCTTCTCACGCCAACCGCTGTGGCCACGTTCGTCGCCGTGGGTGGAAGGGAGCTCGAGCGCGCTGCGCGCCGGGTCCAAGGCGCGCTCGAGTCGGGGGACCTCGAAGGAGCGAGGCGGCTGCTCCCGGCGCTCGTGGGGCGCGACCCGGCGGGCCTCGACGAGAAGGAGGTGGTGCGTGCGGTCGTGGAGTCGGTTGCGGAGAACACGGTCGACGCGGTGGTCGCGCCGGCCCTGTGGGCCGCGCTCGCGGGCGCGCCCGGGGCGCTCGGCTACCGAGCGGTCAACACGCTCGACGCGATGGTCGGCCACCGCAGCGAGCGCTACGGCAGTTATGGCTGGGCGAGCGCGCGCCTCGACGACCTCGCTGGGTGGGTGCCAGCCCGGGTCACCGCGGGCCTCGTCGCGATGGTCAGGCCCAGGGCCGCCGGCGCCGTTCGCCGCGCCGTGCGGATCCAGGCTCCGGCTCACCCGTCGCCCAACTCGGGCGTGGCGGAAGCCGCATTCGCGGCGGCACTCGGAGTGCGCCTCGGCGGGCAGAACCGCTACGGGGAGAACGTCGAGCTTCGCCCGAACCTCGGCACCGGTCGGGCGCCCGAGCGCGCAGACATCGAGCGCTCGGTGGCACTCGCCAGGGACGTGGGAGTCGCGCTAGCGGTGCTCCTCGCGGCGGTGGGGATCGCCGGCGAGCTCGCTTCGCGGGCCGGGGACTCGAGGCGCAGGTTCCCGCGCAGCGGGGTCTTGCGGAGCAGGCACTCGAAGCGCGACTCGCGGGGCGCACGGTGAGAGACCAGGTGCAGCGGCTCGCGCGGTCGTTGCCGCCGCCCGGTGATCACGGAGGGGACGGCGCGACCGTGGCCGCCGCGCTCGGCCTGTATGCCGAGGAGGTCCTAGACCTCTCGGTGTCGCTCAACCCGGTGGCGCCCGACCTGCTGCCCCTCGTTGCAGCCCACCTGGAGGACCTTCGCCGCTACCCCGACCCGACAAGGGCCACCGTCCTGCTGGCAGAGGCTATGGGGGTGGACCCTTCGAGCCTCCTCCTCACCAACGGGGGCGCCGAGTCGATCGCGCTTGTGGCGGCTGAGATCGGTGGGCGTGCGGTCGAGCCGGACTTCTCCCTTTACCCAAGAGACACCTCGGTCGCAACAGGCGACAGCCCGATATGGAGATCCAACCCCCACAACCCGAGCGGGCTACTGGCGGTCGACACCGACGAGGCCGGGGTGTGGGACGAGGCATTCTTCCCCCTGGCCACCGGCCGCTGGACGCGAGGCGACCCGGGCGCGGTCGTGGTGGGGTCTCTGACAAAGCTCTTGGCGCTGCCGGGGATGCGCCTCGGCTACCTGCTCGGCGACCCCGATCTCGTAGAGAGGTGCAAGAGGCGCCAGCCAGAGTGGTCGGTGGGCTCGATCCCGGCGGCGGCGCTTCCGGAGATGCTCAGCGTTGTGGACCTCGCGAAGTGGTCCAAAGAGGTCGCAGAGCTCCGTGAGGAGCTCGTCGCTGTGCTTCGCACACACGGGCTCGAGCCCAGACCCTCGGATGCCAACTGGGTGCTCGTGGACTCACCGGGGCTCCGCGAGCGCCTCGCCCCGCGAGGAGTGGTCGTGCGGGACTGCTCCAGCTTCGGTCTCGGCGGCGTCGCCCGGGTGGCGGTGCCTTCACCCGAGGGTCTGGAAGTGCTCGACGCAGCGCTTTCGGCGACATCCGACAGGTCGGGGGGGTCCCGCTCGAGCGCTACAGCGCAGAGTGCGGGTCGACAGGAGAGGACCAGATGAGCGAGGGCTATTTCGAATCAGCTGTAGCCGACGTCGTGGCAGTGGACGGTGGGTCGGCGGCTGCCGCGGCCGAGCACCACGACCGGCTCACCAAGCCGCGCGGTTCGCTAGGACGGCTGGAGCAGACAGGGACCAAGCTCTGCGCGATCGCAGGCACGTGCCCGCCTCCCGTGCCCGAGCCCGTGACCGTTGCGGTGTTCGCCGGGGACCACGGGGTGGTGGCCGAGGGCGTGACTCCTTGGCCGCAAGAGGTGACGGCCCAGATGGTGGCCAACTTCTGCACCGGGGGGGCCGCCATCAACGTCCTTGCACGCCATATAGGAGCGCGAGTGCTGGTGGTCGACGTCGGGGTCGCCACCGAGATCCCGGGCCCAGCGGAGGGACTCCTGCGACGAAACGTGCGCCGCGGCACCAGGAACCTGGCGCGCGAGGCGGCCATGACGCGCGAAGAGACGCTCGCGGCTCTCGACGTCGGAGCCGAGGTCGCGCAGCATGCCGTAGGCGAAGGGGCGAGGTTGCTCGTCACCGGCGACATGGGCATCGGCAACACGACCCCTTCCGCAGCGCTCGTCGCTGCTTTGACTTCTCAGTCACCCGCCGTCGTGACGGGACGCGGTACAGGGATCGACGACGACACGCTGAAGCGCAAGATCGAGACCGTGGAAACGGCACTGGCGCGTGTGGGTGCAGTCACAGACCCCTTCGAGATCCTGTGCGAGGTCGGCGGGCTAGAGATCGCCGCGCTCGCCGGTTTCATCGTAGGGGGGGCCACCCGGCGTGTCCCGGTCGTCGTGGACGGGTTGATCGCGGCAGCCGCGGCCCTTACCGCGGCTGCTCTCGTCCCCGACGTCATCGGCTACATGGTCGCGGGCCACCGTTCCACCGAGCCCGGTTCGGAGGCCGCCCTGGCCCACCTCGGGCTCGAACCTGTGCTCGACCTCGGCATGCGTCTCGGCGAGGGCAGCGGGGCTGTCCTCGCCGTGCCAGCGGTGCAGGCGGCCGCCAAGATCCTGCGCGAGATGTCCACCTTCGACGCCGCCGGCGTCACGGACAAGGGAGACCAGAAGCAGTGAAGCACCGACGCGCTGCGGGTGACAGACGGAATGCACGCAGCGGTCCTAGCGGAACCATGCTCGTGGCGGGGACCTGCTCGGGTGCGGGCAAGAGCACCGTCGTCGCCGGGTTGTGCCGGTACCTGCACCGACGCGGGGTGTCGGTGGCGCCCTTCAAGGCCCAGAACATGTCGCTCAACTCGTTCGTCACCGCTCGCGGTGATGAGATCGCACGCGCGCAGGCGCTTCAGGCCCAGGCCGCGGGAGTGGACCCGGAGGCCGCGATGAACCCGGTGCTGCTCAAGCCAGGGGACGAGGGACACAGCCATGTGATCGTGATGGGGCGCGCGATTGGCGAGACCGATGCTCGTGCCTACTGGAGCTCCAAGCGGGACCTCCTCGACGTGGTCGTGGCGGCCCACGAGGACCTACGGACGCGGTTCGACGTCGTGGTGTGCGAAGGTGCAGGAAGCCCGGCGGAGATCAACCTCCGTGCGTCGGACATCGTGAACCTCGGGTTTGCACGCGCGGTGGATGCGCCCACCGTCGTCGTCGGCGACATCGACCGCGGGGGCGTGTTCGCCTCCTTCGTGGGAACCCTTGCCCTGCTCTCCCCCGAGGACCAGGCGCTTGTCCGCGGGTTCGTGGTGAACCGGTTCCGCGGGGACCGCGGCGTGCTCGAGCCAGGGCTCGTGGACCTCTTCGAGCTCACAGGCAGGCCGACCTACGGCGTGATCCCGTACGTGCGCGGCTTGTGGCTCGATGCTGAGGACGCGCCCGACCCTTGGGCATACCTCCACCCGTCTCCCCCCGTGGGGCCCGAGGTGCTCCGGGTGGCGGTGGCGCGCCTGCCGCGCGCCAGCAACCTGACCGACCTCGACCCGCTCGTCGCCGAGGCCGGAGTGGTGGTCCGGCTCGTCCAAAGCCCCGAGGAGCTTGCCGACGCGGATCTGGTGGTGATCCCCGGGACCCGCGCCACGGTCTCGGACCTCGCATGGCTCCGCGAGCGAGGGTTCGACGGCGCGCTTCGCCGCCGTGCCGCCGCCGGCCTCCCGGTCCTCGGGCTGTGCGGTGGCTACCAGATGCTCGGGACCGAGATCCTCGACGACGTGGAGAGCCGTGCAGGGCGCGTCGAAGGGCTGGGCCTTCTACCGGTTCGTACCACGTTCTCGCCGACCAAGATCCTGCGCAGGCCCCGAAGGACACTTTCCGACGGGTCGGTCATCGAGGGGTACGAGATCCACCACGGTGAGGTGGAGCGCCTCGACGGAGGTGGCCCGGGGGCCGAGCCGTTGTTCGCCGACGAAGGTTGCCGGCGAGGGGCCGTGACCGGAACGGTGTGGCACGGGCTCTTCGAGAACGACGTTTGGCGGCGCGCCTACCTCGAAGAGGTAGCCGGGACCGCGGGGCGCCGGTGGGTGCCCTCCGAGGAGACCTCTTTCGCGGATCTGCGCGAGAAGACCTTGGACGGCCTCGCCGATCTCGTGGAGGAGCACCTCGACACCGAGGCCCTGTTGGGGATGCTCGACTCGCCCCTGCCCGGGTCGTGCGTGCCTCCGGTGCTCACCCTCTCGCGAACACCCTGACACCCGGCCGCGTCCGCCAGCGCCGAGTGCGCAGAGCGGCGATCCGCTCGGCGCGAAGAGCACGCTCCTCCTCGTCGTCGAGGGGAGTCATCGGCACTCCCGTGACCATCCCCAGTAGCGAGTCCGCGAGAGAGGGGTTGCGTGCCAGCACCGGTCCGTGCATGTAGGTACCCACCACCCTGCCCGCCACCGCCCCTTCGGTACGGTCGCCGGCGCCGTTGCCGATGCCCGCCAGGACGCGAGCCAGTGGGCGCACGCCGCTGCCGAGCCGGGTGACTCCACCATGGTTCTCGAAGCCGGTGAGCTTCCCGACGACCCCAAGAGATAGGCCGGCCTCGAGCACGTCACCTCTATACGGGTCGAACGGCTCCGCCAGCAGCTCCCCGACGGCACGACTCGCGGGACCCTTCACGGTGAAGACGTCGAGCAGCTCCGCTCCTGGTTGGATCGCGCCGTTGGCGTCGGGGAAGGACTCGCCCACCACCTGGTAGCCGGCGCACACGGCGAGCACCCCGGCTCCCGCATCCACCGCACGGTGCAGCGCTCCTTTGCGGAGCAGGCGCGCCGACTGCACCTGGGGACCGTCCTCTCCCCCGCCGAGACAGTAGAGGTCGGCATCCGCCGGCAGCTCCACGTCCGAGAGCGTCGTCACGAGCTCCACGTCGAGGCCGCGCCAGATCGCACGGTCGGCCAGAACCCGGGCGTTGCCCCCGTCGCCGTAGGTGCCGAGGAGGTCCGGGTGCACCAGCACCACCCTGAGGGCGCTGACCCCGTCCCCCGTGCTCCTCTTGGTGACGCCGGCCGGCACACGGGGCGCGGGCCGGCTCACCGCGGGGGCGTTCTCCACTGGCCCGCTCGCCGCGGGCTCGCTGGGCGCGGACGAGAGGGCGCGGCGCAACTGCTGGAACGCGGTGTAGTTGCCCACGTAGTCGACCGAACCGGCCGGCGCCTTTCGAAGCGCTTCCAACTGGCCTTGCTCCACCAGGTGATCCACGCCGGCGTGGCGGAGCCTGACCGCAAGGTCCATGCAGCGCTCCCCCGTCGCCACCACCCGCCGCCCGGCGAGCTGCTCGAAGGGCACGTCCCAGAGCCACGACGGATCGCGCCCGTCGGCGACTCGCGCGTTGATCCCCACCACCACCGGGTTCGAGCTGCCCCGCAGCAGGTCGAGGAGCTCGGTCCAGCCGGCGGGGTTCTTGGCGAGAAGCAGACGCACGTCGCCCGCTCCGAACCTCACCCTGGAGAACCGTCCCTCGACGTCGCCGACGTGAGCCATCGCGTCGAGCGCACGCTCGAGATCCACGCCGAGGAGGCACGCGCACAGTGCGGCGATCGCTGCGTTGGCTCGGTTGCAGCGCCCGGGCAGCGACAGCCGCAAGGGCAGCCTGCGACCCTCGGCCGTCACAAGATCTTCCCCTTCGAGCCACGCGTCGGGGAGCGGCCTTCTGAACCCGCAGGTGCACCACCAGTCTCCGCGGCCTCGCCCGCCGGCTCCGGCGCCCTCGCTGGGTCGCGCGCCAGGAGCCCCTTTCGCCCCGGTGCCAGCGAGACCCTCGAGGTCCGCTCGGCCGGGTGAGAACACGATGCGACCCTCGCACGCCGGGCAACCGACCGCGTCCGAATGCCACAGCTGACCTGCAGCCACCCACACGACCTTCGGCGCCTTGCCCGCACCCCACGCGACCATCGGGTCGTCCGCGTTGGCTACCACCACCGTGCGTTCGCGCCCAGCGAGCCCTTCACGCCAGCGCCCGGCCAGCATCCGCACCTCGCTAACCCTGTCGAGCTGGTCACGGGACAGGTTGAGCAGAGCGATCGCGGCCGGGTCCGATTCGTCCGCCATCTTCGCCAGATACCCCTCGTCCACCTCCAGGACCGCGGGGACCCCCGGCCCCGACGAGGTCAAGGCGGTAGCGAGGCCCGAGGGCATGTTCGCCCCGGCGCTCGATGTCGCCACGTGAGGCGGCCCACCGAGGGCCGACGCGAGCAGCCTTGTGGTGGTCGTCTTGCCATTGGTACCGCTCACCAGTGCGACCGATCGGCCCCGGGTCAGGACGCGGATCAGGTCTGGTTCGATCACCAACGCGAGCCGCCCACCGATCACCGAGCCTCCCCCGAGACCGAGGCGCCTCGATACCGAGCCCACCCATTGCGCGGCGCGCGCGGCAACGCGAGGGCGAAGACCGATCGCGGCAGGGGCACCTGCCGGCGCCATCACGACCGGTGGCTACCGGGAGGAAGGGTCCGCGCCAACTCCTGCGCGGTCGGCTCGTGCACGGCGCGCGCCTCGGGCGGCAGCAGCGAGACGATCGCCTTCATTATGGCCGCGGTGTCGGCGGAAGCGTCGGTGAGCTCGAGGTCCACCGGCTTGCCCACGCGGACTCGGACCTTCGGCGGGTGCGCCACTCCCGTGACGTTCGGAAGACGAGCCGAGCGAGGCCATACCGCCTCGGTCCCCCACAGACCGACAGGAACGACTGGAGCACCCGTCATGGCAGCGAGCCTGGCGGTGCCGGTCTTGCCCTTCAAGGCCGGCTCGAAGAACTCCCTTCCGCGCGGGATCGTGCCCTGCGGGAGAACCACCACCACTTCTCCGGCCTCCAACGCCCTGCGTGCGGCCTTGAGTGGCTCGTCGGAACCACTCCCGCGGTCGACGCTGATCCCCCCGAGTGCGCGTGCGACCTGTCCGACGACGGGCGCATCGAAGATCTCGCGCTTGCCCAGGAACCTCACCGGCCTGCCGAGCCGGGCTGCCAGCATCGCAAGGGCAACGACGTCGAAGTAGCTGCGGTGGTTGGAGGCGAGCAGGACGGGCCCACGAACCGGCACGTTGTCGACGCCGCCGATGTCGAAGCGGACGTACGGCACGAGCTCGGGTCGAAACAGCGGCCGCAGCAAGTGGTAGAGCTCGATACCCGCCACCTTGGGCACGCCCTCCGGCCGGTCCCAGTGCTCGACGGGCCATCGTCGCAACCTCGCAACCACGCGAAGACGGCGGTCGGGGTTGACGGCGTGGGGATGACCCACCGCATCGAGCAGCGGAACGTCGTAGACGCTGTCCGAGTAGGCATGGCTGCGTGCGAGCTCGACCCCGTGCTTCTGCGACCACTTTCGCAGCGCGGCGAGCTTGCCCAAGGACCACACGAACTCGCCGTCGATCGAACCCGTGTAGCGCCCGCCTTCCGTCGCGTACTTCGTCGCCACCACGTCGTCGAAGCCCATGAGCTCGGCAAACGCAGTGACGAGATCGACCGGGGTGGTGGTCGAGAGGACCAGAACCCGACCTGCCCCGCGGTGCTCGGCCAGCAACGCCGGGGCGTAAGGCTGGACCAGGTCGGCGAGCTTGGGCGCAGCCAGCTCCCCCGCGCGCCGCACCGCCTCCACCGGCCAGCCGCGGGCGAACCTCGGAGCCGCGCGCACCATCGCCATGAAGGCGAGGTTTTCTCCCAGCCGGTCGTAGAGGCCGTAGACGAGAGACTCCGCAGGAAGCGAACGACGGCCCTCGAACAGGCCTTGCGCGTGCATGGCGGCACTCAGCACCAGCCCGCTCGCACCCCGGAGCAACGTGCGATCGAGATCGACGAACACAGCTTCGGCTCTGCGAGCCCCGTCGGCGCCGGTCGACCTCGATCTTCTTTCGGCTGCGCTCGACACCGAGGACGACGCTACCGCCGCGTGACTGCGCCAGAGTTCGGCACACTCCACCGACCCAGAGCGGGAGGCGAGGGCACAGACCCAAAGGGCGAGGCGATGCCGCAACCTCAGCTTTGAGACAGACGCGGAGCATCTCGAAGAACCCTGCGCTCAATGCCCCGGACGCGACGAAGGGACCGGCGGGGGGGCGACCGGTCCCTTCGCACCGACTCGACAGAAACCTGGAGGGGGGGTGTCCAGTCCCTGTGGTCATCTACATCTTGAGGCATTCCCCACGATCAGTCAAACAGCTATTACAGATGTGTGGTATCACTATTAGCGATGGAAGTACGTCACCTCCAAGCCCTGGTGGCGATAGCCGAACAGGGCTCATTCTCCGCCGCGGCGGACTCATTGGGCACGGTCCAGTCGAACATCTCGGCGCACGTGGCCCGGCTAGAGAAGGAGGTGGGGGCGGTGCTCGTGGACCGCTCCGCGGGCCGGCTGACCTCGGAGGGCGAGGTGGTCCTCGCCCGTGCTTACCGGGTGCTCGGAGAGATCGAGGCCCTCACGGCGGACCTCGGAGCCCTGCGCGAGGAGGTGGGCGGCACGGTGAGGATCGGGATGATCGGCACCACAGCCAGGTGGCTCGCCCCCCTCCTGCTCGCGGACCTCTCGAAGCGGCACCCGAAGCTCCGCCTCGTCGTGGCCGACGGGACGACCTCCGCTCTCGAGCCCCAACTCGCCGCGGGCCGCTTCGACCTCGCGGTGCTCACCTTCCCAGTGCCCGGCCGCGACATCACGTTCGAGCCGCTCTTCGACGAGGAGCTCGTGCTGGTGCTCGCAGTCGACGACGACCCGCTCGAAGGCGCGACGCGCATCTCCTTGGAGGAGCTGAGCCGCTTCGAGCTGCTGTTGCCCGCCCCCGGCACACAGCTGCGCGCCGAGATCGACTCGGCTGTGAAGCCAGCAGGAGTCCGCTTGCGACCGCTAGCGGAGCTCGACGGAGTGCGGCTGCTCGCCTCGCTCACGTTCGAGGGCTACGGGCCGGCAGTGCTCCCCGCCACAGCCGTTCCACCGCACCTGCGCCCACGGTTCAGGCTCGTGGCAGTCGACGATCTGCCGAGACGTCGTGTCGGCCTCGCGGTGCGCAGCCGAGCGATGCCGTCGGCTCCTGTGCGCGCGGTCAGAGATGCGCTGCGCGACCGCTTCGTCTCCTCCGACGACCTGCCGGTGGGCCTCCATTCGGTCGTACCGCTTGCACCTTCGCGAGCGGAGGGGTCGCTGCGGTCGGTCGGGATGCCCAACGACTGAGCGGTAAGTGACCGAGAGGCACGACGACCGAGCACCTCAAGCAGCGAGCTACGGCTCATCCGCCAGTCGCGTCGACGTAAAACTCGGCCGATCCGACCATGTCGGCTATGAGCTGCTGCACCGTGCCCCCCGAGCCCAAAAGGGATTCGAAGGTTGCAAGCCCACCGGAGTCAGGAGAACGGCCGAGCAGCGCGCGGTAGTAGAAGGCGATCGTGTCGGTCTGGTACTCGGTCGAGCTGATCATGTCGTAGGCGACCCGTGCTCGGCTCGCACCCGAGCCGAGCAGACCCGTGAAGGTCGAAAGTCCGCTCGGGTCAGGTGGCCTCCCAAACAGCTTCTCGTATGCCAACTCGAGAAATCCCTGGTCGGTCGCGCCGGAGTCGAGGAAGAACTCCTCCGAGCCGACCACTTCTGCTTCGACCTGCTGCTCGGTGACACCGGAGGCAACCTGTCCCACGAAGTTCGCGAGCCCTCCGGGGTCGGCGGGCCTCGAGAGGAAGCCCTCGTAGATCGCCTCGACTAGATCGCTGTCGTACTCGGCGCTGGAGTCGATGTCGTAGGCGACCAGGGTGCGGCTCGCACCTGCTTGAATGAGCCCGAGGAAGGTGGCGAGCCCTCCCGGGTCGGGGAGCCGGCCCAGTAGGTCCTCGTAGGCCTCGCACACGAAGGCTGAGTCTCCGCCGTAGCTCGCGGTGATGCAGGGTGATTGAGATCCGGGGACTGAGACCGGCGATGACGGTTGAGGGGCTAGCGGTGTCGTCGGAGCCGGCGCGGGGATCGTCGGAGCCGGCGCGGGGATCGTCGGAGCCGGCCCAGGCGTCGTGGGAGCCGGCCCAGGCGTCGTGGGAACCGGAGGTGGTGCCAGGGCAGAGACCTTCACCACCGCGAACGGCGTGGCAGTGAGCTCGGCCAGGGTGGGGCTCGTCGTGGAGTCCAACGTGACGGTCAAGATCGGGGGCGGGCCCGCACTGAAGGTGGGACCCGGATCACCTACCACCGGTACCCACGCGCTGCCGTTCCACCAGTCGAGGGAGTTCCCGCCCGACAAGTCGCTCGAGGTGATCGCGAGGCTCGTGAAGCTGCTGCCGGGTTCGAGCAGCACGTCGAAGTATTCACCTGCGTTCGACAGAGATCCCTCGGGGTCGGAGCCGTAGCTTCCCAACCAGAACGTACCCTCACCTCCGGAGGCGGTCACAGTGACGCCGTCGTCACTTGCCGTTGCAGAACCCCCAGGCGTTGACGAAGAGCCGACCACGCAGGTCACTTCTTCGTTTGGACACAGGCTGATTGTGATGGTCGGGGGGGCTGCGCAGCTCACGTCCAGGCTCACGGTCAGGTTCGCCGTTGAGCTTCGGCTGTAGGAGTCGGTGAGCGTGTAGGTGAAGACGTCGGTATCGGAGGCACAGGGCGGGACCACGCCGTTGTCGAGGGCGTAGGAGTAGTCACCTGCCGAGTGGCCCGCGTGCGCCTGCGTGTAGACGTCGAGGGTCCCGTAGGCCCCGTCGATGGTGATCACCCCGTTCACATCGGGAGTCACACCCGAAGGTATCTTCGGGTCCGAGACCGAGGTGATGGTCGAAGGGTCGGTGTCGAGGTTCTGGTCGTTGGCGAGCAGGTTGCCGGTTGCGTCGGTCGAGGACACGACGCTGGAGCTCACCTCCGTCACGTCGATGCTGTTGGTGTCGTCCTCCGCCTGGGACTGCGAGGGAGGCTCGAATCGGTATGCGCCGGCGTTGGCCAAGGCCTGGGCGAGAGAGCAGTCGTTCTGAATCGTCCCCCCCTCGCGACAGCTGCGCGTGGAGAGGGAGGTCCCTACCGCGTAGGCGTACCAGGTGGTACCCGAAGCAGACGCCGGCGAGACCGGAGCCAGAGCGAGCGCTGCGCCTAGCATCGTGACCGAGAGCGCGCCTCCTAGGAACAGGCGCGCGACTGCTCTCGTCGAACGGCGCGACCTGAACATGGCTAGCCCAAGGTAAGTATTAGCCCGGCGCGCTGCCTAGGGACTTTGGTCCCTAACGGAAGTTCGACTCCGGGTGCGACACAGGCTCGCGCCACATGAGCCACAGAGTGGGTCCACCCCGGGGAGTGTGGATCTCCCCCGTCACCTCGAAGCCGTGCCGCGCGTAGAAGGGTACGTTGCGCTCCTTCGAGGACTCCAGGTACGCCGGTAGTCCTTCGGAGTCCACCTTCTCGAGCACCTCACGCAGGAGCGCGGAACCGACACCCTGTCCCTGGCGCTGCGGGTCCGTGCCGAGTGTCGCCAGGTACCAGTGCTCCTGGTGCGGTCGCGCGCGCTCGACGGACTGCAACAAGTGCGCGGCTGTGCCGGCGTCGCGGCCCAGGCCCAAGAGGTCGGGCAGGACGGGCAGGAGACGCAGCAGGTCGCCGAGCCCAGGTCGAGGCTTGCTGGGCGGTGCCCACAGAGCGGCGCCTGCCTTGTCAGCGGTCGTCCACATCTCGCCGTCACCCAGGTACATGTGTCGCATCTGGATGGAGAAGAACCGCCTGAGCCCGCGGCGGCGACGGCGGTCGCCCCTGAAGAGGAAGTTGGGCACCGGGTCGTCGTCGAAGGCGCGCGCCAGCATCTCCACCAGCTCGGGCACGTCCGCCGCGAGTGCGCGGCGGACCTCGGGTTGTGGAAGGGGGCGGCCGGCTTGGGTCATCGTGTGCGGGCGTTCTCGTCAGTTGACCGAAGGGTGCGGTGGGAACGCAGCTAGGACTGCAAGCTCCCCGCCCTGTCTCTTCAACACGTCGTGCCAGAGCCGTTCGGGCTGCACGCAGAACACGTCCTGCGCGATGGCCTCGGTGACGTACCAGGCGCCTTCTGCAATCTCCTCCTCGAGCTGGCCGGTGCTCCAACCCGCGTAGCCCGAGTAGAGCCTGGCGCCGGCGAGGGGAAGCGGCTGGTCCTCGGGCGGCACCGACAGGTCCACCGTGCCGAGCTGGCCCAGCACCGGCCGCCATCGGCCGGAGCGGTGCGCTTCCGACCCGACCGCAGGAGCGACGGTGCCTGCGCGTCCCGTCTCGGCCCCCGCGACCGGCGACCTCGCCAGGCCTATCACCGCGTCACGGGAGACCGGCCCGCCCGAGAACACCACTCCCGGTGGCGCCTGGAGAGCCTGGTCGTGCCAGGGCCCGAGCACCTCCTCGACTCCGAGACCCGTGGGCCGGTTGAGCACGATCCCGAGCGCCCCCTCGTACGAGTGGTCGAGCACCAGGATCACGCCGCGCTCGAAATTCGGGTCCCCCATCCTCGCCGAGGCGACGAGCAGGCGGGCGCTCAGAAGGCTCGAACCACCGCCGGTCCCCTCGCCGTCGTCACCGGGCATCGATAGATCATGCCCCGACCGCAAGCCGGGTCTCACTGCCCGCTGCGCCTCTAGGGCGACCATCCGGCGGGGAACGGGTCGTGGATAGCCACCATCAGCTCCCAGGCGCCTCTGGAGCGCTGGTACTGAGCGGCCCTGTAGCGCAACGGGAGTGTGTCGGGTAGCCACTGGGCCGGCGTGTCGAACCAGAACGCGCTGTCGTCGTCCGAGTAGGTCGTGCGGTAGACGCCGAAGGCTGTGTCGAGGGCGTCGTCGACAAGGTCGGCCCGATCGGTGGCCTTGCCCACGGAGTACATGAGCGCGGCTGTGAAGTACGAACCGCCGGGCCAGACCGCCCGAGCTTGGATGCTCGAGAGCGGCGCACCCGAAGGATCGACGGCGTTCACCGCGCCGAAGCGGCCGGATGAGAATGCGGCCACGTTGCGCTCGTACACGAGGGCGAGGTGCCGGGCCATTCGCGTGGGCTCGAGCACGTCGGACAGCCCGTGAGCCGCGGCGTAGCGCTGTCCGCACAGGGCGTCCGCCATGATGGCGTGCCCCAGGGGCCCTCGGTTGTCGAGCGCGTAGTACCCGTCCCTCTCGGACCAAAGAAGCGATTCCGCCGAGGCCCTGGCGGTCGAGGCAGCCGACTCCCACCGCTGTACCGCCTCCGCGGTGTCGAACGAGCGCGCCAGCTCTGCCATGGCGTCGCACGCCCCGACCGTCAGCGCCGCCACGTACGTCGTCGCCCCCGACATGACTATGTCGTCGTAGGTGGTGCAGTAGCCGTCGGCATCCGGGATGCCGTCTCGGTCGGCGTCTTTCGACAAGAGGTGGTCCATCGCTCGTTCCAGGTCGGGATAGATGGTGCTCGCGAAATCGTCGTCACCCGTATAGGTCCAGTACGCATGGGCCTGCTGGACCAACTTGGCTGGAAGATCGAGCCAGTCGACTTCGAGAGGCCGCTCGCCCCGGCGGGTCGCGGCGTACTGGTTGACCACGAACCAAGGGTCGTCCACCGGGGAACCCGCATCGTGGGGAGTGCGATGCATCGGATCGGAGCGCACCATGTCGCCCCACCCGAGCAGGACGTCTCGCTCGATCGTGGGAAACAGCTGGAGGAGGTGGCGCGTCTCGTAGTGCCGCACGTCGAGGCTCTCGCAGTCTCGGTAACCGTCGGTCTCCAAGGTGAAGTACAGGTGCTGGCCCGAGCGCGCCCCGAAACGCTTCGGTTTCGTGATGCAGCCGTTCTCCCAGAACACACCGCCGAAGACGTCGTAGTAGAGCTCGTTGAGCACGGCGCAGCGCAGCCACAGGGGATAGTCGGGGTTGTCGGTGACCCGGCGCCACCAGGCATCTATCCCGGACTCGATGTCGGCCGAGCCCGCCAACACGTCGGAGGCGATCTGCCACCCGCGGTAGGGGCCCGGGTACCACTGCGTGTACCGCTTCCACCATCGGGTCCCGTCGACCGGGTTGCGGAACTGCACCACCGGGAAGTCCCAGGCGAGAACGAAGGTCGCCGCTTTTCTCTCCATGGGGGCGAGGGAGAACGACACCGCCACAGCGCCTGCCAACCCGCGCCTGCGCGCGTCGAGAGGTGCGTCGGGCAGCCTCCCCGCGCGCGAGAAGGCCGACATCAGATCCGAGCCGTCCCCGTCGGCAGCCCAGTCCTCGGTCGTTGAGAGCGACGAGCCCGAGGGTCCCTTTGCGGCGATCACCCACTCGGTGAGCTCGGTCTCCGCGACGTTGGCCGGGTCCTGCGCCTGCAAACGCACCCCTACCGTGCCCGATCCCCGCATCGAGTGTGACGTCAGCCCGGTGCGCGTGTACGCGTACTGCGTCGTGGGCATCCGGTAAGGAGCATTTGGAAAGCTGAACATGCACGAGATGTCGACGTGATCGGCTGTGGGGTTGTCTACGGCCAGCTCGAATATCCCTGCCGGCAGAGACGAACGCTGTTCGTCTCGCGCCACGAAGGGAGTCACCTGCTTGAGTGCGACGGGCAGCGGAAGGTTCTCGAACTCGAACCACGCCTTTGGGAAGAGCGCCGAGTAGACGCCGTCGCCCGGCGACATGGGGTTCCACGCCGACAGGGTGTCCTCGGTCGCCAAAGTGCGAACTGTCGTGGCGTGGGGGGTGGAGATACGGACGTGGAACGCTGCTCCCGGAAGGAAGCGCTGCTCGAACCCGGAGTTGAGCAAAGAGCCCCACCGCGATCCATCCGAGTCGTCGCCACCGATGTCCATGTGCCACGGTCCGAACGAGCCGCACAGGTTCAGCATGAACGAGCCCGTCCCGATTCCCCCGACCGGTACGCCGCGCTTGGTGCGGCTCGTCGGAGGTAGGTCCGATCCGAATGACGGCAGCGCGCCGGTCGCCCCGGGCGGGTAGCTGCCGAGGAGCCGCCTCCAGGCCGCGTCGGGTATGTCCCAGAGGGCCTGCCCCTCGGAGAGCAGCCCGGGCGTCTGCTCGCCGCTCTCCTCCCACGTCGAGAGCACCGTCCCCGCCGCCGCCGCTGACAGCGCGGCCGACGCCACTGCGAGCAGCTGGCGGCGCGAGAGCCTCATCGCTTGGATTCTGGTCGCCGGTCGGGCCGCATAAGCGTCGTGGTTGCTCAGCGACTGAGTTGGGTAAGGAGATCGGCACGGGACGAAGCCAGGAGATCGACCCGCGAGCAACGAGCGGGCCGCGCTGGACGGTCCAGGGCACGCCCCTGGGCCGCAAAGGCCCCGGTCGGGTCTCGAGCGTGCCGGTCCAGCAGGCTGCGGAGGGTAGTGTCGTGCGGCAACCCCGCCAGCCGTCGACGGGCTCTCTGCAGCCTGCTGGACCGGGACCCGGACCGGTGCGAATGTCGAAGACGAGCCCGCAGAGCCTGCTGCGCGCCGTGGACCGCTTCCAGCAGTCGCATCGTCCGTTGGCCTTCGCCTACGGGGTGGTGAAGAAGTTCGGGGACGACCAGGCGAGCTCGCTCGCCGCCCTCGTCACCTACTACAGCTTCCTTGCGACTTTCCCCCTCCTGCTCCTGCTCGTAACCGTGCTCGGAGTGGTGGCAGGAGGCGGCGGCGCCATCGAGAACGACGTTCTGCACTCGGCGCTCGCCCAGTTCCCGATCATCGGCACCCAGCTGCGGGACAACATCCACGGGCTACGTTCCGGAAGCCCCGTCGCGCTCACGATCGGGGTGCTCGGCTTGGTATGGGGCTCGTTGGGGGCCAGCCAAGCGGGGCTCTACGCGATGGCCCAGGTGTGGAACGTGCCCAGGGTCGACCGGCCCGGCTTCGTGCCCAGGATCGCGAGGAGCCTGCTGCTGCTCGCCATCCTGGGAGTCTTCCTCGGGGTCAGCACCGCCTTCACCGGGATCGCCACTTTCGGAGGAGCGCCGCCGGCGCTCGCTCGTTTCGGCGGGATCGTGCTCTCGGCCGTCTCCAACGTGGTGCTCTTCTCCGCCGTGTTCCGCATCCTCACCCCAGCCCGGGTGCCGTTGCGGACGCTGCTGCCCGGAGCAGTCGTGGGCGGGGTGGGATGGACCCTGCTGCAGTCACTCGGCGGCTATCTCGTGGGTCACGAGCTGCGCCACGCGAGCTCTGTCTACGGGTTCTTCGGCATCGTGCTCGGCCTCATGTGGTGGATATACCTGGGTGTCGAGCTCGCTCTCTACGCAGCCGAGCTGAACGTCGTGAGGAGCAGGCACCTGTGGCCCAGGAGCATCGTCCAGCCTCCCTTCACGCAGGCAGACCGCTTGATGCTCAGCACCTACGTGAAGGAGGCTCAGCGTCGCCCCGAGCAGCGACTGAGCACCGGCTTCATGGGCCGGCTGCGTGCCCGCAGGGGCCCAGCCGGCTCCCCGGAAGGCTCCCCGGCAGACTCCCCGGCCGGCGGCCTGGCAGAAGAGGACGTCGTACCGGCTGCGCCGGCCGACCCGGTCAGCGACACCTCCTGACCTCACCGGCAGACGTCGAGCCGCATACAGCCAGGGGCCACGGGTGAGCCACAGCGGCTAGCTGGGTATGGCGTAGAGCCGTGGCCCACTTCCGGATCGTGAGCAGACGCGTCCCTCCCGCGAGTGCCTCGGAGGGTCGGAGCCCCCCTCTCCGGCGCACGGCCAGGCACCGCTTCACGACGGCGATCGTCACCGGGACAGGCGCTCTCGTGGCGCTCGGGGTCTCCTCGGCGCTCGGAAACATCCACGGGCACACGCTGCACGAGAAGCTGGTCGCCCTCATTGGTGCCCTGGGGTTCCTCGTCCTCGCGGTCTTGTCGGTCCAATCTGCCGCAGGGGCACTCGCCGGAGTCGTCACGCCGCGCGCAGGCAAGCCGGGTGGGACTGCTGTGAGGGTGATCGCGAGCTTCGTCGGCTACGTGGTCGTGCTCTTCATCGCGTTGGGGCTGTTGGCGGTTCCGGTCCAGCACCTGCTGCTGGGCGGAGCGCTCACGGGGGTCATAGTCGGCATCGCCGCGCAACAGGCGCTGGGCAACGTGTTCGCGGGACTGGTGCTGCTGTTGGCGCGTCCGTTCACGCTGGACGAGAGGATCCGGGTGCGCGCAGGAGCGCTCGGAGGCGTGTTCGAGGGAGTGGTCAGGAACATGACGTTGGTCTACGTGACCGTGGAAACCGACGATGGCCCCGTGAACGTTCCCAACTCCGCGATGTTGGCATCGGGGGTGGGTCCAGCGCCCGAACAGGAGCCGGCCGACCTCGCGGTCGCCCTTTCGGGCGCACCACCGGTGGAGCCGCCGGACGATGCGTCGCGCCCAGATCCCCCGTCGCGTCCACTCGCCCGGGCGGCACGCCTCGCGATGAGCGGGCGGCGTCAGCGCTGAGCGGTGAGCTCTACAGGTCGGCCGCCAGGAGATCCCCGTGGCCGCGCCGCAGCCGGTCCTGAACCCCGCGCTACCACCCGGCGGCCACGAATCCGCTGGCCAGCGTCGTCGGCCGCTTGCCGTCCTCCGACACGAGCAAGTCGTTGCCGGAGAGGTAGAGCAACCAGTGGCCGCTCGCGTCGGTTTCGAGGCTCGTGTGGTCGTTGGTCGTGATCCCTACGGCCACCTGGTGCAGTACCGAGCCGGTGGAGGGATCGACCTCCACGAGCAGGTCCGAGGACACCTGTGGGGGCGTGCCCGAGCAGCAGACCAGGTCGACGAAGAGATCACCGTTGGGCATCAAGACCCCCTCTCGGTAGTAGGACGAAGGGGCGTCAGTGGAAGCGACCGGCACGCCCGATCCTGAGAAGTAGTACTCGTCGGTCGTAGGGTGGATCACCGAGAGCTGCCAGCCCTGGTTGTCCTGCGACGCCTCGATCGACACGAGCAGCGCACGGCCGTCGGCGGACCACGAGAGGTGGTCGACCGGGCTCGGTACGCCGTTCGAGGCGACCTGGGGGGCGACGGGGTAGGTGGTCTCGGCGCCGCTCGCGATGTTCCGCACCACGAGCGTGTACTGCGAGGGCGAGAAGCTCTGTCCCTGGCACGCAGGGTTGCCGGCGAGGGGTTGGCGCACGTAGGCGAGCTCGGCACCATCGGGGCTGACCGCCGGGACGCTCCCTGTGGCCACCACCTGCGCGCTGCCACCGGCCACGGGCACTCGCTCGATCTGGTCCATGCAGCCGACCGCGGCTTCGAAGTACACCATCGACCCGTCGGGCGTGACCGACACCTCGTCGCCGGTGGCGCCCGAAGCAAGCACGCGCGAGGGGGCCCCGGTAAGAGGAGAGAGCGCCTCGAGCGTGCCGCCCGTCGTGACCCCTACGAGCACCTGAGGTCTGTGCGATGCGTCGCGGCCGGAAGTGCTGGCTGTCGTCCGCGAAGCCCTGGTGGAGGCGGAGGAGCGCGAGGCCTTCCTCGCAGCATGGCTGTGGCCGGGAGACGTGCCGCCACTGCTCGCAACGACCGCCAGCCCTGCTGACAAGCCGACTACAGCTGCCGCCAGGACGACGACGGCGACGCGCAGGCGCCGGTACGAGCGCAGGGCTGCGCTGCTAGGGACACTCGATGCCAATTTCCTCCGATCGCTCCGTCTCTGCGTGAGGCCGCGGCCGGGCCCGCCGATCGTAGACAGCACGGACCTCGAGAGCCACACCCCGCCTCGAAGGCTCTAGCGTTGGCCGATGCCCCGGGAGGCAGGTGTGGCGAGGACCTTGCCACCCTTGGGCGCCTTCGCCGCCCCGCTCCTCGGTGCCTGCGCGGCCGTCGAATTGCTCGCGATGAGCGGCGTGCTCCCGGCCCGCATGGACCTGGTGCACGCGGTGGCCCTGCCGCCGTTTGACCTGACCTTCGACCTCGGGACACTGCTCGGCCGGGCCACGAACCCGGTCTGGTTCTCTGTCGGATTGCTTCTCGCCATCGCGGGCAGGGCGACCATCCTGGCGGGGATGCTCGGGTCCGTACGCCGTCGGTGGTGGTTCGCCGTTCGCTTCGAGCTAGTGGTGCTCGTACCCGCTTTCGTGGCGGCGGAGCTCGCATACGCCGGGCAGGCGGTCCTCTACTCGGCACTGTTCTGGGTGGGAGCGCTGGTAGCGGTTGCGTCGGCGATCGTCTTCTCGCACGTCCCATGGCGCGTCGCCGGCCGCCCGCCCTCGTCGATCCGCTCGGGACTCTCGGGCTCGCTGCGCCTGCCCACCGTGGTGCTGTACCTCGTCGGCCTGGGAACGCTCTCGGCCGCCGTCAGGAACGGAGGGGAGATCTCCGCTCTGGTCGCCCTGCCGGTGTCGGCGTGCATCACCTTGGTGGCCGCACGACGCTTGTCCCTCCCGGCCTCGGCTCCCCTGGCTGCGCGCGCCGCAGTCGTCGTAGTGGCAGCAGCCGTCCTCGGGCTCGTCCTCGGCGCCACCGCGCCCAACGCTCCGAACGCGGCCCGGCGCCCCGGGGAGCTCGTGGTCGTCGCCGGCATCGACACCTCGAGCGGGCACGGATCGCTGTTCGAGATGCGCCCCTCGTCGCTCGGGTTCAGCTGTAGCCGAACCGTCTACTACTCCTACGCCGGTCCCGGCCGCGGAGCGGCAAGAGGCGAGGCGGCTTGCCCCATCTCCGAGGGAGCCAGGTACACAAGGGCGGATACCGAGAGGCCGCTCGCGCAGCTGGTGCGGTCCTTCCGGGCACAGGTGGACCGCCTCGTCGCTCCGGTGACCGTGGTCACGCATTCCTCAGGGGCCTGGGTGGCATGGGCCGCTGTCTCCGGTGACAACGCCACACCGGTGCGGCGGATCTTGATGCTCGCTCCGCTCACGGATCCTGTCGGCTACGCGCGACCGGGAGCGGACGGAACCGGCGCTGTAGGCGCAGCGGGGATGCGCGCCGTCATGCGCTATGCGAGATGGATCGGTTTCTCACGCTTCGACCCCGATCGGCCGCTCGCAGTCGAGCTCCTCGGCTCACCGCGAGCTGTCACCGCGCTCTTCGGGCGCCACTTGCCACCCGGAGTGCACACATTGGCCGTGCCCTCCGCCTACGACCTCGCGCTGTTCGAGACTTCGGAGCCCTTCCCGTTGGCGCAGACGTCCTGCCCCGTCCCGAAGTCCCACGGGGCGTTGCCGACCTCCGTGGCAGCTGCGGACGACGCGAACTTCTTTCTCTCCGGTGAGCCCGCCGCGCCGTGCGATCCATGGGCCGGTTGGCTGTCCGCGGCCGCAACAGGGTTCCAGGTGCACTGACCGGCGAATTTTGTTCTCCTCTTGACCTGCAATTCATCGCGGTTGTCCGGCGCGCACGTTTTCCGAGCACTTGGCGGGTCGTGGAAGAAAGACCGTAATTCACACAACTTTGTGCAGTTCTTGACCCGCAAATCGTTCGTGATCGTAAAGGCGGGTATTTACCGAGCACAGGGGTACCTTGACCGCAGTATGCATTGGCGCGGCAATCTTGTTGCGCCCTTGAGCCTCCGTCGCGTCGACGCGCGAACGGTTCGGGTGTCGCGCGCGCACAGGGCATGATGGACGCACACAACGAGGCGGGAAGGTGATGGCCGATGCCGACCGATGTGCTCCAACGCGACGAAGTACGTGAGAAGCGCGACGAGGTACGTGAGAAGTTCGTGCAGTTCGCTCGCACTAGCGACCCAGACACACGGGCCGAATTGATCGAGGCTCACCTCGGGCTCGCCGAGCACCTCGCAAGGCGTTTCACCAGACGCGGCGAGCCTTACGACGACCTCGTCCAAGTCAGTTCGCTCGGGCTCATCAAGGCGGTCGATCGCTTCGATCCCCAACGGGGTGTCGAATTCACGACCTACGCCTCCAAGACGATCATGGGCGAGCTCAAGCGACACTTCCGCGACAGGGGTTGGGCCGTTCGCGCCCCGAGGCGCGTGCAGGAGCTCTACCTCGAGCTCGGTCACGCCGTTGGTGCGCTCTCCCAGCGGTTCGGGCGCTCACCCACCATCAACGAGCTGGTGAACGAGACTCGCACCTCCGAGCACGAAGTGATAGAGGCGATGGAAGCAGGCCACGCGTACCGTTCGAAATCGCTCGACAGCGCGGGTCCGGGCGACGA
Organism: Acidimicrobiales bacterium; assembly: GCA_035509915.1. Classification (GTDB taxonomy): domain Bacteria; phylum Actinomycetota; class Acidimicrobiia; order Acidimicrobiales; family UBA8190; genus Bog-564. The sequence continues at coordinate 37,740 of DATKIB010000075.1, read as the reverse complement.
GGCGATCTCTGCTCGGCTCGGGGTGGAGACCGGCGACTTCACAGACGCAGAGTGGCGAGCTGTCTTGCTCCCTCACATCGTGTCGTTGCCAGAGCGCGACCGAGAGATCCTGCACCTTCGGTTCGTGGACGGTCTTACGCAGTCCGAGATCGCACAAAGAGTCGGCATCAGTCAGATGCACGTGTCGCGACTGCTGGGACGCAGCCTGGTCACCTTGCGCGAGGCTTGCACGGTGGACGCCTGACAGTCGGTCACGCATTCGCGGCGTGCGTCCGTCCTGGGAACACAAAAGTGGTATCCTCATTGGAGGATCTTTGTCACCACCATGCGCGCCGGGCGCCGTACTCTTCGCGCCCGAGATGTAGGAGTAGTTCGTGTCACGAGACCAAACTGTGCGCCGTCGAATCATCGAGTACCTCAATGAGCGCGGGCCTGTGAGAGATGCGAGCGGCAGAGCCACCGCGCTTTTGAAAGACGCCGTGGGCTACGAGGGAAGCGACACGGGGTTCACCCAGCTCGTGTCGGCCATGGCCAAATCGGGAGCGATCGTGCGCGAGGTGCGCGGCAAGCGCACATACCGGGTCTCTCTCAGTCCGAGCAACCATCAAGCGAGCGCCGGGCGGTCGGCCAACGGCGACCAGGGTGACGACCAGATGGACTACGACGAGCTCGCCGCGGCACTCCTCGCCCGGGTCACGAGGATCCTGGCTGCCCCGTCCGATCCTTCCGAGTCGGCCTCGTGGGCAAGAAGGCGCCTCGAGCAGCTCGAGTCCCGCAACACCGCCCTCACGCGCGACGTCGCCCGGGCCAAGGCCGAGCTGGAGGCTGCGGTCGTCGAACGCGACGCATTGCAAACCCAGCTCGAAGCCGCTCACCACAATCTCGAATTGCTCTCTCAGCGCCTCGGCGAGCCTCGCCAGAATACGGGCAGGGCGGCCGAACGCCTCGGCACCGACGAGCAGACCTTGCTGTACCAGCTTCGCGGGCGTCAGCGCCCGAGCAACTCCTCACCCGAACGCGTGAGCTGACCCCGAGCCCCAGTCTCAGGACAGCACGCGGCGTCGGAAGTTGCGAAGACCTATCGCCAAGAACACCGCCCCGAAGGCGGCCAGCACGGGGTAGATCACGTAGAGATGCATGTGGGGAGCCTCGGTGAACACAGCCCGCATCCCTTCGTTGACGTAGATGAGCGGGTTCACCAACACGATGGTCTGGAGCCAGTGCCATCCTCCGACCATGACGGGTGACAGCGTCGTCCAGCCGTAGTAGGTCCCGCCGAGGAAGGTGATCGGCAGGATGATGAACCCGAACATGAGACCTATGTTGCGAGGCTCGAAGCTCGTGCCCAGGACAAGTCCCAGACCTGCCATCGCGACGCACGACAACGGTACGAACGTGACGATGAGCCACCAGTGCAGAGCCAGGTGCGCGTGCACCCCCGGTGCATGGACTACCGAGGCGATAGGGAGCACGATGGCGGCGGAGAGCACCCCCTGGGCCGCCCCCGAAAGCACCTTGGCCATTGCCACGAGCCAGATGGGGCACGGGGCTTGCACCCTGTCCTCGATCTCCCTCGTGAAGCCGAATTCTTGGGCCATTGCGAGGGCGATCGACTGGACCCCCTGGAACATCACAGATATCCCGACGACCCCCGGCACGAGGATCGTGGCGAAGCTCGACTCCTCCACTGCACCGTGCCCGCCGATGCCCTGGCCGATCTTCGGGAACACATAAAGAAACACGAAGCAGAGCAGGAACGGTTGGATCACGGTGCGTAGGACGAATTCCCAGAAGTGCTTCTTCAGCACCACGAGGTCGCGCAGCATCAGCGCCCCGAGGGCGGTCCAGCTGGCGGCGGTGACGGAGCGGGTGGGCCCAACCGCGATGCGCGCCGAGGCCGGCGGATTGACAGTCGACACCGTCATCAGTCGCGAAGCTCCTTTCCGGTCAAGTTGATGAAGACGGTCTCGAGCGTAGGTTCCGAGATCGACAAGTCCGAGATGTCGAACCCGCCCCTCTCGGCGGAGCTCACGAGACGCGGGACCAGTCGTTGGCTGCCCTTTACGTGCAGCTGTAGCGCACCGTCCACTGACCGGACCCTCGTGACGCCTTCCACCTCGCTCGAGAGGAGCTCGCCCAGCCGGTCGGTGGCACCTGTGGTCTTCAGGGTGACGACGGTGTCGGCGCCGACGCCCTGCTTCAATGCCGCAGGCGTGTCGAGCGCCAGGATCCGGCCGTGGTCCATGATGGCCACCCGCCTACAGAGCTTGTCCGCTTCCTCCATGTAGTGCGTGGTGAGCATGATGGTCTGACCGTCCCGGTGCAGCTCGCCTAAGAGGTCCCACAAGGCCAGGCGGCTCTGCGGATCCAGGCCGGCGGTCGGCTCGTCGAGGAAGAGCACAGCGGGGCGGTGGAAGATCGCGCGTGCCACCATGAGCCTCTGGGCCATTCCTCCCGAGAGCGCGTAAACCGATGCACTACCCCACTTCGACAGCTGGAAGCGCTCGAGGACCTCGTCCGCTGTGCGGCGCGACTGTTTGGAGGAGATCCCGAACAGTCGACCGTGGAAGTAGAGGTTCTCCCACACGGTGAGCTGCCTGTCGAGGGTGTTCTCCTGGGAGACGATCCCGCTCAGCTGCTTCGCGAGCGCAGGGTGCACTGCGACGTCGACTCCCCCCACGAAGGCCTTGCCCGACGTGGGCACCACTCGGGTGGTGAGAATGCCGGCGGTGGTCGTCTTCCCGGCACCGTTCGGGCCGAGCAGGCCGAAGGTCTCTCCTGCGTGGACGTCGAGGTTCAGCCGGTCGACCGCAGCGAAATCGGTTCCCGCGTAGACCTTCGTGAGCTCTTCTGTGTGTATGACGGCCTGATCGGATTGTGTCGCGGTCATCGGCTCTGAGACATCGACATCGAGGCACATCGTAATTCCCGTGCCCGGGCACGAGACCCGCCACGAGCCCTTCTGTCGCTCGCGGGCGCCGCGTCGGCAGTGCAATAGCCTGCGACTCATACCTAGGGTGCTCGAGCTGGAAGGTTTGCGTCGGCGGTACGGCAACGTGATCGCTCTCGACGACCTCTCCTTCGAGGTGCCTTCCGGGCAGGTCGTCGGGTTTCTCGGGCCGAACGGCGCCGGCAAGACGACGACCATGCGGGCGATATTCGGCCTCACCGACCTCGACGCCGGTAGCGTCCGGTGGAACGGGGCCTCGGTGGACCAGGCGGCGCGCCGGCGTTTCGGCTACATGCCCGAGGAGCGCGGGCTGTACCCGGGCATGCGCGTCGGCGAGCAGGTGGAGTACCTAGGGCGCCTGCACGGGCTCAGTAGCGCGGATGCAGCTCATGCCACCCAGGTCTGGCTCGAGCGCCTCGAGATCGCCGATCGGCGGGACGCGAAGGTCGAAACGCTCTCGCACGGGAATCAGCAGCGGGTCCAACTCGCGGCGGCGCTCCTGCACCAACCCGAACTGCTCGTCCTAGACGAGCCGCTGTCGGGACTCGACCCAGCCGGCATCGATGCCATCGGACGGGTGCTCGTCGACCAGGCGCGGGCAGGGAGCTGCGTGATCTTCAGCAGCCATCAGCTCGACCAGGTGGAAGAGCTCTGCGAACGGGTGACGATCATCGACCACGGCCGTCTCGTCGTCGCGGGGACGGTGGACGACCTCGCGACGAGCGGAGCACGCCGGCTGGTGGTGCGTATCGAGGGCGATCGCAGCGGGGCCTGGGCACGCTCCCTGCCCGGCGTGACCGTATCCGAGGTGAGTGCCGGCGCGGTCCGCCTCGTGCTCGAGAGCTCGGTCGACAGCGACGACGTCCTCCGTGCGGCGATGGACGTGGGACGGGTCACGGAGTTCTCCTTCGAGCGTCGACGGATGTCCGAGGTCTTCCGGGAAGCGCTGGCATGAAGTACATCGCCATCGCCCTGATCCTGATCGCTGTCGTAGCAATTCGGGTCGCGATCTTTCGTGCCCGGCGCCATCGCCGCGCCGAGCGCCCCCCGGGGGCTTCCTCTCGAACCTCCGATGTCACCGAGACAGCGTCGGCGCCCGCTGCCGCCTTGGCATCCCCCGCGCACGGGCGAAACGGTGGGCGTTCCGCCGACATCGGCGGGCGCTTCGGCGCCGTCGGGATGATCGCAACGCGAGAGATCACCGAGCGCGTCAGGAGTCGTTTCTTCCGTGTCGGCACGCTCATTGTCCTGATCGCCGTCGCAGCCGCCATCATCATCCCGACCCTGCACAAGAGCAGCAACAGCAGGCCTACGCCGCAGGCGATCGGCGTCGTCGGCAGCCTGTCGCCAGACCTCGAGCACCTCGTGGTGGCAGCAGGGACGGCGAACAACGACAAGGTGCGGTTCGTAACCGAGCGGTCCATCGCCGAGACGAAGTCCGCCCTTCGCGCCAAGACGCTCGCCTTCGCCATAATCGACGGCCACGAGGTCCTGCTGTGGGAGCCGGCCGCCCTGGCGAGCTCGCCGGCCGACCCCGTCCTCGTCAAGGACACGGCGGAGTATCTCGGCGTCCTGAAGGCGTACCGGACGGCGGGGCTGACACCTACCCAGGAGGCAGACGTGGACAACTCGAAGCCCGTCCCGGTGCGCGCCCTGCAATTTGGATCGAGCACCTCGACCCGCGCGATCCCCGTGATCGGCATCGTGCTGCTGTTCGTGATGCTCACGCAGTACTGCACGTGGATCCTGATCGGCGTGATGCAGGAGAAGTCGAGCCGGGTTGTCGAGGTGCTCCTCGCTACGGTGCGCCCCATCCAGTTGCTCGGGGGCAAGGTGCTGGGCATCGGGCTCGTGGCGCTGGGCCAGGCGACGCTCGTCGTCGCCTTCGCACTCCTTCTCGCCAATGGCGTCGGGTCCGACCTCCTGAAGGGTGACCAGCCGCTCGCACTCGCCGCCGAGCTGTGCTGGCTCGTCCTCGGATACGCCTTCTACTGCTGGGTCTACGCCGCCGCCGGTTCGACCGCCGAGCGCCAGGACCAGATCCAGACTCTGGCGCTCCCGCTCAGCATCCCGATCCTCGTTGGCTACATCTTCTCGCTCACCGTTGCGAGCTCCGGGAACCCGAGTGCCTTCTTCAAGGTCCTTGCCTACCTGCCTCCGACGGCACCGTTCTGCATGTCCGTGCTCGTCGGCTTGGGCCAGGCGACGTGGTGGGAGTTCGTCGCATCGGTGCTCATCGCGATCGCCGGCACCGCCGGGATGGCCGTGTTGGCCGCCCGCATCTACCGCCGGGCCGTCCTGCGCACTGGCGGACGGGTGCGCCTCCGGGAGCTGCTGGCCCGCTCAGGGTCCTGAAGTCCCAATAAGACGGTGTGGTGGGCCGTAGAGGACTCGAACCTCTGACCCCTTGCGCGTCATGCAAGTGCGCTACCAACTGCGCCAACGGCCCGCGAAGAAGCGAGGCTACCACCGCTGTTGGCCCACGATGAATGACGCACCACGCCAGCCACGTTACGATTCGTCGTTGCGAACAGAACCCAATGTCAGCACCCCCGGAGAGGAGGGTTGCCGGTCGTGATCCTCGGTACCCGCGAAGGCCGGTCAGGGCGAGCGCACACGGGACGAGAGCGGCGAGGGATATGACCACTCACGGCACGAAGAGCGCCTACAACCGTGGATGCCGTTGCGACGCGTGCCGGGAAGCGAGCCGTCAAGCACGGGCCCGTCAGCGGCAGACCGCACGCGAACGGGAGACCGAGCCCACGGTCGACGATCCGGCGGCGCAAGTCGCACGGTCCGAGGAGCAACCGCCGGCTGTGCCCGAGCCCAGGCCCGCACAACCATTCGCGCAGCCTGCTGCGCAAGAGCCGAAGGTGCTCGAGCCGAAGGGGCAAGAGCTGGCACTGCACGAGCCGAAAGTTCAAGAGCCGAAGCTGGAAGAGCCGAAGGTGCAAGAGCCGGCGGTGCAAGAGCCGAGGGTGGAAGAGCCGGCGGTGCAAGAGCCGGCGCGCCAGATAGCTCAGCCCTGGACGCAAAGGCCGGTGGTAGAGCCTCGACCGACGGAGTCGGAGGCCCCGCGCCCGATCCCCGAACCCGCGGCCGCTGAGCTCCCCGGACCTGCACGAGCACGGTTCGACCTGCTCGAGTCCACGGTGACTTCGTCGGCCGACGTATGGCACGAGATCTCCAAACGACTGGTCCGCGCGCAACAGCACCCGGCCAAGCTGGCTCCCATCGCCTCGGACGTGAGCTCGGCCGTGAGCCGATCGCTGCGCGAGGCGGAGACGGCTTGGTCGAGCGGGCTGGGGCGCCACCCGCGGGCTTCCGGCGCGCAGCCGGGAGCCTCGTCCTCGTGGTCGGCGGGCCCGTCCTCCGCGGCGCGAGAAGCAGGGGAGCGCACGGCTGCACCACAAGGGCGCAGCCCGATCTCCCCCTCTCCTGGCTCTTCTGGACCTCGCTCAGGCGCCACCGCGGGGCGAGGCCAGTCGAACGGACCGGGGCCCGAGCGCCAGGGATCGGGACAGCCGCCCAAACGCTCCTTGTTCGCAGGGCTCCGGCGAATCGGGGCTTCCCGCTCGCGCCCTGCACGTCCTCAGCTCCCACCTGCGCCGGCGCCGGCCACTGCGCAGCGCGCCGCACCTCCTCCGCCGACAAGGGGACTGCCGCCACCCCCGACTGCTGCCCCTCCTTCGTCCCTCGCCCGATACTTTCCTCCCCGGCCGCCGGCGCAGCCTGTCGAGGAGCCCGAAGCCACCGATGACACGGAGACGTAGGCAGCTCTACGGCTGGAGCGTGAACGAGGCTGAGCTCGCTGCCACCTGGTAAGGCGGTTGACCCGCGCCGGCGCTCCAGGACCAGCTCCCGATCGCGACGTAACGGCCCGCGGCCGCCTGGTCACCGGAGCCGCCTGCCGATTGGCTGGTCTTCTGGTCCCACACGAGCGTCGCGGTATCGGCCTCACCCGGGAGGAGGGCTCCGCTCGGCAAGCGCCCGCACTGCTCGTCCTGACCGAGAGACGGGAACACCTGGTCGCCCGACCAGGTGTCCACGACGATGCTCTCCCCGCACGCGTACTCACCGGCCGGGACGAGGTCGACATCACACTTCGTGTTGCTCACGAGCTTCGTCACCACCGTGATGGAACTGCCGCGGGCGTAGGAGGAGCGGTCAGTAGCGGTGGTGATGCTCACCTGTGAGGGAGCGCAAGGAGCCACGGCCCCGGAGGACTTCGTCCCGCGCACGGCGCCGCTCGCCCTTCTCGGGGAGACCGTCGTGTCCGTGCTCCGGTTCGCGCGCCCTGCGCGCCCGGATGCCGCCGACGAGGCGCTCTTGACGGCCGGGTGTGATGTCCTCGGCGGGGCCTGGGCGCTCGAGGTCAAGACGCTCCCGACCACTGCTACGAGCACCGCACCGCCTACCGCCATGAGCAAGGGCAGCGCATGAGCCCGCCACGAGGAGTCCGACGAGGTCCGCTGGCGACGGACGTGGCGACCCCTCTCGGGCGAGCCGAACCCGTTGCTCCCATCGGTCATCGAGCCGATGCTACGTCGGAGTCCCAGCACCGCCCGCCCCGCCGCGACTGGGCGGCAGGAGCGTGGCAGCATGAGTAGGTGACGCAAACGGGCCGAGTGCCCCTCACCGACGAGGCCACCATCGACGAGGACAGGATCGTCTCGGTCTCCGAGCAGGTCCAGGCCGAGGGCTGGGCGGTGGTGCACGAGGCGATCTCGGAGGATCTCTGCGACGCGATCGACGAGGACCTCCTGCGGCTCGAGCGCGAGCTCGCCGTCGCGCCTGCCGACAACCTCTTCGAGGGGATCCACACGACCCGCATCTACAACCTCTTGGTGCACGGACCTCTCTACGAGCGCATACCGGTCCACCCCAACGTGCTACCGATCGTGGAGCGGGTGCTCGACCCGGGACTGCTCATCTCCTCGCTCTCTTCGATCTCGATCGGCTCGGACGAGACCGCGCAGCCCATCCACAGCGACGACCAGATCATCGGCCTGCCCAAACCCCACCCCCCGATCATCTGCAACACGATGTGGGCCATCACGGACTTCACGGAGGCCAACGGCGCGACCCGCCTGTGCCCCGGCACTCACCTCGCCGACCACTCCCCCGATCCCCTCCAGCAATACGACTCGATCCCTGCCGAGATGCCCAAGGGCAGCGTGCTCGTGTGGGTGGGCAGCCTCTGGCACGGTGGCGGCGCCAACACCACCGACGAGCGCAGGGTGGGCATCGCCATGAATTACTGCGCGGGCTTTTTGCGCCAGCAGGAGAACCAGCAGCTCGGCATCCCACGCGAGATCGCCAAGCGATTCGGGCGGCGTCTGCAGGAACTGATCGGTTACTCGGTGTACAACGGCTTGATCGGCCACATAGACAAGCAACACCCCGGCAAAGTCGTCCTGGGCGACGACCGGGACAACTTCATGGTGTGGGACTACGCCCGAATCGCCGACGACTGAGACGGCCGGGCACGACGTCGCGGGCATGACCTGGAGCTACGAGCGCGGCCGGTCCGAGACCCTACGTCGCCGGCGGGCTCCGAGCGTTCGCGCGGTCGTGGGCGGCACCGGCAAATTCCTGATCGGAGCGGGCGTGCTCGTCCTGCTCTTCGTCGTGTACCTGCTTTGGGGCACCGACGTCTACACGTCCCAGCACCAGAACAGCTTGAAGACGCAGATCTGCCACGAGCTGCAACATGCCAAGGCCTGCGGCTCGTCCTCTGACTCGAGCACCATCAATACGACGCCGTCCAGCTCCACGACCACCACCGCCACCTCCGGAGGGGCGACGACCGCGCCCGGGGCCGTGCCGCCGGAAGGACAGCCCGTCGGGATACTCCAGATCCCGAAGATCGGCCTCGACATCGTCATCGTCGAGGGCACCTCGACCGCGGACCTGGAGCTCGGGCCGGGCCACTACCCCGGCACGCCGCTGCCCGGCCAGCCCGGCAACGCCGCGGTCGCCGGGCACCGCACTACGTACCTGCACCCCTTCTACAACTTGAACGAGATGGCTCTCGGCGACCTGATCTACATCACCACGCCCCAGCGCCCCACCGACCCGTTCATTTACCGGGTGAACCAGGCACCCTTCACCGTGCAGCCCAACGACACCTCGGTCATAGCCGCGAGCACGAGACCGGAGCTGACCCTCACCACGTGCAACCCGCGCTACAGCGCCACACAGCGACTGGTCGTGCAGGCCTGGCTCGTCTCGGCACCGGCGACGGTGCCACTGCCCGCGCGCGGCGGCTCGCATTCGCGCTCCTCGACCTCGAGCTCCTCGGGCCTCGCCGGCGAGCAGGGGAGCTGGGTCGGCACCTTCCTTTGGGGTGCGGCGGGGCTCCTGATCGGCACCGGAATCTGGATGACGGCGCGAAGGCGCAGGCGCCCATGGGCGACCTACGGTCTCGGGGTCGTACCCCTGCTCGTCGTGATCTTCTTCTTCTTCGAGAACGTGAGCCCGCTGCTGCCGGCGAGCTTCTGAGCCGGCTTGCCGGCAGCTGCACCCAGGGTCTTCCCAGGTTGTCCTGCGACAGTCGTGACCTGTGGGCGTGATGGCGGCTTCGGCAGGTCGCGCCGCGCCCTCGAGAGCCAGGGCGGTCCTGGCACGGGTCGGTCGCGGAGACCGCCTCGCGCTCGCCGTGCTGGTAGCGCTCCCGCTGCTCGTGTTCGCGGTACCGGCCATGCTCGGGCACAGCGTCCTGCTGGGCGACGACTTCACGCAGAACTTCCCGTTGCGTGTGCTGGTCGGAATCGAGGTGCGCCACGGGCACCTGCCACTGCTCGACCCGTACATCTGGAGCGGGGCCCCCCTGCTCGGGGGGTGGAACGCAGGTGCCGCGTACCCGTTCACGCTCCTGTTCGTGATCCTGCCCGGCACCGCAGCGTGGGCTCTGAACTTCGTCGCTACCTTCTGGGTGGCGGGCCTCGGGTGTTACGCATTCCTGCGCGCTTCGCGCCTGGACGTCGTGCCGAGCTTCCTCGGCGCGTTCTCCTTCAGCTTCGCAGGGGCGATGACGGCGCAGGTCGTCCACTTCGGCCTCGTCGCGGGGATGAGCTGGGTGCCCGTCGCGCTGCTCGCGCTGCTCGAGCTGTCGAAGAGCTGGGCCGGGGGCGGTGTCGCCGGTGCCGGTGCCGGTGCGGCAGGGACCGGACAGGACGCCGGGGGCGCTGCGGCGGCTCTGAGCGGCCGGGCCGTGCTGCACAAGCGCCTGGCCTGGGCGGGGTTGCTCGCTGTGGCCGGGGCCATGGCCGTACTCGCCGGGGAGCCGCGCGCCATAGCCGACTTCGCAGTGATCGTCGGGATCTACGCGCTCTGGCGGGTGGTGCGCCTGGGAAGGCGAGCGCCGGGCTTCGTCGCCTGGGCCGGTGGAGGCCTGCTGCTAGCGATCGCCTTGAGCGCGGTCCAGTGGCTGCCGGGTACGGAAGCGGTGAGCACCTCCCAGCGGGCCGTGTCGAACGCGTACTTGTTCACTTCGGGGTCCCTCTACAACCGATGGCTGAGCTTGATGCTCGTCCCCGACCTGCTCGGCGGGTCCGGCTCCTTCGGCCAGCCCCCGTTTCTAGCCGCCTACAACCTGACCGAGGTCAACGGATACGTGGGCCTCATGCCGCTCGTGGCGGCGTTCGCGCTACTCGGCCGGTTGCGGCTCCGGCGCCCCGCGCCGGAGTGGCTCGTGTGGGAGGTGATGGCGGCAGTCGGGCTGCTGCTCGCCCTCGGCGGCAACACCCCCCTGTGGCACCTGCTGATCCACATCCCACTGTTCGGCAGCCAGAGGCTGCAGAGCCGCAACATCGTCGTGGCCGACATCGGCTTCGCGTTCCTCCTCGCCTACTGGTCGCAGGAGTGGCTGGGGCGCAGAGCGCCGGTCGGGTCGGGTCCGGGGGGCGCCCCGGTGGCCGGTTCTGGGCAGGGGGGCGTGTCGACGGTCGCGCCCGAGCCCCGGGACTTCGCGGCGCCCGGTCCCTCGAGCAGGATGCTCGGAGCGCTGCCGGCGCTCGGGGCAGTGGCGACGGTGGCGGTGGGCATCGCCTGGGGTTCGGGGCTCCTCCAGTGGTTAGGGGTGACCTTGAAGGCCGCCGGCGAGGACGGGGGGCTGCGATGGTGGTTCCTGCCCTTCGGCGTCCTGGGGCTCCTGGCGACGGGCATCGCAATGTGGGGACACCGGATCGGGCGGCGCCGGCGCACGCGCGTGCTCGTCGCCTTCGTCGTCGCCGACGTGCTCGTCTTCACGCTGATGACGGTGGCGTCGGCGGACCCCAACCTCGGTCAATCGGGGCCCGCGCCTGCTCCCACGACGGCCTCGAGCGAGCCGGCCTCGGGCGCCGTGGTCTCGCCCGGCGCGTCTGTGCCGGGACCGCCGACCATGGTCTCCGGGGGGGCCTATACGGGTACGGGGCGCTTCGCCATCTACGACCCCGACCTGGTCGACGGGAACGGCCTCAACGTGATCGGTTCGCCGGACGTCAACACCGTGCTCGCCGTGCCGTCTGTGCAGGGTTACAGCTCGATCGTCGACGGCACGTACGCGTCCGCCACCGGGTCCCACGAGTCGACGGGGCTCGGGCAGGACATCCTCGACCCGAACGCTGTGGGCAACGGGACACTGGACCAGCTCGGCACGACGGTCCTGTTCTCGCCGCGCAATTACTTCATCGTCGACACCGTCTTCGACCGTGCCGCTCCCGATCCCGCGGCCGGCGTTCGCCAGATCGCGCCCGGTGGACTGGCCACCTGGTACCTGGGCGAGGACCTGAGCGTGAAGAGCATCCTCGTCCCCGACGCCCGCGCCGCGGGGGACCTGCGAAGCGGCCTGAGGATCGGCCTCGTGGGCTCGTCCGGTAAGACGTCTTGGGCACCTCCTCCGACGCTCGAGGGTGAGCACGTGCTCGAGGTAACGCTTCCTCACGACGAGGCGGCCGTGGCGCTGATAGTCCGCGCTGGAAGCAACCACAGCGGCCTCGGCTCGCCGACCATCACGAGCGAGGACCGCACCCGGTTCGTGGCCGACGGCCAGCTCCAGGGAGCGGTCGTGCCTCCGCGTTGGGTTCTGCGGGGCATCGACGGCTCCTTTGCGGTCTTCTCGGACAGCTTCGCCCGTGCACCCCTCACCCTCGTCGGCGCGCGCGGCGCGACCGTGCGCGCCACTTCCGGACCTCGCTACGCACCTGCCGCCGCGTACGTCTCCTCCGCCAAGGGCGTGACCGTGGTGCGGGCCGAGGCCGCTATCCCTGGCTGGAAGGCGACCTGGCACCCCCGCGAAGGGGCCGCCGTGGGATTGCCCGTGCGACGTTCCGGCCTGGTGCAGGCGGTGCGCGTGCCGGCCGGGCGTGGGGTTCTCAGCTGGTCCTACGATCCGCCTGGGTGGACGGTGGGTTGGGTGCTGTCGGCCTTGGCGCTTGCGGCGCTCGTGCTGGTGCTCCTCGCCGCGCTCGCTCTCGGGCGCAGGTACGCCACGATATCGATCGGTGTGCCGAGCGGGAGCGGGCGCAGACGTTCGAGATCGGACACGTAGAGAGAGATCCCGCCGTGGGTCACCGCGGCGCCGGAGGTCCCTATCACCGACGCGGCGTTGACGTCCGAGGTGATCGAGAGCACTGGCTGGCCCTGCTCCTCCCAGTTGGTCTCCGTGGCCGAGAGCGCTGAGGTGATGATCACGAAGGCGCTGTACGCCGGCACGGGAGGAAGCTCGAACAACGCCACGAAGTACCGGCCGGTGGGCGTCGGGTACCCGGGTGCCCCGACCTCGGCCGGCGCTCGCAGGGCGAGCCTCGCCCGCTCGAAGAGAAGGAGCCGGCGTTGCGAGATGTCGACTACGACGTGGTACTGGGTGCGAGTGAGCACGTAGGTCGCCGGTGGGATCCAGGCGAGCGCACCAACCTGGCGCGAGATGAGCCGGATCTCCGCCCAGCCGTCGCGCTCGGTGGCGACGACGGGGAAGGAGACGGCGGACGGCCAGCTCGTGCCCACTGCGACCTTGGGGGCGCCTTCCGAAGGGCCCGAGAACAGCTGGGCCGGTCCCGTCAAGGTCGCGATCAGGCTCCAAGCGGCGAGGTCGGCGCCACAAGAGACCGCCGGCGACCCGATCCGGCACACTGCGCGCGGGACTAGGCGATGCCGGGTACCTGTGGAGCCCGACACGGCGAGCACCACCGCCCAGCTACCCCCGGCGAGGACTGCTGCAGCCGCCACCGCCAGGGCCAGGCGCCACGCAATTCGCCGAATTCGTCGGCGGGGAGGCTCTGATCGCTTATGGCGGGGGCTCGGCATCGTAAGCGGCAGTCGGGAGGGCCAGAATCTACGCCTCCCGGGCGGACCACGACGACTCGTGGCCGGGCACGACGGCCGTCTCTCGGGTCACGATCGGGCCCGTCTCTCGGGTCACGATCGGGCGCGGCCTCGATGGGCTACCTTGGCGATCCGTGAGCGCGCACCGCTCCGGGTGCACGGGCTGCGAGCAACGCGAACGCTTTGCTCGACGTGAGCTCCTCGGCCTCATGTCGCTCGGCCTGGCGGTCGCGGCAGCTGCCTGCACGGGACGTGCCAGGGCGATCAAAGGCGTGCTCAGAGGTCAATCCAAGGGGCCGCGCACACCATCGGTGCCGGTCGCCCAGCCCGCGACGCTCGTGCCCGCCACCGACTCTGGGCCGCCCCTGAGTCCCGAGCCCATCCCAGCCCCGCACCCGGGTCAGACAAAGGTCGTCTCATCGGGCCCAGCAGGCACTCAACAGGTCGCTCTCACGATCGACGACGGCTACTGCGCTCAGTGCGTCGCCAAGTACGTGCAGTTCGCACAGAGCTCGGGGATCCACATCACGTTCAACCCCAACGGGGTCTTCGGCGACCTGTGGAAGCCCTACCTCGACATCCTCTATCCGATGATCGCCAACAAGCAGGTCCAGTTCGGAAACCATACGTGGAACCACGCAAACCTGGTCGGGCTCTCGACGAGCGCGATCGCCGACGAGATCACAAGGAACGAGGACTGGATCGAAGAGACGTTCGGGGTCACAGCACGACCCTGGTTCCGGCCTCCGTACGGTTACTACAACGCACGTGTTCTCGATGTCGCCGGAAGCCTCGGTTACACAAACATCCTCATGTGGAACGGCTCCTTCGGTGATTCCACGGTCATCTCACCGCAGGAGCTGTTGAACCTGGCGAACCAGTACCTGAGACCCGGGACGATCATGCTCGGGCACCTCAACCATCCGACGATCCTCTCGCTGTTCGACCAGATCGAGGCGATCATTGCCGAACGCGACCTCGAACCAGTCACCCTCGACGAGATGTTCGGCACGTCGAGGATGGCCGGCTAGCCGAGCCCGGTGGCGCGAAGCGCGTGGCCGGTGAGGCGGGCCTTCCCCTTGCTGGCGACCATCGGACTCGTCCTAGTGGGCATGGCCTCTTCCACCTGGTGGGGGCCCCACATCGCCGGCACCAGAGCGTGGCAGCTTCCCGACGACCTCTGGGGCACGCTGGTGGCGGCCCGACGTCTACTGCACCTCGAACTCGGGGGTCTGTACACGCAACCAACGGGGCTGGTCGCGTTCCCCGGCGCCGCTCTCGTGCTCGTCCCCATCGCAGCGGTGATAGACGCTGCGGGCCTGAGCCTCGCGTCGCCGGGGGCGCACAACGCGCAACCGGCGGCCTGGCTCGCCGCCGGGCCCTACGAGATCCTGCTGTCCGCCGTGGTCCTGTTCGCGGCCGACTCCGTCGCGGAACGCCTCGGTGCCTCGCGGCCGAAACGCGCTCTGCTCGCGGGCGCAGGGGCGGTCGCCCTGTGGAACGTATCGGTGCGCTGGGGGCACCCCGAGGACGCTGTTGCGGTCGCGCTCCTCCTCTACGGGGTGCTGGCCCTATCCGAGGCGAGGACCTCCGTCTCGGCGTGGACGGTCGGGGCCGCCGTCGCCGTGCAGCCCCTAGTGCTGCTCGCCGTCCCGATCCTCGTGGTGCTCGTCGAGCGCCAGCGCCTGGCCGGCTTCCTCACGCGTGCGGCGGCTCCGGCCGCCCTGTTGGTGGGGATCGCGCTCTCGGCGGACTGGCAGGCCACGTCGAAGGCCGTGGTGGACCAGCCCAATTGGCCGGGAGTGGACCACCCGACCCCTTTCGTGGCCTTCGCTCCGCACCTCGGTCACGGCGCGGTCGCGGCCGGGCCCTCGAGAGGTGTCGCGGTCATCGCGGCGTGCCTCGTCGCGCTCGTCGTGGAGCGCCGTGAACCGCGCGCGACCATGGGGAAGGCGTGGGGGGCAGAAGAGCTCGCAGAGGTGCTCTGGTGGATCGCGCTCGCGTTGGCGCTGCGTTGCGTGTTCGAGTCCGTGATGGTCGCTTACTACGTGTGGCCCGTCCTCGCCGTTGCCCTCGTGTGCTCGTCGACTCGTTGGCCGCGGCTCGTGTCGACCTCGGTGGTAGCGGCCGCGCTCACCTTCGTCTCGCAGGCCTCCTGGCACGGTCGCTGGACCTGGTGGGGCGCGATGGTCGCCGGGATCGCCACGACGCTCGTGTGCGCGCGCGAAGCACGTCGCGTGTCGTGGGACCGGCTTGTCTGGGCGGTCTCGTTGGGGCGGTCTCAGGGGATCCAGGACACCCGGCTGCGCAGTAGCACGTAACCCACGAACGCCCCGGTGTCGACGAGGGCGTGCGCGAGCACCAGGCGGACCAGCCGACCCTGGCGCTGGAAGAGGCGCCCGAAGACGAGGCCCATGGCGGCGTTGCCGAGAAAGCCTCCGAAGCCCTGGTAGAGGTGGTAGGAGCCGCGAATGGCAGCGCTCGTGAAGAGCGATCGGCCCTCGCCCCAGCTCAGCTGCCGCAATCGGTGGAGAAGGTAGCCGCACACCACCACCTCCTCCAGCAACCCGTCCTGCACCGAGGCGAGCACGAGCACCGGTATGCGCCACCAGACAGCCGGCAGGTTGGTGGGCACCACCCGCACGTCGAAGCCGGCGTGATACGCGCCCAAGTAGAGAGCGAGCCCGGCGCCACCGACCACGAGGGCAAGGCCTGCACCCCAGATCGTCTCCCTCCCGAGCCTGCTGCGATCGATCCCGATACTCGAAGCGGAGTCACCCGACCGTACGAGCAGATAGACGACGAGAGCGACCGGTACGAGAGCCACGGCGATCCCCACGAGCTGGTACGCCAGGTCGAGCAGCGAACGGTGAGGGGCGACAGAGGAGTTGATCACCGCGCTCTGCGCTCTCAGGGGCGGGCCGGCGGTGAGCGATCCAACAAGGCTCAGGACCGCGTACAGCGCCGAAGCCCCGAGGGACAGCCCGAGCACGATCCAGACCTCGACGACGAGAGCCCTTCTGCCGGGCCCTGGCGAGAGCTGGGCGGCGCCCGCCTCTGGCGCCGGTCGGCTATCGGGCAGCGGAGAGGAACTGCTGGAGGGTCGCCACCTCCGAAGCCGGCGGCGGGCTGATCGACACCGGAGCGCCGAAGTCGCTGAAGGTCAACTGGACCGAGACAGAGGCACCCGGCACTCCGGGCACGCTCGTCGCGAAGTCCATCTGGCTCAGCTGGTTGTCGGAGGCCACGTAGACCTTGAAGGTGATGGGCCCGACCGCTTGGAGGAACTGCTCCCCCGCCTGCACGACCGAGGCCGGGAGCCCCGAACCGGACAGCTCCGCCTCGGCGGCCGTCTTGTCGACGAGCACCGAGTAGCCCTGCACGTCGACTCCGCCGATGACTGAAGGCCCGATCGAGGTGACCGTGTTGCCGTGGGAGGCGAGTATCTGGAGCATCTGCGACGGGTCCCCGCCGCTGAGCGCACCCTGCGACGCGGAGCCTTCGCTCGAGATCGGCACGGACACCCAGCTCTTGCCCGGCAGCAACTGTGAGACCTGCGGGATGCTCACGAAGACCGAACCTTGCGAGCTGATCACCGACACCGGCACGCCGGCGACGGTCATCGTGATGCTCGCGTCCTGCGAGCCGAAGTCCACCTCGCCGGTCGCGGGCACGGTGATCGTCCCCGCACCCTTCACGCCGGTGATCGTCTCGGTCATCGAGAGATGGGCCGTGTGGAGCCCCTCGGTCGTGGTCGCGGCCGTGAGCACGAGCTGCGCTGGGTCGGTTGTGCCGGTGCTCGGGGAATTGGACCCGATGGACCTGACCCCGAGGACCGCCCCGAGCGCGATCAACGCGCACACAGCGGCGATCAAGCCGAGCCGGCGCCAGCGCGTGCGCGGCGCAGGGCCTCCATCGGTCTCAGGACCGCTACCCGGCTCCGGGCCTCCTCCCGCGCCGACCGGGTCCGGGAAGGATCGCTCTGCCACTGCGTCCTGATCGCTCTTCGAGACGGCGGCGACCGGCGCCGTCGCGCGGACGCCCTCGGAAGAAACCGGCTCTGCGCCACCCACGGCGGTGGCCGTCTCGGTGTACGCCGTCGCCGTCGGCTCGAGCGAGCGGAATTCCTTCCAGGCTTCTTGATGCTCGGAGATGGGCCATGTGCGCTCCGCATCACCCTCTCGGTCCTCGACGCGCCACAGACCGCACACCGTGCGGTCGGAGCTGTAGCCCCACAAGTACCTCTGGCCCCGGTAGGTGAACGTCGGTCTCGCCGCTGCTTCGGTCGCCACGGATGGCCCCTTTCTTGCTCTGAGGGCGGGCACCGGCAATTGTGCACCCGATCCGGCCCCTCCACTGCACCACCTCGACGGCGTGGGCTCCGAGGCGCCGCTGTCGCCACCGCCTCCATGCCCCGCTCGCGTGCCGCAGCCCGCTACCTTGACGAGGATCGGACCACCAGGGCCTGGGGAGACCGAGATGGCCGAGCTGACAGCCGGAGTCGACCTCGGAGGGACGAAGATCCAGGCCGTGGTCGTGGCCGACGGCCGGGTGGTCGGCCAGGCGAGGCTGTCGACCCCCCGGACCGACGCAGCCGCGGTGACCGCAGAGGTCGTGGCGAGCATCCGCGGCGCTCTCGAGGCGGCGGGCGCAGGGACGTCGGACCTGAGGGCGGTCGGTATCGGCGCTCCGGGTTTGGTGGACCCCTTCACCGGCCATGTCTCGAAGTCACCGAACGTGGCCGGTTTCATGGAGGAGGTCGCGCTCGGCCCCTCGGTGAGCAGGGCCCTGGACGGGATCGCAGTCACGGTCGACAACGACGTACGGGCCGCTGTCAGTGGCGAGCTACACCACGGTGCCGGGCGTCCGTACCGCAATTTCCTCGGGGTCTTCGTGGGCTCGGGTGTCGGGGGCGGGCTGGTGATAGAGGGAAACATCCTGCGAGGCAACGGCAACGCGGGTGAGATCGGGCACACGACTGTTCGGCCCGGGGGCCGGCAGTGCGGGTGCGGGAGGCTCGGTTGCCTGGAGGCCTACGCGGGACGCGTCTCCATCGAGCGTCGCGCGCGCCAGCACGTTCAGAAGGGGCGAAAGACCAAGCTCTTCGAGATCATGGAGCGCAAAGGCCGCGATCGGGTCACTAGCTCGGTCATCGCGGACGCGCTGGAGCAGCAGGATAATTTGACGGTCGAGCTGATCGATCAGGCCATCGAGTCGCTCGGACTGGCGCTCTCCAACGCACACAACCTGCTCGACCTCGAGGCGATCATCCTGGGGGGAGGGCTCGGCGACCGCCTCGGCGAGCCTTTCGCACGCCGCGTTGCAGCCCAGATGCAGGAGAACCTCCGCGTACCCGAGCGCCCCCCGGCCGTGCTCTCCTCCGAGCTCGGGGACCTCTCCGGGGCCGTGGGAGCGACGGTGATAACAATGCCGGCGACATTCGAGAGTTGAGCGCGAGATCGAGAGCGATCGAGAGCGATCGAATGATGGGAATGACAAGGAGGAGCAGGAACGATGAGAGGTGACCTTCGCGCCAGGACGACGACCATCGTGGGCCACGGCGGCGACGAGATCGAGGCGTACCTGGCCGAGCCCGCCACGGAGGGGTCGTTCGGTGGGGTGGTGGTCATCCACCACATGCCCGGCTACGACGACGAGACGAAGGAGGCCACCCTCAAGTTCGCAGCCAACGGCTATCTCGCCGTGTGCCCGAACCTCTACTCCCGCGAGGCACCGGGCGAGGAGCCCGAGCAGGCCGCAGCCAAGGTCCGCTCCGCAGGCGGTGTCCCCGACGACCGCCTCGTCGGCGACATCGACGGAGCGATGAAGTTCCTCCAGTCGCTACAGACCTCCAACGGCAAGGTCGGGACGATCGGTTACTGCTCGGGCGGACGGCAGTCCTTCCTCTCGGCGTGCAGCCTCCAGCTCGATGCCGCTGTCGACTGCTACGGAGCTTTCGTCGTGAACCCCCCGCCCGAGGGGCTCGGGTTGAAGATCGCGCCGATCATCGACAAGGCCGGCAAGCTCTCGTGCCCGCTGCTCGGTCTCTTCGGCGCGGAGGACCAGCACCCCTCGCCCGAGGAGGTCGCGGAGACCGAGAAGGTGCTCGCGGAGCACGGCAAGACCTTCGAGTTCCACGTCTTCGAAGGCGCGGGGCACGCTTTCTTCTCCACCGCGCGTCCCTTCTACAGGGTGGAGGCCGCCAACGAGGGTTGGAAGATGGTGCTGGACTGGTTCGAGCGTTACCTCGGCTCGTGACCGCCCGCTGCGCTCGCAGCTGATAGCTCTGCTAGTAGCCGAGCAGATCCACGAGCGCGGCCTCGATCGTGCGAGTGAAGGTCGGGTAGGCGAATATCAAGCGCCTCAGCTCCGTGGTCGGGACGCGAGCCTGCACGGCGAGCTCGAGAAGGCCGAGCACCTCACCGCCTGACGGGCCGACGGAGCTGGCCCCGACCAGCAACCCGCTGCACGCGTCCTCCACCAGCTTGATCAACCCGGCGTTCCCGACCTTGTGGATCCAACCGCGGGCCGAGGACGGGACCTGCGCGGTGCCCACCCTGACCGAGATCCCGCGGGCACGGGCGGCGGCCTCGGAGAGCCCCACCGAGGCGACCTCGGGGTCGGTGAACGTCACGCGCGGCAGTGCGCGGTAATCGGCGCCGGGCACATCCTCTCCGAGGATGTCTGCCCGCGCGATGCCCGCCTGGTACATCGAGACGTGCGTGAACGCGCCGGCCCCGGTTACGTCGCCGACCGCCCACAGCCCCGGTGCCGCTCGCATGTGCTCGTCGACCTCGATGAAACGAGCGCGCTCGTCGAGCCCGACGTTGGCGACGCCGAGCGCGCTCAGGTCCGCTCGACGACCCGTGGCCACGAGCAGCTGCTCGCACTCGCGCGTCCTGCCGGCACTTAGCTCGAGCCACACGCCGTTCGAGCCGCGCCCTGCCCCCGTCACCTCGACGCCGGTCTTCACCTCGACCCCGTCCGCCTCGAGCGCATCGGTGAGCACCGCTGCGGACTCCGGCTCCTCGGCGGCAAGCAGTTGCGGGGCGGTCTCGACGATCGTCACATCGCTGCCGAACCTGGCGAAGACCTGCCCGAGCTCGACACCCACCGCCCCCCCGCCGAGCACGAGCAGCGACCTCGGGACGTGCTCGGTCTCGATGGCGTCCCGGTTCGTCCAGAACCCCGTCTCAGCGAGCCCGGGCACCGGCGGGGCCCAGGGCTGGGTGCCGCAATTCACCACCACGGCCCGGCGGGCTTCGAACTCGCGGCCGGCGGCCGTCACCCGGCCGGGGCCCTCGAGCCGGCCCCATCCCCTCACGAACCTGCCACCCTTGGACTCGAAGCGTTCGACCGCGCGACGGTCGTCCCAGTCGTCGGTGGCCTCCCTCATCCGCCGCGCCACCGGGCCCCAGTCCGCGGTCACCGACACCTCCCCGGCCATATTCGGCACCCTGCGGGCCTCGGCGAGCAGTCCCGCGGCGCGCAACATCATCTTCGACGGCACGCACCCCCAGTACGGGCACTCACCTCCGAGGAGCCGACCCTCGATCCCGACCACGTCGAGACCGGCCTCGGCGAGCCTGCCCGCCAACTCCTCCCCGCCCGGGCCCATGCCGACCACGACCACATCCGCAGGTTCGCTCATCTGCTTCCCCTTCCCGGCGCCTCGCCCGGTCACTCCAGCCTCATGCCATATCACCGTTCGAGCCTGGACCGCCGATGGCGTAGAACCTTCGGGTGTCCGCTCTGGAGGCCCTCGCCATCGCCGCCACGGGCATAGTGGCCGGGACGATCAACACGGTGGTGGGATCGGGATCGCTCATCACCTTCCCCACGCTGCTGGCCTTCGGCTTCCCGGCGCTCGTGGCCAACGTGAGCAACACCGTTGGGCTCGTCCCCGGGTCGGTGAGCGGAGTGGTCGCCTATCGCCGCGAGCTGCGTGGCCAGGCGATTCGCCTCCCGGCACCCGCCATCGCCGCCGCCGCGGGGGCGGCCGGCGGGGCCGTGCTGCTGCTGGAGCTGCCGAGCAGCGTGTTCCGCCACGTGGTGCCGGGCCTCATCCTGGCCGCCTGCGTGCTGGTGCTGCTCCAGCCCACCCTGGCACGGCGTGCGGGGCGTGCCCGGACGACGGGGCGTGCCCGCGGGCTCTCGTTGGCGACATTCACGACCGCGATCTACGGCGGTTACTTCGGCGCGGCCCAGGGAGTCATCTTCATCTCGCTCCTCGGCATCTTCGTCGACGACGACCTTCAACGCCTCAACGCTCTGAAGAACGTCCTAGCTCTCGTGGTCAACGCGGTCGCCGCTGTGATCTTCATCGCCGCATCGCACGTGTCTTGGGAAGCCGCCGGGCTCATCGCCGCAGGAGCTGTGGTGGGAGGACAGATCGGCGGGGCCCTCGGCCGGAGGCTCCACCCGGCCCTGCTGCGGGTGGTCATCGTGGCGGTGGGTCTCACCGCGGCGATCGTGCTTCTCGTTTGACCCTTGCGGCACAACGCGGGCCGGAGCCGGCGATCAGATGCGGCGCCAGGCCTCCGACAGCACGTCGCGGAGCACCGCGACCATGAGGTCGATCTCACTCTGCCCGCATATGAGGGGAGGCGAGAGCTGCACGACCGGGTCACCGCGGTCGTCGGCTCTGCAGATGAGCCCCGCCTGGAACAGCGCGCCCGACAAGAAACCTCGTAGCAGCTTCTCGCTCTCGTCGGGTTCGAAGGACTCGCGAGTGGCCTTGTCCTTCACCAGCTCGATCGCGTAGAAGAACCCCGCACCACGCACTTCACCGACGATCGGCAGCTCCTCGAGAGTGCCCAGCCCGGCCCGGAAAGCGCCTTCGGTGGAACGTACGTGCGCGAGCAGGTCGTCGCGCTCGAACACGTCCAGGTTGGCCAGCGCCACGGCGCAGCTCACCGGATGCCCGGCGAAGGTGAAGCCGTGGGAGAAGCTGCGCGTGCCCTGCAGGAAGGGCTCCACCAGTCGTTCGCTCGCGATCATCGCGCCCAGAGGCGCATAACCGCTCGTGAGGCCCTTGGCCACGGTGACGATGTCGGGCTGGTACCCGTAGCGGATCGCCCCGAACCACTCCCCCAGCCGGCCGAACGCGCAGATCACCTCGTCGGAGACGAGCAGGACGCCGTAGTGGTCGCATATCTCGCGCACGCGAGCGAAGTATCCCGGAGGAGGTGGGATGCACCCGCCGGCGTTCTGAACGGGCTCGAGGTAGACCGCGGCCACGGTGTCGGGTCCCTCGCGCTCGATCGCTCGCCCTATCTCGTCCGCCGCCCAGCGCCCGAAGGCCTCGAGGTCGTCACCGTGCTCGGGCGCCCTGTAGAAGTTCGTGTTGGGCACCTTGATCGTGCCGGGGACGAGCGGTTCGAAGGGAGTCTTCAACGCCGGGATGCCGGTGATCGACAGCGCCCCCATGGTCGTGCCGTGGTAGGCGATGTCGCGGCTCACGACCTTGGTGCGCATGGGCTGGCCGATCAGCCGGAAGTACTGGCGCGCGAGCTTCCAGGCCGACTCGACCGCCTCGGAGCCGCCGGTGGTGAAGAAGACCCTTTCGAGGTCCCCCGGTGCGAGTGAAGAGATCCTCTCCGCCAGCTCGATGGCGCGCGGGTGCGCGTAGGTCCACAAAGGAAAGTACGCGAGCTCCGACGCCTGCTTGGACGCCGCCTCGGCGAGCTCTGTGCGGCCGTGGCCGATCTGACTGGTGAAGAGCCCGGACAGCCCGTCGAGGTAACGCTTGCCGTGCTGGTCCCAGACGTAGGCTCCTTCGCCCCGCACTATCACCGGGACCTCGTGAGCGGAGTCGTAGGACCCGAGCCTTGTGAAGTGCATCCACAGGTGCTCCCGGGCCCGGTCGCTCAGTCGGTGGTCGCCCCCACTGCCACTCGAGCCGCTCGAGCCGCTCGAAGGCCCAGTGTCGGTCATCTGTCCCCCGGGTGTATTCGAGCTGCTTCCCAACCCACATTCGACGATAACACCGGGGTACGTTGTCCAAGGAGAGGACTCGATGATCATCGGTGTGCCGAAAGAGCGCATGGAGGACGAGTACCGGGTGGCGATCACTCCCGCGGGGGTGCGCGAGCTCAGCTCGTCCGGCCACGGCGTGCTCGTCGAGAGAGGAGCCGGCAACGGCTCGTCCATCTCCGACGAGGACTTCACCGCGACGGGAGCGAAGATCGTCGCGGATGCAGCCGAAGTATGGGCCGGCGCCGACGTCGTGCTGAAGGTGAAGGAGCCGATCGCCGAGGAGTACGCCAACCTGGGGCTGCGCCGCGACCAGGTGCTGTTCACGTACCTGCACCTCGCCGCCTCCAGACAGTGCACCGATGCCGTCCTCGCGGGCGGCAACACCGCCATCGCCTACGAGACGGTGCAGCTTCCCGACTCCTCGCTCCCCCTGTTGACACCGATGAGCGAGGTGGCGGGGCGCATGGCGCCCATCGTCGGCGCCCATCACCTCATGAGGCCGGGGGGTGGGGGCGGGGTGCTCGTGTGCGGGGTGCCGGGTGTGCGATCGGCGAGGGTCGTGATCCTCGGCGCGGGCATCGCCGGGATGGCCGCGGCCACCCTCGCCGTCGGGCTCCACTGCGAGGTCTACATCCTCGACCGCAACCTCGAGCGTCTACGCAGGGTGGACCACCACTTCCGCGGAGCCCTCGAGACGGTCGCCTCGAGCACGCACGCGATCGAAGAGACGTGCGTCGACGCTGACATCGTCATCGGTGCTGTGCTGGTGGTCGGCGCGCGGGCTCCCATACTCGTCTCGGACGACCTCGTGTCGAGGATGCGTGAGGGATCGGTCCTGGTGGACATCTCGGTGGATCAAGGGGGCTGCTTCGAGTCGACTCGTCCCACCACTCACTCCCACCCGACCTTCGAGGTCAATGGCTCGCTCTTCTACTGCGTAGCCAACATGCCCGGAGCAGTCCCGCACAGCTCGACTCACGCTCTGGTCAACGCCACGCTGCCCTACACTCTCGAGATTGCCGACCGTGGCTGGCGCGAGGCCGTACGCCTCGACGAGGCCCTCGCGCGCGGTGTGAACGTCGTGGAGGGGAAGGTGACCTACGCGCCCGTGGCCGAGGCTCACGGGCTCGAGTACACGCCGCTCGCAGAGGCTGTCTGAACCCGGAGGCTGTCTGAACCCGGAGGCTGTCTGAACCGGGAGATGATCGGATTCAGGGCCCTCGTAGGGCGTATCCAGGACTCAAAAAGAACGCCAAGGAATCTCTCAGGTTGGTCCAAGGATGAGGGTCCATCCTGTGTGCGGAGACATCGATGGACGAACGAGCTGACACAGACACGCCCGGGCCGACCACCTGGGGGGACGGCGGTGAGTCGGGCGCGCCGGGACACGAGGCGCCCTGGGTCCACGCATCGCAGCAGTCCACGCCAGGACGCGGGGCGCCCTGGGTCCACGGTGCGGGGCAGGGCGCGCTAGGTCGCGGGGCACCCTGGGGCCACGGCGGGTACCCGCCCCCGTGGGGCTACCCGACATGGCCCGGCCCGGGTCAGCCATGGCCGCCGACCGCCGTGCATGCGCCCAGTCGCCCCGGCCCGAGCGCCACGATCCTCGCGACGGTGATCGCCGCCGCGGTCGTGGTGGCCGCGGTGGGCGGGGCTCTGGTCGGGCACGCGATCTGGAACAACGCTTCCTCGAGGTCGGGCGCCCTGCCCGGTGGATCGTCTTCCTCAGGGGGCTCTGGCGTCGTACCCAACCCGTTCGGGGGCGGCGGATCCGGTGGTGTACCCAACCCGTTCGGTCCGGGAGGCTCGGCCGGCGGTCAGGGCTCCTCCGCTTCGGGAGGCCCGGCGAACGCCGCGGCCATAGCCAAACAGGTCGACCCGGGGCTGGTGGACGTCAACATCTCGGTCCAGGGGGTCCCAGGTGCAGGCACCGGGATGGTGCTCACGTCCAACGGGGAGGTCCTCACCAACAACCACGTCGTCGAGGGTGCCACCTCCATCAGCGTGACCGACGTGGGCAACGGCAAGACCTACGGCGCGACCGTGCTCGGCTACGACAGGTCCCACGACGTCGCCCTCGTCCAGCTTGTCGGCGCCTCGGGCCTCCAGACCGTCACCACCGACGCTTCCTCCAAGGTCTCGTCAGGCCAAGGGGTGGTCGCCGTAGGCAACGCCAACGGCGCAGGTGGCACCCCGAGCTACGCGGGCGGCTCGATCACGGCGACCAACCAGTCGATCACCGCCAGCGACGAGATCGACGGCACCTCCGAGCAGTTGACCGGTCTGCTGGAGACCAACGCCGACATCATCCCGGGAGACTCCGGCGGTCCCCTCGTGAACAGCTCCGGCCAGGTGATCGGAATCGACACGGCAGGTTCGGGGGGCTCGGGAGGCTTCCAGTTCCAGTCCCCCGCCGACCAGGGCTACGCCATACCGATCAACCAGGCATTGAACACTGCCAGCCAGATCAAGGCGGGGTCCGGGTCCTCGACCGTGCACATCGGCCCCACAGCGTTCTTGGGTGTAGAGGTGGCCGACTCCCAGGCCCAGTGCCCCGGCGGCTCGGGCGGGTTCGGTGGTCTCGGCGGGGGCAACGGCACCACACCCTCCGCCTCCGGGGCTTACGTCTGTGAAGCGGTCGCGGGTGACCCGGCGTCGCAAGCGGGCCTCTCGTCCGGTGACACGATCACCTCGGTCGACGGCCACGGGGTCACCTCTCCCGATTCGCTCTCGAGCGTGATGCTGGCGGAGGTGCCCGACACTTCGGTGGCGGTGCAGTACCTCGACCCGTCGGGTCAGCACCAGACCGCCACGGTGAAGCTTGGGACCGGACCGGCGCAGTGAGCTGCTCAGTCGGCTAGGGCGCGCTCAGGAGCGCGCCTCTGGCGCGACGTTCGTCAGGAGCGCGCCTCTGGCGCGACGTTCGTCAGGAAGCGCACGACCGCCTCGCGGAACTCCGGTCGCACGACCGCGGAGACGTGGTCGCCGGGCACCACCACGAGCCGCGCCCCCGGTATGGCCTCGGCCAATGAGCCGAGCGGGCCGATGAGGGTGTCACGCTCGCCGTTCACGACGAGGGTGGGCACGCCGATCGACCCGAGGACCTCCATTCCAGGAGCTTCGGAGGTCGCTCGCTGTATCGCCGCCAACGCGGCGCGGTCCGCGCCGGTGGCGTCGGCGAAGTTCCGGAACGCAAGAGCAGTCGGGTCGGTGATCATGGTCTTGTCCGAGGCCTCGAGCGCGTCTGCGATGCGGTCGGCGTGCTCGCGGCGTGACATGCCGATCTGAGCGGTTCCCGCACCCCCGAGCACGAGCGCCCGGACGCGATCGTCCGAGACGGCCAGCCTGATCGCCACGAACGAGCCCATCGAGTACCCGACGACCGCGACGTCCTCGATGCCGAGGTGGTCGAGGAGCGCCCGCGCGTCGCGGGCCATGGCGCCACCCCTGTACGCATCGACGTCGTGGGGTTTTTCGGAGCGCCCGTGCCCCCTCGCGTCGACGAGCACGACGCGCCGCCCCGCCTCCACGAGCGCGCCGGCGACCCCCGGGCGCACCCAGTTGGTCCTCGAGTCCGAAGCGAACCCGTGATGGAGGAGGGTCGCCTCCCCCACCCCCATGTCGTCGAATGCGATCTCGACCCCGTCGAACGACTTGAATGTCCGCACGTCCTCAGGTCCCCACTTCGACGGACAGAAGATCGGATGCGAGGAGCACCTCACCTGCGAATTCCGCGGCTGCCTGGTCGAGCCACTCCCCCTCCGTCCCCGGGGCCGGGGCCGGCACCAGATGGGTGAGCACGAGCGTGCGCACACCGGCACGCGCCGCGGTGCGCGCCGCGTCCGGCACCGACGAGTGGTAGTCGAGCACGTCCATGAGCCGCGGCAAGCCGAGCATCTCGATCAGGTCCCGGCGGACGACGGTGTGCACGAGCACGTCGGCGCCGCGGCAAAGCTCGTCGAGCCCCTCGCACGGCACGGTGTCGCCGGCGACCACGACCGAGTGTCCCTCGTCCTCGACGCGGTATCCCACGGTGGGGCGCACTGGCGAGTGATCCGTCGGAGCCGCCGTCACTCGTACACCCCCGTCGTCGAAGACGACTCCGCGCTCGACCTCGGTCACGTCGGAAGCGGGTGGCCAGGTCAGGTCCGCGTGGTGCGTCATGCGGTAGGCGATGTCGCGCTCGAGCATGGCTCGAGTGGCGTCCAACAGCTCCGCGGTTCCGTGCGGTCCGAGCACAGTCAGGGGGTTCGGCACCAGCGAGGTCACCCACCTGGTCGTGAACACGTCGTTCAAGTCGGTGAGGTGATCGCTGTGCAGGTGTGTGAGGAACACCGCGCGCAGCGCCGATGCGCTCGAGCCCGCGGATGCGGCACGCATGAGGACACCTCGTCCTGCGTCGAACAGAAGGTCGCCGGCCCTGGTGCGGAGCAGGGTCGACGGCCCGGCACGCTCGGGGTCCGGGAGCGGGCTGCCGCTTCCCAGGATGATCACGCGCATCGTTCACCTCGCTCGACTTCTGCACTCTGCCAGCCACGGCGTGCCTAGCCCCTCACCTCGCCGTCTGTCACTCAGGGAGGCCTCGATGCGGTGACTCACGGCGCGAAGCCATCTGAACGGGACTTATCACGGGCCGTCCTCCTTTGTTGTCCCTTTCGGTCAAATCTCGCCGTGGGTATCATTTCGGCCATGTCAATCTCCCCATCCGCCCCAATGGCCACATTGGCCACAGATGGGCGGGCCCGAGGCGGCCGCGCCGGGCAGGCCGGGCACGCCGGGCCGGGTGAGGTTCCGCGAGCCCACGGAGCACTCCGGAGATGAGCACCGCGGGCCGCCTCCGGGACTCCGAGCTTCGCCGCATCACGCGACAGGTGATCCCCCAGGGCGCCAGCGAGCCCTTCGGCGCCTACCTGTTCCGCAACGGCGAGCCCGGAGCGGAGCTCGGGCGCCACGTCGAGCAGACCGTGTTCCTCGAGGCCTTCGGCAACACTCCCGAGCAACTCACCGACGAGTACCGACGTTACGAGTCCTCGAGCGTCTTCATCTGCGTTCTCGATCAGATGCGCGGGCTGCCCGCCGGGGTGATGCGTGTCCTGCTGCCCTCCCCGGCGGGGTTCAAGAGCTTCAACGACATCGAGCCGGTGTGGGGAGAGCCCGCCGAAGCGATCGTCGGAAGGACGGGCATCGCCCTCGACGAGAAGAGGACCTGGGACATCGCGACCCTGGCGGTCGATGCCGACTACCGGGGCAAGGCGACGATGGGTCTCGTGTCCATGGGGCTGTACCAGACCCTCACGCTGACAGCACGCAACTGCGGGATCGACTGGTTCGTCGCCATCTTGGACGTGCCGGTGTTGAGGATGCTCCGCTGGAAGCTGCACATGATCTTCGCCGGCTACAAAGGGGTGAGCGCCATGCCGTATCTCGGCTCCCCCGCGAGCATGCCGGCTTGGTGCGACGTCATCGAGGCCGAGAGGCGCCTCAGGGAGAGGGATCCCGACCTGCACGCGGTGTTGGTGAAGGGCACCGGTCTCGAGCCCGCGCTGCGGCGGATCGACCTCAGCTGCACCGAGAGCCTCGTCGCCTGACCGGTTCAGTCAGCGACTACGCGAAGTCCACTTCCGGGCGGCGCCGCCCATGACTCGAGCAGTCGCTTCGCGCTGACGGGGCGCGACATCAGGTAGCCCTGGACGGCGTCGAAGCCGAGCTCCGAGATGCGCTCGGACTGCGCGAGCGTCTCCACTCCCTTGGCCACGGTCGAGATACCGAGGCTCTTCGCCATCGCGACGATCGCGGCCAAGAGGGAGGCCTCAGCGCTGTCCTCGAGCGCGAGGCTGTCCACCAACGACTTGGCGACCTTGAGGCTGGTGCCGGGGAACCGGCTCAGGTGAGCCAGCGACGTGTACTCGGTGCCGAAGTCGTCGATCACTACCAGCACTCCGAGTCGTTGCATCCGCGCCACCAGGTGGGCTCCTGCCGCAGGGTCCTCGATCAACGAGGACTCCTTCATCTCCACGCACAGCGCTGTGGCATCGAGACCGTGCATCCCCAGGGCGTCGGCGATCCTGTCGGTCAGGTGTTCGTCGTGGAGCTGTACTTCTGACACGTTGACCGAGACGTGGAGCTCCACGGATGCGACAGATGCGCGGCGCCAGCTGGCGAGCTGGCCGACCGCCTCCTCGAGGACCCAGCCGCCGACCTCGCCCATGACACCGGCTTGCTCCGCCATCGGCACGAAGGTCGCCGGCGCGACCGGGCCCTGCGTCGGGTGCGACCACCGAGCCAGAGCTTCCGCTCCCACCACGGGACCCTCGGGTAGGCGCGCGACTGGCTGGTAGAGGAGATGGAGCTGGCGCAGCGCTACGGCGTCGCGCAAATCCCTCTCCAGCTCCGCACGTTCGACGTAGCTCCGCAGCGCCGTACGTACCGCCGCGGCCGCAGACAGGTTCTCCGACGCAGCCTTGGCGATGACCGCTTCGTGGAGATCGAAGGGCATCCGTATCACCACGGGGCGGGTCCCCTCGTCGATCTCCTCCGGGCCCGCATCGTCGTCCAACAGCTCGATGCGTGGCATCGTAGGCGGGGCACTTCCGGCAGTGGGGGACCGTCGAAGGGCGAATAAGCCTGTTGCTCAGCACCCGCCCAACGTCGTGGGCTTCGCTGGACGGGGTCGCTCGAGGTCCGACTGTTGGAGCTGGCCGATCAATTGCTTTCGCGCTCTCGCCACGCGCGAGCGGATCGTACCCAGAGGGCACTCGCACACCCGGGCGGCTTCCTCGTAGGACAATCCGAGCACTTGCGTCAGCACGAACGCGGCTCTGCGGTCAGGCTCGAGCCCGCTCACGAGATCCAACCATCCGGCCGAGTGGCTCGCATCCGGTACCGAGCCCTCTCGTCTCTTTTCGAGCAGGTGAGAATCGCGACGACGACGCCGGATCATCGAGCGCACCTCGTCCGAGCAGGTGTGCCGGGCAATCGACAGCAGCCAGGTTCGTGCCGAGGCTTCACCTCTGAAGCTCCGGAGCGCCCGGACCGCCCGGACGAAGGTCTCTTGAGCGATGTCGTCCGCGCTCTGGGCATCGACTAGCGAGGCACACAGACGCCAGACCTCGTCGTACGTGGCCTCGACGAAGCTCTCCAGGGCCTGTTCGTCACCTCCGCGCGCCCGCAGCGCGAAATGGGTGAGCCGGTCCACGGCGCTCACCCTAAGCACCGGCAGGTCTCACCTTCCAACCAGACATCAGCAGGTTCTCGGGAACTTCGAGCACCTTCCGTTCGACTAACCACCAGGCGAGGCGACTCGAGCCCGAAGCTGTCATCTGTCTTCGTGGCATTTCGGCTCATTTCGACAACGTAGGTCCAGGAGGGATCGTTCATGCCGGGCATGGGCACAGGGCTCAACTCGAACGACCCCACGGTCGTCTCCGCGTTCCACGCCCAGCTCGTCCATCAGGGCCTGATCGTCCTCGCAATCCTCGCCGTGCTCGCGTTCGCCTGGAACTTCCTTCGCAGTGCCCAGCTTCGCCGGGCCCAGTCCGGAGCCGAACCCGCCGCGGGCATCCCGGCGATCCCCGAGCCGGCGGCAAGGCGGCTCCTTCGAATCTCGTTCGGGCTCATCTGGATCTTCGACGGGATCCTCCAGGCCCAGGCCTCCATGCCTCTCGGCATGGCCCCGCAGGTGATCCGGCCGGCGGCTGCCGCCTCGCCGACGTGGGTACAGCACGTCGTGAACGCCATGGCCACGATCTGGAGCTATCACCCGATCGCCGCGCCGGCCGCGGCCGTGTGGATCCAGATAGGCATCGGCGCCTGGTTGCTCGCTGCGTCGCGAGGCAACTGGTCGCGCCTCGCTGGGCTCGCCGGTGTCGGATGGGGAGTGACCGTGTGGGTCTTCGGAGAGGCCTTCGGGCAGATCTTCGCACCGGGGCTCACCTGGCTCTTCGGTGCTCCGGGTGCCGTGCTCTTCTACTGCGTAGCCGGCGTCCTGATCGCGCTCCCCCGGCGCGCGTGGGCGACTCCGCTCCTCGGCAAGCTGCTCCTCCGAGCGCTCGGTGTCTTCTTCGTCGGCATGGCGCTCCTGCAGGCCTGGCCGGGCCGTGGGTTCTGGCAGGGGCAGCTTGCACACAGTGCGTCTGCGGGAACCCTCACCGGCATGGTGCAGCAGATGGCTCAAATCCCCCAGCCGCATCTCCTGTCGTCATGGGTGAACGCCTTCGCGCGATTCGATGCGGCCCACGGCTGGGGGGTGAACCTCTTCGTGGTGATCGCCCTGACGCTGATCGGGGTGTCGTTCCTCTCGGCGAGACCGCGACTCGTGCTGATCGGCGTGCTGGCGGGCGCCGTCCTGTGTCTGGCTGATTGGGTGCTCATAGAGGATCTCGGGTTCCTCGGTGGAGTCGGCACCGACCCCAACTCGATGATCCCTATGGCGCTGCTCTTCGTCTCGGGCTATCTCGCGCTCACGAGGTCGCCTCGACCAGCCTCCGAGAACGTGGTGGCGATCAACTCGACCTCGACCCTCTCGTGGCGCGAGCGCATGAGAGTCGATCCCGCGTACGCGTTCAGGTCGGTGGCAGCGCTCGCAGCGGTCGGGATCACGGTCGTCGGGGCCGCTCCGATGGCAGTGGCGGCGACGAACCCTCATGCAGATCCCATCCTCGCCCAGGCCATCGACGGGAAACCCAATGCCGTGGACAGCCGGGCGCCTGGATTCAACCTCATAGACCAGTTCGACCGCGCCGTATCGCTCGAGGCGTTGCGCGGAAAGACCGTGGCGCTCACCTTCCTCGACCCCGTCTGCACCTCGGACTGTCCGATCATCGCGCAGGAGTTCCGAGCCGCAGATCGGCTCTTGGGTAGCGACTCGTCCCGAGTCGAGCTCGTCGCCATCGACGCGAATCCTCGATACGTCACGGCCGACTACCTACGCGCCTTCGACCAGCAGGAAGGTCTCGAGCACGTCTCCAACTGGCTCTATCTGACGGGTTCTCTCGAGCAGCTC
This sequence comes from Acidimicrobiales bacterium, assembly GCA_035509915.1. GTDB lineage: Bacteria > Actinomycetota > Acidimicrobiia > Acidimicrobiales > UBA8190 > Bog-564. The sequence goes on along the minus strand of DATKIB010000075.1, from coordinate 5,503 downwards.
GAACGGGTGTGGAGCTCCTTCGGCGCCCAGGTGCAGTTCGCCCCTGGCGGCGCGATGATCGCCCACAGCGAGTTCGCAGACGTGATCGGCTCCGACGGCCGCACCCGTTACATCTTGAACACTGACCCTGGGCCTGCGTCAGAGGCGACCCGATCCTCCTTCTCGGTCACCCTCTCGAACGCGATCCGAAGCGCCATGGGATCGTGAGAAAGCGCGACTGTGTGGCGATGCGCGTTCGGCGGGCTCCTGCGGTCGCTGCAGGCTCCGCGCTTCTCGCTATCGGTCTCGCGGCCTGCTCGGGCCGGCCGGGGCCGACCGCAACGGACGGCCCGGCTCCCCTCTCGGTGCCGTCGGTGACCTCGATCTCGGCCTCCGACGGAAGCTGGGTCGTCCTCCCGATGGGACATCTCGACCAGCCCCTGAACACCTTCTGGCAGCTGTTCTTTCGCCCTGCCACGAGCCAGAGCTGGTCCAACCACGTCGAGGCCACGGGCGCCGCGTCCAATGGCGGACTGGCTCTCGCGACCGAAGGAGACAGCGTCCTCGTCGGAGTTCGGCCTTCGAACCATTTGACCTATTCTCCGCTAATCGTCACAACGGACAGTGGAGCGTCGTGGTCGAACGGTTTGCTGACGAGCGGGCTCGCGCCCTTTCCCGACACCCTTGCGCTCGGACCTGCCGGGCAAGCTCTCGCTCTCGTCGAATCCAGAAGTGGTGAGGAGTTGCTCTCGACCGACGGCAGCCTGTCGGACTGGACGACGGTTGCGACAACTTCCTCGCTCGAATCGGCCTCGCGAAGGACATGTGATCCAAGTTCGATGACCGCCGTGGCGTACCTGGGAGCCTCCCCGGTCATAGGAGCCAACTGCACCCGGCACGGCGAGGCGGGGATCTTCGCGGGAGAAGCTGCCGGCTACGAGTTGAGTGGTCCCCCCATGCCGGCCGAAGTCGCGAACGCCTCGGTGCAGGTGCTCGGCATTTGGCCCAGCTCCTCCGGGCTCGTGGCGCTGCTCGGGGCGGCTACCAGCTCTCGGACGGAGCTGTTTGCGTGCTGGGAGGGGGCCGCCGGATCATGGACGGTGTCAGGTCCTTTGGCGCTGGAGATGTCGGATCAGATCGAATCCTTCGGTCATGCCGAGCCTGGTGGGATCTTCGTGCTGATGAAGGGTTCCTCGGGTCCGCAGAGGGCGATGCTCGTCGACGGCCCGGGCTCGGCATGGGACGAGCTTCCGGCTCCCCCGGCGAAGACCGCCACGCTCGCGTTCGGAGGCGGGGGCATCGCGCAGGCCCTGGTGGTGACCGACACTTTGCTCAGAGTGTGGACGCTGGGGAGCGGTTCGAGCAGCTGGCAGCAGACTCAGATGATCAATGTCCCCATCCAGTTCGGCACTTCGGGTTGAATGCCATGACACGACGACACGCCGGAATCTCGGTCCTGCATCTCGGCGTCGGCTGTGACGAGATCCGCCAGGCCATGTCCGCTCGCTTCGACGAGGAGCTCTCGGATCTGGCCGGCGGCGTGGTGTCGGCGCACGTGGACGGCTGCGACGAATGCCGCCGGGTCCAGCTCGAGATGTCGGACCTGGCGCGTCGAAGCGGCGTCACGAGCCCGAGGCCCGTCCCCGAAGGGCTCGTGCCGATGTTGTCGGAGGTTCTGCGGGAGGACCTCGGCTCGCAACCCGCGTCGACCAAGGCCCGACCGTGGAGAGAGGTTGTGTCGCCTCGGCGCATGTTGCGCTGGGGGGTGGCAGCCGCGCCGGTGCTCGTCCTCTCCGTCGCCCTGCCTCTCGGAGCCGGCGCCAACCCTCGTCTCGTGCCGTCGCACCTGCGAACTCCGTGCACCGCGGGACTCCACTTCGCCCACGGCGGGCCAGGTCGCTGATAGGACCTTGGACCGCATGTACCGCTACCGCGACACCCGAGGGGTCCGACATCGAGGCCCGGCATGAACATGGTGAGGTTCACGGCTCACAGCGCGCTCACCGCGTGGCAGTGGGGCCCGTTCCCCCTGGTCGTAGTGGCTTGCCTCGTCGCGGCCGCCTACTGGTACCTGCGATCGGACTGGCGCTTGGCCGTGCGGGGCCGGAATTGGCCGACCGCCAGACGCGGCTCCTTCCTTCTCGGCCTGGTCATGATCGACCTGGCGCTGCAGTCACCTGTCGCCACGTTCGCCGGAAGCTACTTCGAGGCGCACGTCCTTCAGCACCTGCTCCTCATGGTCATGGCCCCTGTGCTCCTCGCCCTCGGTGCTCCGTCGACGCTCTTGCTCCAGACCTCGAATCGTCGGACCAAGGTGCTGTGGCTCGGGGTCCTGCGTTCACGATGGTTTGCCGGCATCACGAATCCTGTCGTCGTATGGCTCTTCTACTTCGGGGGCATGCTCGGGTTCTTCCTGACCCCGCTCGTCGGGATCGCCATGCGGCACATGGCGCTGATGGACGTCCTGAACCTGGCCTTCCTCGCGAGCGGATGTCTCTACTGGTGGCCGATGGTGGGGACCGACCCCATCGTGCACTGGAAGATGGGCTACGGAGCGAGGATGCTCAACATCCTCCTGGGTGGCCCGTTCGAGGCCTTCCTGGGGATCGCGATACTCGGCCAACAGCAGCCCATAGCGTCCATGTACACCCTGGCGAGCACGCACGCCGGTGGTGGCCTCCTCTGGGCGGGCACGGAGCTATCCACCATCGGAGGCTTCATACCCATCTTCTTGCAATGGGTGCGCTCGGAGGAGCGGCAGGCGATGCGAGACGACCACCGAGATGACCGCGCAGCGCAGGCCGAGGCGGCCGGGGAGCTCCCAGGCGCGCAGGTGCTCCCAGAGCCGGCGCGCAAGACGACGGCATGGGAGGCGATGTGGCTGGCGCGCACCGGTTCTGTGCCCCACCAGGGCACTGTCGAAAGGACCTGACGCGTCAGCTCATCACGCGCATCCGCCCACGTCCGTGATCTGATCGATCACTCCGGGATCTGGGTCGAGAGACAGAAGGGGTGGCCCGCAGGGTCGAGCAGCACTCGCCATCGCTCCGGCGCCGGCTGCTCGCGGGCGCGGCTGGCGCCGAGTCCGGTCGCCTCTGCCTCGGCCGCATCCAGATCGTCTACGGCGAGATCGAGGTGGATCTGCTTCGGCCGATCACCGTCGGGCCACGTGGGCGGCTCGAAACCAGCGACCCGAACTGCGGAGATCCATCCGCGGTCGGTCCTGACGGCCACGAAGTCGTCGCTCGAATAGGCGACCTCACCCCCGAGGAGCTGTGCCCAGAAGGAGCCGAGCGCGATGGGATCGGCACAATCGAGCGAGACCGACCCCAATCGGGCCAATGCCATGCCATGGGACTCTATGCGCCCGATGAGCTTCCGAGCGGCCAAACGAGTCGGCCATGATTGGACGGTCAGCTACCAGCCGGAGGAGATCGAAGTGATGGAGGTCGTCCGAGACCATCGCCAAGCCTGCGACGGGTTCACCACCGCAGTTCTCTCTGCTGCAGGGAGGTGGGATGCGCCCTCACCGTGCACGGAATGGGACGCACGCGGAGTGCTCGAGCACGTCATCGGCTTCCACGACGTGCTGTTGTTGGGTCCACTCGAAGCCAAGCCCGACCGTCCAAAGGACGACCCCGAGGCCCGCTGGGCCGTGACCGTGGACGCGCTGTTCTCCACCTTGTCCCGCCCGGGAGTGGTCGATCCGAAGCGAGAATCGCTCTTGGGTGTGCTCACCACGGACGTCCTCGTGCACACCTGGGACCTCGCCAGAGCGGTGCGCACGGAGGTGACCCTGGACCCGCGTCTCTGTCAGATCGGGCTCGAGCGAGCCCTGGGTCACCGAGAGCAGTTCGAGGAGAGCGACATGTTCGGTCCTTCGGTTCCGGTACAACAGGACGCCAGAGTCCAGGACCGGCTCTTGGGGTTCATGGGGCGGGACCCTCGCTGGTCTGCGGGATGACCGACACGCGGGCGCATTTGCTCGCCCAGCAGGGATAGCTCGCCATCAGCCCGCCCTGCACACACCCAAGGCCTGGGCGCTTCTAATCAGGCTCGTTTAGGAGTACCATTCACTTTGACGACCTGAGCACGGGTTTGACCTTCGGGTTGGCCCAGACCACGCCTCTCCGTACCCACGCCGCCGATCGACGGATGAAGGGGGAAGAAGGCAGTGGGTGCTACCCCGTGGAGTCATGACGAAACGTCGGCGCACGTCCTGGTGGTCGATGACGATGAGGCCGTTCGCTCGAGCACAGCCGACGTCCTGCGCTCGGCTGGCCACAGTGTGATCGAAGCCGGAGACGGCCAGGACGCTCTCCGACAACTCGACCGTCATAGGGTTGGTGCGCTCGTGTTGGACATACGCATGCCAAAACTCGACGGCATGGCGGTATTGGCCGCGGTCGAAGAACTTCCGCCTGTCATCGTGTTCTCGGCGTTCGACTTGGACCATGTCGACCTGAGGCCTTTCGGCAACAAGATCTTCCAGCAGGTTCAAAAGCCCTTGGCTCCCGATTTGCTGATCGCCTTGGTGGGCCGAGCCCTCAACGGAGGGCCAAGTGCCGGCGAAGCTTCACCTCGTCGTTCGGCCTGACCGATCAACGGGACCGCGGACAGTCGCATCTTGAGAACGCGACAAGTTGTTGAACCCTGACGACGTACAGCACGTCAAGGACCAACTCTCACGCTTCACCGATGAGGAGCCGGCTTCACTCAACACCATCTGCATACGTTGCGTAGGAGTGCTTTCGGTCGACGGCGCCTACTTGACGCTGATGGACCCTGCCGGCTCCCAGGCAGGCGCAGGGTCGTCCGACTGGCTCGCATTCGTCGTCCAAGACCTGGAGTTCACGCTCGGCGAAGGTCCCGGAGTCGACTCCCACAAACTGGGCAAGGCGATCTTTGCTGACAAAGTTCACGCGCGCGAGGCGTGGCCTCATCTCTGGCCGATGCTTCGGAACCTCGGCGTCAGGACTGTGAGCGCCTTCCCTCTGGGCTTCGGCGACATCAAGCTCGGCGTCATCGTCACCTACCGCTTCGACGGGACTCCATTCGAGAACCAAGCAGATTTCGAATTGGTGGGACACCTGGTCGCAGATCAAGTGCTCGCCATGCAGTCGGAAGTGGGCTCCGAGGTGCTAGCCGCCTCGCTCGAGGTGTTCGACTACAGGGCGGTGGTCCACCAGGCGACCGGCATGATCTCGGTGCAACTCGGGTGCTCCTTGGACGAGGCGCTCGTTCGTCTTCGAGCCCTCGCATTCTCCAGCGAGCGACCCGTTGCGGTGGTGGCAGGCGACTTGGTTTCGGGCCAACTGAGACTCGACGAAAGGTGACATTCGGAAATGCGAACCACCACCTGCGAAGACGTCAGGAGGCCCCGGGGCGGGGAGCGTTGGAGGCCCGCCGAGACGCCGCCGGAGGCGATATGCTTAGGGTCAGCAAGCTTTGTGATCGAGGGTTGACTATGGACGATCACGACGAGTGGCTGGCCAAAACGTTCGTCGAATTGGCCGACACGATG
>DATKIB010000074.1:0-49010 GCA_035509915.1 Acidimicrobiales bacterium | reverse complement strand
GGTGGCTGGATGGCCGCGGAGGTGGCGGTGCGGTGGCCCGAGCGAGTGCGCCGCATGGTGCTCGTCAACCCCGTCGGCCTGTACGTCGAAGGCGCTCCCATCACAGAGATCTTCGGGCGGCCGCTCGACGAGCTGGCCGGTGAGCTCTTCGCGGACCCAGACCACCCGATCGCGCAGCTCATGCGCGCGATGGCAGATGCCCAGGACGACCCCAGCGGGATCCCCTTCGACCTGATGCGTCCCGTGCTCCAGGCCCAGGCCGCCACCGCCAAGATCGGATGGAACCCCTACCTGCACGACCCCAAGCTGCGCCGCCGGCTCGGAAGGATCTCCTCACCCACCCTCGTCGTCCACGGCATGCGCGACGGGATCGTGCCTCGCGCGCACGCGCTCGCCTACGTCGAAGCGATCGCGGACGCGCGCCTCGAGGAGATCGAGGACGCGGCGCACCTGGCCGGGATCGAGCGTGCCGACGAGGTGGCCAAGCTCGCCCTCGCGCACCTCGGCGACTGAGAGACCCAGCAGGCGGGCAATATCGGGTCCGGGCGCTACACCGGGCCCGTCACCACACCTGGCCGCTGAGCCTGTACCGTTTGTCACATGGCGCGCGATCTCGATCGGCGTGCGACCGCGGGCGTGATCGGCCGAAGCTCCAGAGGAACCGAGCTTCTGGGCTCCAGCTCGCGCCTGGCCCCGCCGGTGGTCGCTCCCGGCCGCAGCCCGGTCCAGGCCCCAGGCCCGGGCCCCGGCCCTACCGGGCGCCGGCCTCGCAAGCGCCGGAGCACGGGCCAGCGGGTCCTGCGGGGTGCGGTCGTCTTCCTCGCCCTGGTGCTGGTGCTGGTCGGCGGGGTGTACGGCTATCTGCGCTACCGCCTCGGTCAGATCAAGTCGATCCAGTGCACGAGCTGCGCTTCGGTCGTGGGCGACGCTCCCTACAACGTGCTGCTGGTCGGATCCGACAGCAGGGCTGGAAACACCGGTGCTGCCGCGAAGGCGTTCGGCACCGCGTCGCAGGTCTCGGGCCAGCGCAGCGACACGATCAAGATCATCCACGTCGACCCGGCCTCAGGCGCGGCGAGCGTCCTGTCCATCCCTCGCGATACCTACGTGGCGCTGTCCGGGATGCCCGCCAGCAGCGGCCTCGCCACCGACAACAAGATCAACAGTGCGTTCAACAACGGCCCCGGGCCACTGGTACAGACGATCGAGGACACGTTCGGCATCCCGATCGCTCACTTCGTCATCATCGACTTCGACGGCGTGATCAACCTCGTCAACTCAGTGGGCGGCATCAAGCTGGACTTCCACTACCCGGTGCGGGACAACGACAACGGCAACAACAACTCGGGCCTCGCCATTTCTCAGGCCGGTTGCCAGACCTTGAACGGGAGCATGGCTCTGGCCCTGGCCAGGTCGCGTTACTACCAGTACGAGGTGAGCCCCGGTGACTGGGTCTACGACCCGTCGAGCGACCTAGGCAGGATCCAGCGTCAGAACGTCGTCATCGAGTCCGTGATCGACAAGGCCAAGTCGAGCTTCAACCCGCTGACCATCAACTCGTTCATCGGGTCGATCGTGAACGACATCACCGTGGACACCGGAATGTCGAGCGGGACGATGCTCTCCCTTGCCGAGCGCTACCACGCATTCTCGGGGTCGTCGCTGAACACCTACACGTTGCCGACGGCGGGCGAGTACTCGGGCAACGCGGGGGACGTGGAGGTCGTCCAGGAACCGGCGGCGCAGCAGATGCTCACACAGTTCCTAGGCACTCAGCCGGGACCGGTCACCACAGCGCCCCTCGACGCGGGGGGCTCGCCGATCAGCGTGCCCTCTACCACGACCCCGGGACCCTCGCAGGGGTCGTCTTCGCCCTCCGCCTCGGGTCCCGCGACCTCCACGACCGCGCCGAGCACCCCGCCGTTCGACCCGACTCCCTGCTGAGCACGACGGCCTGCTGACCAGGACTCCCCACTGAGGTCGCCGGCTCGGCTGCCCGACTCAGGCCGCTCCAAGCTCGTCGAGGCCCTGTGCGAGCGCGTTCCACGAGAGGGTCGCGCACTTGATGCGCACGGGAAACTTGACCACGCCTTGGAGGGCGGCCAGCTCCCCGAGGGAATCTGGGTCGACCGACTCCGCGCCTCGGGACGTGCCGTTGGCGTTCGCGCCCTCCGCCTCGCCGTCGCCCAGCCGGGCCTCGTGGATCGACATCATGGCCTTGAACGTCCGTATGAGGTCGCGCACCTCCGCCACGGCCTTGCCCTTCACAGCCGCCGACATGAGCGACGCGGAGGACTGGCTGATCGAGCATCCTTGGCCCGCGATGCGGATATCGGCTACGGCGCCGTCGTCCAGCTCTACGTAGAGCACCACTTCGTCCCCGCACAACGGGTTGAAGCCCTCCACTCGATGTGCAGGGGGGACCGGCAGCTCCCCGCGGTTGCGAGGGCTGCGGTAGTGGTCGAGGATGATCTCCCGATAGAGGTCTTCGAGTCCGGTCATTGTCTCCTCGGGGTGCGGCTTGCGCTCTCGGCCGGCGGGCGCCCGGTGTGGCGGGACCGCATCTACCCGAACAACCTACCGGCCTCGGCGATTGCCTCGGCCAGTGCGTCGACGTCCGATTCGTCGTTGTAGAGGTACAGAGAGGCCCTGGCCGTTGCCGAGACGCCGAGCCTGCGCATGAGGGGCTTGGCGCAGTGGTGCCCGGCCCTCACGCAGACCGCCGACTGGTCGAGCACCTGGGCGAGGTCGTGGGGGTGGACGTCACGGAAGGCGAGGGATATCACCCCACCTCGCTCCTCAATGGCTCGCGGCCCGAAGATCTCGAGGTCGTTGCCGAAGCGCTCGGTCAGGGTGTCGATTGCGTACGAGGTGAGGCTGGACTCGTGCTTTCGCAGCGCGTCCATTCCCACGTTCTCCAGGTAGGCCACGGCGGCACCGAGCCCCACTGCCTCGGCGATCGGGGGAGTGCCCGCCTCGAACTTCCAAGGCAGCACGTTCGGGCTGAAGCCGTCGTGGCGGACGTCTCGGATCATGCCGCCACCACCGAGGAAGGTCGGCATCTCCTCGAGAAGCTCTCGTCTGGCCCACAGGACGCCGACCCCGGTGGGCCCGATCATCTTGTGGGCGCTGAACGCGAGGAAGTCACACCCGAGCGAGGAGACGTCGGTCGGAAGGTGGGGGACCGATTGCGCGGCGTCGGCCATCACCAGCGCTCCCGCCTGGTGGGCTCGCTCGGCTATCTCGGCGAAAGGCGGGATCGTGCCGAGCACGTTCGACATCGTCGAGCACGCGACGAGCTTCACACCGTCCAGCTGGCGGTCGAGCTCGGTGAGATCGAGCCTGTATTCCCCGTCGACACCGAGCCAGCGAAGCTCGACGCCGCGCTCTTCGGCCAGCGCGAGCCACGGCACGATGTTGGAGTGGTGCTCCATGTCCGTGAGCAGCACGACGTCGCCGGGGCGCAGGTTGGAGCGTCCCCAGCTGGCGGCGACGAGGTTGATCGCTTCGGTGGCGTTCTTGGTGAAGATCACCTCGTGCTCGGGGTCTGGGGCGTCGATAAACCGGCCCACTGACATGCGAGCGGATTCGTACAGGTGGTCTGCCTCTTCCGCTATCGAGTAGACGCCCCGGTGCACGTTGGCGTGCGAGGTGCGGTAGTAGTCGTCCATCGCGTCGAGCACCGCCTGCGGTCGCTGCGACGAAGACGCGGAGTCCAGGTAGACCAGGCGCCTCCCGTGCACCTCGCGCGAGAGCAGCGGGAAGTCCTCTTTGGGCGCGAGCGAGCTCACGGTCAGCTCCGCCACGGGTCGTAGCCCTCGGCCTCGAGGCGGGCTGCCAGCTCGCGGCCTCCGGTGGCGACGATCCGCCCGCCCACGAGGACGTGGACGACGTCGGGTTCCAGTAGCTCGAGGATCCTCGTGTAGTGGGTGACGAGCACCACGCCGAGCGTGGTGCGTGCCTCGCGCACCGCCTGGACGCCTTGGGCGACTGCCCTCAGGGCGTCCACGTCGAGGCCGGAGTCGGTCTCGTCGAGCACGGCGAGCTCCGGGTCGAGCATCGCCATCTGCAGTATCTCGTTGCGCTTCTTCTCCCCGCCCGAGAACCCCTCGTTGAGCCGGCGATCCGCGAAGGAGGGGTCCATGCCGAGCCGTTCCATCCACTCCATCATCGACATCCGGACCTCGAGCACCGAACGCTCGTCGCCGGCACGCGCCGAGATCGCCTGGCGCAGGAATTGGACGACGGGCACGCCGGCGATCTCCTCGGGGTACTGGAACGCGAGGAACATCCCCGCCTTGGCTCGCACGTCGGTCGGCCAGTCGGTGACGTCGGAGCCGCGGAACAAGATGCGGCCGGAGATCACGCGGTAGGCGGGGCTACCTAGGAGGGTGCTCGCGAAGGTCGACTTGCCCGAGCCGTTCGGGCCCATGAGCGCGTGGAGCTCGCCTTCTCCCACCTTCAGATCGACCCCGCGCAGGATCGTCGCGTCCCCACCGCTCACGTGCAGGTCCCGCACTTCGAGCAGATTCTCCACGCCCAAAGTCTAGTGCCCGGAGGAGGATTTGCACTACCGTCGTAGTGCGAATCCGGCCGACGGCGTGCCTGGAGCGGGCATGGGCCCCACCCGGGGTCCGGTAGCGTCCTCGTCGGTGAGCGACCCCTGGACCTTCCCCGGCAGGGTGTCGGTGCTCGACCGGCCCGGGGGGATCGTCACCCTGGTCGACGAGTCGACCTTCGCCATCAGCTCACAGGTGGGCGACATGGTCGCCACCTCGGCGCAGGGCCTTTTCGTGCGCGACACGAGGATCCTCTCTCGTTTCGAGCTGCGGGTGAACGCCACCCGCCCCGAGGTCCTCGCGGCCGTGGTCGACGAGCCGTTCTCGGCCACATTCGTCTCCCAGGTCCACCCAGGACCTGGCCGGGCCGACTCCACCCTCATGGTCTTTCGTTTTCGCTACGTCGGACAGGGGATGCGTGAGGACCTCCTCATCAGGAACTTCGGTCCCGAGCCGACGTTCTGCTCCGTCGAGCTGTTCGTGGACACCGACTTCGCCGACCTGTTCGCGGTGAAGGAGGGGCGCGCGGCGGACCCCGACGGCGAGATCACTCGCTCCAAGAGCCCCGACGGCCTGGAGCTCTCCTACAGACGTGGAACGGTGAACCGCGGCACGCTGATCCAGTTCTCGCCCACACCGTCGTCGGTGGGGGCGGACCTCGTGAGCTTCGAGGCGATCGTCCCCGCGCGTGGCGAGTGGAAGGCGTGCGTGGAGGTACACCCGGTGATCGAAGGCAAGGCCATCGACCCCAGGTACCTCTGCGGCCAGCCCGTCGAGAAGGCGGCCCCCGCCGAGCGCCTTGCCAAGTGGCGTCGCCAGGTGCCCCAGGTCGACACCGACAACGAAGGACTGCGGGCCGTCCTGGCGCGCAGCGCCGAGGATCTCGGGGCATTGCGCATATTCGACCCAGACTTTCCCGAGCGCGTCGTCGTGGCCGCCGGCGCGCCGTGGTTCATGACGGTGTTCGGCCGCGACTCGCTGCTCACCTCCTGGATGGCCCTCCTCGTCGATCCCGACCTCGCGCTCGGCGTGCTTCAGACGCTGGCCCGGTTCCAGGGCGAGGACATCGACCCGCGCAGCGAGGAGCAGCCCGGGCGCATCCTCCACGAGATGCGCTTCGGGGAGGCGCCTTCGCTCTCGCTCGGCGGTGGGAGCATCTACTACGGGACTGCGGACGCCACCCCTCTCTTCGTGATGCTGCTCGGCGAGCTGAGGCGTTGGGGACTGGCGCGTGAGGCGGTCGACGAGCTGCTTCCGAACGCGGAGCGGGCGCTCGAGTGGATCGAGCGCTTCGGCGACGCAGACGGCGACGGGTACGTCGAGTACCACCGCGCCACCGACCGGGGACTGGCGAACCAGGGTTGGAAGGACTCCTGGGACGCGATCAGGTACGCGGACGGAAGGTTGGCCCACACCCCGATCGCGCTGTGCGAGGTGCAGGCATACGTCTACAGCGCCTACCTGGCGCGTGCGCACTTCGCGCGTGAGGGTGGTGACGAGGCCACGTTCGACCGCTACAGGGCCAAGGCCCTGCGGCTCAAGGAGGATTTCAACCGGGACTTCTGGCTCGAGGAGAAGGGCTGGTACGCCCTGGGGCTCGACGCGGACAAGAAGCCCATCGACTCGCTCGCTTCGAACATCGGCCATTGCATGTGGACCGGCATCATCGACGAGGAGAAGGCCCCGATCGTCGCGGCGAAGCTCATGTCGCCCGAGATGTTCAGCGGGTGGGGAGTGCGCACGCTCGCGACGTCGATGGGCGGGTTCAACCCGATCAGCTACCACTGCGGGTCTGTATGGCCCCACGACACCGCCATCGTCGCCGCCGGGCTCGCCCGCTACGGGTTGATGGAGGACGCACAGCGCGTGGTGTCCGCCCTCCTGGAAGCGGCCGTGCAGCTGGGAGGGCGCTTGCCCGAGCTTTTCAGCGGGCTGGACCGCACCGAGCTCGCCTCCCCGGTCGGGTACCCGACTTCGTGCTCACCCCAGGCTTGGGCGGCGGCTTCGCCGCTTCTGTGCCTGAGGACTCTCCTTCGGCTCGACCCCTGGGTGCCCTACGGCATGACCTGGCTGGCTCCGGCCCTGCCCGAGGGCATCCACCGCCTGAAGGTGGAGCGGATCCCGCTGGCGGGTTCGCGGGTGACCGTCGAGGTCGAGGGTGACCACGTGGAGGTGACTGGCCTGCCGCCCGAGGTCGAGCTCGTGGCGGACCCCCGTCACCCGGCCACCGCGGTGTGAGAGCCACCCGGCAGCACGTTCAGCGTGTGCAGGGCACCGATCGGAGCGTGAGGGACCTGCTGCTGCGAGGACCCGAGGGGGATCACGTCGTCCACGCTCACCACCTGCGCGCCTGTCGTGCCGCACAAGGGGTCGAAGGGCACGCTCGCGACGACCTGCACCGCCGGATGTGCAGCCGACGGGTCGAGCTCCGTCCAGCCGTCGTAGTGCCCGCACGCGGGCACGGTCACCTCGACCGCCGTGCTGGCCGGCCCGACCGGCTGCCACGGCACCGATTCGAGCTCGTCGGGGCGGGCCAGGGCAGGCGCAGCGGCAGCCGGCCCGTCGCAGCTGGTGCCCGCCGCCGCCGCATCGGCGGTGTACGCGATCACGTCGCGCCCGTTGGTGGCGTCGATCAGGACGGCGACCTCGGTCGCGTCCTCGACCGGCTTGCCTCCTGACGAAGCGGTCGGAGGGCACAGGCCCCCGAAGACGATCCCGACCCACGCGAGACGCCGCTCGTAGACGGGAAGGGGAGGCGGGCCCGGTACCGAGGTGGTCGTGCTTGCGGGCGCGGCCGTGGTCGAGGTCGAGGGTGGTCTCGTTGTTGTCGTCGTCGTCGTCGTGGTCGTAGTCGGAGGCGCTGTCGTCGAGCTCGACGTGCTCGCAGTCGAGGCCGCGGCTGGCGGCGCCGACGTGGACGGAGCAGAAGGGGACGCGGGGCTCGAGGGCCCCCCGGGGATCGAAGGGGGGAGCAAGGTCGCCACACCGAGCCCGAACACGGCGTACTCGTAGTGGCCTTCCACCGCGTCCGAGGACTCGAACATCTCGAGCGCCACGGACCTCGGGAAGGTCGCCCTCGAACCGTCCGGGGGCGGCGCCACGAGCAGGCCTCCCCGGCCGAGCTCCACCTCGGAGACGAACTGGCCGTGGACGACCGACGACACGGCCGGGGCTCCCGGTTCGAGCAAAAGGCCGCCCGACGCTCGCCCACAGCCCGCCGAGGCCCCGGCCAGTGCCAAGAGCGCGCCCGACATTCCAACGAGCGCGCGAGCGCGCAGCGACGTCGGAGCAGCATGGTGCACGGCCCTAGTCTTGCCCACGACGTGCACCGGTAAGTGGAGCCGGGCGAGGCGCGGGAGGTGCCGGCTTGGGTGACGGGGACGGAACGCTCGTGCTGGCGGTGGACCTCGGCACCAGCGGGCCCAAGGTGGCCGTCGTCTCGGTCGACGGACGGATCGAGTCGAGCGCGTTCGAGCCTGTGGCGTTGCAGCTGCTTCCGGGCGGCGGGGCGGAACAGGACCCCTCGGAGTGGTGGCGGGCCACGGCGACCGCCGCCCGCCGGGCGCTCTGCGAGGGCGGGGTCGACGCTTCGCGGATCGCCGGCGTCGGCTGCACCGCTCAGTGGTCCGGCACGGTGGCCGCCGCCGCCGACGGCTCGGCGCTGCGGCCGGCTCTCATCTGGATGGACTCGCGCGGTGCCGGCGCGATCCGAAGACAGGTTTCCGGGCCGGTGAGGATCCTGGGCTACGACGTGCGAAAGATCGCGCGATGGATCCGGCTCTGCGGTGGAGCGCCGGGGCACTCCGGCAAGGACCCGGGGGCGCACATCCTCTACCTTCGTGAGACCGAGCCCGACGTCTACCGCGAGACACACAAGTTCCTCGAGCCCGTCGACTGGCTCAACCTCCAGCTCACTGGGCGCTTCGCCGCTTCCCATGACTCGATAGTCCTGCACTGGGTCACCGACAACCGCCGCATCGGGGCTGCGGACTTCGACTCCACCCTGCTCGAGATGTCCGGGCTCGAGCGGTCCAAGCTGCCGGACCTGGTCCCCTCCGCCACGGTGATGGGCCACGTGCGCGCGCAGGCCGCCGAGGAGCTAGGTATTCCCGCCGGGATCCCCGTCGCGACCGGGACGGGGGACCTTCACTCAGCCGCCGTCGGCTCCGGAGCCGTCGAGGACTTCTCGGCCCACCTCTACATCGGTACCTCTTCGTGGATCTCCTGCCACGTCCCGTTCAAGAAGACCGACCCGCTGCGCAACGTGGCATCGCTGCCTGCCGCCATACCCGGCCGCTACTTGGTGGCGGACGAGCACGAGACCGCCGGGGCCTGCTTGAGCTTTCTGGCCGAGAGCGTGCTCGGCGACGCGGCCGCGAACGGCGACACCTACCGGGAGCTCGACGCCGTCGCCGCCCGATCACCTGCGGGCGCCCATCAGGCCATGTTCACCCCGTGGCTGAACGGCGAGCGCTCCCCGGTGGACGACCGGACGGTTCGGGGCGGCTTCCACAACCTCTCGCTCTCCACGACGCGCGACGACCTGGTGAGAGCCGTGTACGAAGGGGTGGCGTTCAACACCCGGTGGTTGCTGCATGCGGTCGAGCGCTTCGTGGGCCGTCGCTTCGAGTCCCTGGCCTTCGTGGGTGGCGGCGCCAAGTCGGCCATCTGGGCGAAGATCCACGCCGACGTCACCGGGCGCCCGATCCGCCCCGTGGTGGAGCCGGTCCTCGCCAACGTGCGCGGTGCGGGCCTTTTGACCCTGCTGGCACTCGGGCGGGTCCGCGTGAACGAGATGTCGCGAATGGTCGAGCTTTCCGACGCGGTGCTCCCGGACCCAACGGATGGCAAGGTGTACGAGGAGCTGTACCGGGAGTTCGTGAATCTGTACAAGCGCAACAAGAAGATGCACCAACGACTGAACAGGTCCTGAGAGTCCTGAGACGGGAGCACGGGTAGATGAAGAGGTCTGATCTCGATGTGGTCGTCGAGGCGCTCGAGGCGGAGCTTCGCCCGTACCGGGAGTCCCACCACACGTTCAAGAAATTGCCCCCCACCGGAAGGCCGCGCGGCGAGATCCTCGCCGAGATGCGCGAGCTCGCCGCCTCAGAAGAGAGCTCCTGGAGCTCCGGCTATGCCTCGGGCGCGGTCTACCACGGGGCGAAGGAGCACATCGAGTTCTTGAACGAGGTCTATGCGATCAACTCGCAGGCCAACCCGCTGCACCCGGAACTGTGGCCGAGCGCGGTCAAGTACGAATCCGAGATCGTGGCCATGACCTGCGCGATGCTCGGCGGCGGCGACGAAGGGCTCCCGAGCGTCTGCGGAACGGTGTCGTCAGGCGGCACCGAGAGCATCCTGCTCGCCATGCGGACCTACCGCGACCGTGCTCGCGAGACGCGCCGCATCACCGAACCCGAGATGGTCGTGCCGGTGAGCGCCCATGCGGCCTTCGACAAGGCCTCGCACTACTTCGGGATCCGGCTCGTGCCCGTGCCGCTCGGGCCCGACTGGCGCGCAGACGTGCGGGCCGCCTCGGCGGCGATCAATTCCAAGACGATCGTCGTGGTGGGGTCGGCGCCCGGGTTCCCGCACGGAGTGATCGACCCGATACCCGAGCTCGCGGAGCTGGCGCGATCGCGCGGGGTCGGTTTCCACGTCGACTGCTGCCTGGGTGGGTTCCTGCTCCCGTGGGCGGAGAAGCTCGGTTATCCGGTGCCGACCTTCGACTTCCGCCTCGAGGGCGTCACCTCGATGTCGGCCGACACCCACAAATTCGGCTACGCCGCCAAGGGGGCCTCGGTGGTGCTCTACCGCGATCGCGACCTGCGCCAGTACCAGTACTACCGGACCGCCACTTGGATGGGAGGGCTCTACTACTCCCCGACCTTCGCGGGGAGCCGGTCGGGGGCGATCTCGGCGGAGTGCTGGGCGGCGATGCTCTCTTTCGGCGAAGAGGGCTACATGCTCGCGGCCAAGGCGATTCTCGAGACGGCGGCCGTGATCCGTAGCGGGATCGAGGCGATGGGAGATCTCTACGTGCTGGGGGACCCGTTGTGGGTGATCGCGTTCGCCTCGGACACGCTCGACGTCTACGCGGTCGTGGATCAGATGAGCCACCGGGGCTGGAGCTTGAACGGCCTGCAGACGCCTCCCGCCGCCCACATCTGCGTGACCCTGCGCCATGCCCAGCCCGGGGTGGCTCAGCGGTTCCTCGCGGACCTCCAGGACTCGGTCGCAGAGGTGCGCAAGGCGCCGGAGGTGAGCGGCTCGATGGCTCCCATCTACGGGATGGCCGGAGCGGTGAAGACGCGCGGGACGGTCGAGGAGCTGCTCGCGCGTTACGGCGACGTCCAGTTCAAGACCTGAGCCCGCCCATGGCGCTGGTAGCGTGCGGGAAATGAGCTCGGACCGCAAGCTGCCCAAGCGCGTCTTCGCCGCAGTGGGTGTGCTGGGCACGATCGCGAGCATCTGGTGGTTCGCCCTGCGACCGAGGCGCGAGGCGCGTCGGTCATCAGCTCGATCCGAGGATGGCCGGTAGCACCTCGCTTATAGATCCGTTTATCACCACCTCGGCGATGGAGTCGTACTCGGTCTCCTCCTCGTTCACGATCACCACCGCGGCCCCGGCCCTCCACGCGATCGGGACTAGGCCGGCGGCCGGGTAGACGGACAGGGTGGAGCCGACCGCCAGCATCAGGTCGCAGGCCGAAGCCGCACGCTCGGCGCGCTCGCGATCCGACGCGACGAGGTTCTGCCCGAAGCTGATCGTCGCGGCCTTCAGTATCCCGCCGCACACTTCGCGGTCCCGGTCCGGTTCGAGGCAGGACGGGTCCTCCTCACCGGCTTCGACCCTCTCGAGCACCTCGCCCATCGGCGAGCGGGCTCCACATCTCATGCAGGCCACCTCCCGCATCGTGCCGTGGATCTCCACCACGCGCCCGGGGTCGCTGCCGGCGGCCTGATGGAGCCCGTCGACGTTCTGGGTGACGAGCAGGTCGAGGACGCCTCTTCGTTCCAGGGCCACGAGGGCGCGGTGCCCCTCGTTCGGCTCCGCGTCCCAGGTCGGTGACTCGATGCGGTGGCGCCACGACCTGCGCCGCACGTCGGGATCGGACATGTAGACGTCGATGCGGGCCTGCCTCTCGGCTTCCGGGTTCTTCGTCCATACGCCGGAGGGCCCGCGGAAGTCCGGTATGCCGGAGTCGGTGGAGATCCCCGCTCCCGTGAGCACCACCACGCGCTTCGCACTCCCGAGCAGCCGCCTGGCGGTAGCGATCTGCCGGCCGGCCGGAGAGAGGTGCGCGTCCACCACGCCCTCGTCGATCTCGGATTCGTCCCCGGCCACGGGACCCGGGCTGCTTCCGAGGTGCTTGGGCACCGCGCGATTCTCGCGCGCGGTCAAAGGGTGGATGATGGGCTCATGCCGATAGCCACCGTGAACCCCACCACCGAGGAGACCGAGAAGGAATTCACCCCTCACTCCGAACAGGAGGTCGACGCGAAGCTGACGGTCGCCGTCGAGGGGTTCGAAACGCTTAGGAGGGCGAGCTTCGAGCAGCGCGGACGGTGGGCGCTCAGCGCGGCGCAGCTCCTCGAAGCCGAGCAGCCCGACCTGGCACGCACGCTCACGACCGAGATGGGGAAGACCTTCGCCGCTGCCAAAGGGGAGGTAGCCAAGTGCGCGTTGGCGCTGCGCTGGTTCGCAGAGCACGCCGAGGGTTTTCTGGCCGACGAGCCCGTCTCCACGAGCGCCAGCGACAGTCGCGTGATCTGGCGGCCCATGGGACCGGTGCTCGCGGTCATGCCGTGGAACTTTCCCATGTGGCAGGTGATCCGCTTCGCGGCCCCGGCCCTCATGGCGGGGAACGTGGGGCTTCTCAAGCACTCCTCCAACGTCCCCCAGACGGCGCTCGCCCTCGAGGACCTCTTCCAGCGCGCCGGGTTCCCCCGCGGCAGCTTCCAGAGCCTGCTCGTCGGCGCGCAGAGCGTCGCCGCGCTGATCGAAGATCCGAGGGTCCGCGCCGTCACGCTCACCGGCTCGGAGGGCGCCGGGCGATCGGTGGCAGAGGCGGCGGGGCGCGCGCTCAAGAAGTCGGTGCTCGAGCTTGGCGGCAGCGACCCGTTCGTCGTCATGCCCTCGGCCGACCTCAGCCGGGCGGTCGCGGTCGGGGTGCAGGCCCGCGTGCAGAACAACGGGCAGAGCTGCATAGCAGCCAAGAGGTTCATAGTCCACACCAACGTCTACGACGCCTTCGAGGAGGAGTTCGCGGCGAAGATGAGCGAGCTGATCGTCGGGGACCCGATGGAACCTTCCACGGAGGTCGGCCCCTTGGCCTTGCGCCAAGGCCGAGACGAGCTCCACGCGCAGGTGGAGGACGCCCGCTCGAAGGGAGCCTCGGTGGTGTGCGGCGGTGCCCCGCTGCCGTCACGAGGTTGGTACTACCCGCCGACTGTGATCACGGGGGTGACTCCGCAGATGCGCGTGAGCAGCGAGGAGGTCTTCGGCCCCGTGGCGATGCTCTACCGCGTGTCGTCGGCCGACGAGGCGATCGAGGCCGCCAACGCCACGGACTTCGGCCTGGGTGCGAGCGTGTGGACCGAGGACGCAGATGAGCGATCGCGCCTGGTGGAGGAGCTCGAGGCGGGCCTCGTGTTCGTGAACGCCATGGTGGCGTCAACCCCTGAGCTCCCCTTCGGCGGGACGAAGCGCTCGGGCTACGGACGCGAGCTGTCCGCGCTGGGGATACAGGAGTTCTGCGAGGCGAAGAGCGTCTACGTGGCTTGAGGGCGGCTCACCCTCGCCGGGACGGCTACTCGTGCCAGCCGAGCGACCAGTGCACCTCGGGGGTCTCGTCCGTGGCGCTCGCCAGGATGTTGAGCGACTCGACCAGCTGGTTGCGGGTGGAGCGAGGGATCAGCTTGAGCAGCTTGCCCACGTCGCTGCGCCGCCGCTCTATCACACCCTCCACGATCTGGCGTCCCGCAGGGGTGACCTCGAGGTTGACCTCGCGACGGTCGATCTCGTCACGGGTGCGCGTGATCAGGCCCTTTCGCACCAGGCGGTCGCACATGCGTGTCGCGGTGGACGGGCTCACCCCCAACGAGGAGGCGAGGTCGGCCAGTCGGCGGCCGCCCCCGTAGGTGAGGGTGACGAGGGTCCGGTACTGCGGGAGCGTCACCTCCTCGTCGCTCGCCGAGAGCGACTGGACCGCGATCCCGACCAGCGCGCGGCTCGCGCGGATGATCGCGTCGGTGAGCTCCTCGTCGTCGGCCACCGTGCCCGACGCGCTCGCCGACGCAGGCTCGCCGCCGGGGACGTCGGCCACCCGGAGGCTCTCGCCCACCCCTCCCAATGGCGCCGGCACTACCTCGTTCAAACGCTCGACTGTTTCCACGCCACAAGTATGCCGTATGAAAGGCAATTGTTGTCCAGTAGTTTTTGAACTGGGCCGCAATCGTGGCTGAGGAGGGTGAAATTGCCCCGGGCACATGTCGTTGGCGAGCGCCCTGGCGCCGGCCCCAGCCGAGGGGCACCGGCCCTCACCGGGGGGATCCGCCCTGGTCAGGGCGTCGGGGCGGCCGGGTAGGTCCGGCCGGCGGAAGGCCTCAGGTCGCCAGGCCGGGCTCTGCCCCCTCGGCGTCCTCGATCGCCTCTTCGAGCAGCCGCCTCGCTTCGTCGATCCGGCCGTTCGCCACGAGCGTCGGCAGGCTGCCGTCGAGCAAGGCGCCCCAGTCGACCCCGTCGGAGCGGCCCGTGCGCGCCTTGAGGCGCGCTCTCGCCTCGGCCAGGAGCTCTGCGAGCTCGCCCAACCCCTCGCCGGCTGCGCGACGGAGACGGTCGCGCAGCCAAACGGCGAGCGCGGGGCTCGCGCCCGACGTCGAGACCGCGACGAGCACCGGTCCGTCCCGCATCACGGCGGGTAGCACGAAGCTGCAGTGCTCGTAGTCGTCGGCGCTGTTGACCCACACGCCCGCGGCCTGGGCGTCGCGGTGCACCTGAGAATCGACGGCCGGGTCGCCGGTGGCGGTGTGCACCAGCCGGTACGAGGCGGCCTCGCCCTCCCGGTAGGGGCGGATCTGGACGTCGAGGGGAGGGCCGTGCACCGCGGCTATGGCGCCTTCGGCGCTGAGCGCGGCGACGGCCTCGTGGACCTCGGGGGCCACGACCGTTACTGCGGCTCCGCAGGCGAGGAGCCCCGCAATCTTGCGAGCGGCGACGAGCCCGCCGCCCACCACCAAGCAGGGCTCGCCGGCGACCTCGAGCACCACCGGGTAGAGCGCCTGGCGCGGGCTCGTCCGGCGTTCTCCTGCAGGGCCTCCCTCGGTGGTCACGGGTTTCGCTCGGGGCTCACGGGGCTCGTCCGGGGGCTCATCGGCTCACATCATTCCTGGTCGGAGGCGCTGGCTCCAGGGGGCCCAGGTGCGCCGCTCCCGGTTGAGGACCGGCCCACGGCCGAAAAGGGGAAAACTTGATCCAATTAGTCATGTATAGTGCCTGGCGGGCCCCGGCAACGTCCCAGACCCGGGGCCATAGAGCATCCGGCGCCCCGGTGCACCCTCGCCGGGCGCCGGCCGGTGACTAGGAGGGAGCGGACGATGGTCGCAGGCATCAGGGTCGACGTGGACCCCGTCGAGATCGCAGCCAGCGCAGCCGAACTGGAGACCGCCCCGGCTGGGAAGGCTATCTCCTGGGCAGTGGAGCGCTTCGGTTCACGCGTGACCGTGGCGTGCTCGTTCCAGGACTGCGTGCTCGTCGACCTCGCGGTGCGCGCTGACCCGGGCATCGAGGTGCTGTTCTTGGACACCGGCTTCCACTTCCCCGAGACCCTCGAGTACGTCGAGGAGGTCCGCGCGCTCTACGACCTCAACCTGCGCGTCCTGCGTCCGGGACCCGAGGCCGAAGCCTGGCCCTGCGGCACCGAGAGGTGCTGCGAGCTGCGCAAGGTGGCGCCGCTCGAGAAGGCCCTCGAGGACCGCGATGCCTGGGTCACAGGCTTGAAGCGCTGCGACTCGCCGACGCGCTCCGATACGCCGGTGGTGGCGTGGGACGAGGCCCGCGGACTCGTGAAGCTCAACCCGCTAGCCACCTGGACCGACGAGGACGTCTCGATGTACTTGGTCGACCACGGCCTGCCCGTGCACCCGCTCCTCACCAAGGGCTACACCTCGATCGGCTGCGCGCCGACCACCCGCCCGGTCGCCCCGGGCGAGGACCCGAGGGCGGGCCGCTGGTCAGGTTCCTCGAAGACCGAGTGCGGCTTGCACGTGTGATGGTCCGCGACCGTGACCGGCCGCTCGGCGTCGAGATCCGCGGCACGGCACGGTCGATGCATTTCGTGCACCCCTACCGCACGATCGGCGAGCTCAACCAGGTGGAGCGCTGGAAGCTCGACCGTCACCCGCTCGAGGTCGCGGACGCCGTCATAGCGCGCTACTCGCGTGAGGGGCCGGAGGCGATAGCCAAGGTCCCGGGCGAGCAGGAACGTCTCAAGTGGGTGGGTCTGTACCCTCAGCGCCAGGGCGGCAACGCCTTCATGCTCCGCGTCAAGGTGCCCGGCGGGGTCCTGAGCGCCGAGCAGGCGCGCGAGATCGGGGTCGCAGCCGATGCATTCGCCGAGGGCCCCGACGACAGCGCCGTGTTTGGCAACCGCTACGCGGACATCACCACCCGCCAGGACATACAGCTCCACTGGATCCGTATCGAGGACGTACCCCGGATCTGGCAGCGTTTCGCGGACGTTGGCATCACCACCGTGCAGGCCTGCGGCGACTCGGCGCGAAACGTCCTGTGCTGCCCCGTCTCCGGGGTCGACGCGCACGAGGCCTTCGACGCGCTCGGCGTGGCGCTCGAGATCTCGGATTTCTTCACCGGAAACCGCGAGTACGCAAACCTGCCCCGCAAGTTCAAGATGAGTGTCACCGGTTGCCTCGAGGACTGCGCGCAAGCGGAGATCAACGACATCGGCCTGTGGCCCGCGCGGAGCCCCGAAGGCGAGCTCGGCTTCAACGTGCTCGTAGGAGGGGGCCTCTCCGACGGCGAGCGCCTCGCCTCCGACATCGACGTCTTCCTGCTCCCGGAACAGGCGGTCGAGCTGACACGCGCCATTGCCCAGACCTTCGGCGAGCTCGGCAACCGCGAGAACCGCGGGCTCGCTCGCATGCGGTACCTCGTGGAGGAGCTGGGACCCGAGGGCTTTCGGGCGGAGCTGGCGGCGCGCACCCGCTTCGCCCTGGCACCCGCGGGTGAAGAGCTCACCGTCAAGTACCGCGGGGACCACGTGGGGGTGCACCCCCAGCGCCAGCCCGGGTTGTTCTACGTGGGCTGCTGCGTGCCGGTCGGGCGGATGTCGGGGATCGACCTGGTGGAGGCCGGCCGCCTCGCGCGCAACTACGGGGACGGGACGATCCGCCTCGGCACCGACCAGAACTTCGTCCTGACCGGGGTGCCCGAGGAGCGCCTCGACGATCTGCTCTCCGAGGAGCTGCTCGTGAAGTACTCGCCCTTCCCGGGGCCTTTCGTCCGGGGTGTCGTAGCGTGCACGGGAGTGGAGTTCTGCCGCTTCGCGGTGGTGGAGACCAAGGAGCGGGCGGTGCGATGGGCGAGATGGATGGACGAGAACCTCGCCGACGGCCAAGGAGTCGGTGAGGGGAAGGATGTCGTGAGCGGGGCGCGGCCAGTGGCGGGGCTGGGGTCCCCGCCATCTGGAGGAGGTCGGGGTTGGGGCCCCGACCGGGGAAGCGATACCGACTCCGGGGTGATCCGCATGCACTTCTCGGGCTGCTCGGCGTCCTGCGCGCAGCCCCAGATAGCAGACATCGGCCTGCGCGGGGAGACAGCGCACGTGGGCGAGCACATCTCCGAGGCGGTGGACATCGGCTTCGGCGGATCTCTCGGCACCGACGCGGGGTTCATCGACTGGGTCGAGGGCTCGAGGCCCGTGGACGACGTGCCCGAGGCCCTCGAGCGGATCGTCCGCAGGTACCGCTCCGAGCGCCGCGACGGCGAGCCCTTCCACAACTGGGCGCGCAGGGTCCCCAATCCCGAGCTGCGTGCCACCCTTGTGGGCATGTCGGTGGGGGAGGGGGGCGGAGAGTGAAGGGTTTCTCGATCCGCGAGCAGATGAACGGGGTCGAGGAGCCTCCCGGCAAGACGTGGTTCTGGGAGCTCGAGGCCGGCGTGATCTTCGCCGACCGCTGCATACAGTGCGGCACCTGCGTGGCCGCGTGCCCCTCCAACTCGATCGGGGTGAACGAGGACACGGGCCTGCCCGAGCTGGTCAAGATGTGCACGGGGTGCTCGCTGTGCTGGGACTTCTGCCCCCGCGGTGGGCTGCGCTACGAGGCGCTGTGGCCGCCCTCCACGCGGCCCGCGGAGGCGGGCGAGGCGCCCGTGGTCACCAGGTCGGACTCGGCGGACACCTACTGGAAGATCACCGGCGGGCCCCCGGGGGACGGCCTCGGGGCGGTCGTGGGCCAGTACGCCGTGCGCGCCGGGGCGGTGCGCGACGAGTACCAGGACGGAGGAGTGGTCACCGCCTTGCTCGTGGCGCTGCTCGCCGCGGGTGACATCGACGGGGCGCTCGTGTCGCGTCCGAGCGACGACCCCGACGAGCCGTGGAAGGGGATCGCCACCGTCGCCAAGACCGCCGCGGAGGTCCTAGCTGCCGCCGGCAGCTTCTACAACCAGACGATGGCGCTCGCCGAGCTGGATCTGAGCCGTTACGACCTTCCGGCGCGCCCGCGCCTGGCGGTTGTCGGCACGCCCTGTGAGATCCAGGGGATCCGTGCGATGCAGGCCCGG
This sequence comes from Acidimicrobiales bacterium, assembly GCA_035509915.1. Lineage (GTDB taxonomy): Bacteria > Actinomycetota > Acidimicrobiia > Acidimicrobiales > UBA8190 > Bog-564. The sequence goes on along the minus strand of DATKIB010000074.1, from coordinate 30,647 downwards.
CGCTGGCCCACCGGGGCGCACAGGGTCGACGCGATCGTCCTCACGATCGCCCTGCTCTGCACCAAGAGCTTCGACTACGAGGCCCTGATGCTGCGGGAGCTGCGCGACAAGCGTGGGCTCGACCTCGAGCGTGTCAGCAAGGTCGACGTGATCCACGGCCGGATGATCGTGGAGTACGGCGACGGTCGCATTGCAGTCGACGAGCCAGTACGCGACTTCCACGGTGCCGCATTGAAGGGTTGCGACGAGTGCGCCGACTTCCTCGGGCGCGGAGCGGACATCTCGGTCGGTAGCGTCGGTTCGATGGCAGGCTGGTCGAGCGTGCTGGTGCGCACCGAGGCCGGGAGGCTCGCGTTCGACAGCGCGCGAGGGCGCCTCGACATTCGGGACCTCGATGACCCCGAAGCCCTGTTGAAGCTCGATAGTCTCGACAAGCGGATCGCCGAGCGGACGTTGCAGCGAAAGCTCGATCCCGACGCGCCGATGTTCATCGACTACGCCGAGCACTTCGGCAACTACGACGGGACAGATCGTGCTCCGGTCGTGAAGGATCGTTGACGCCCCGGCAGGCGACGCTGGATATGAGCGACGAACGCACTCAGATGCTCGAGCCCGCAGAGGGCCTGCTCCTCGAGATTCCCGAGGAGCCCGAGGAGCTGCGCGTGCACTTGCGCGCCAAGGCTCTCGAAGATGCCGACTCGGGGGAAGCTTCCTACGAGGTCTGTTTCGGAGCATGGATCTGGGAACGCTGGCGTGCGGCGCTCGAAGCGAAAGGGCTGAGCCGCGAGGCGCTAATGGAGATCGTGGCGGCTTACCGCCGCGAGCTTTGGTTCTGGCTGCTCGCAGAGAGACGCTGGGAGCCGCTCCTCGAGGGCCTGGCAGGGAGGGTCTCGAGGCGCCTGCCTGGGACCTGACCTGCGGCGGAGGCTCTGCGCGCAGGGCGGGTCGGGGCGCCTGGTCTGGCCGTTTGCAAAGAACGGCGGCGGTCGACTAAATAAACGGGGAACCCAGGGGACTACGGGGGCTCGGGCGGTTCCCGACCATCCACCAGTCGAGAGGGGCCCTTAGGTAGGGTCCCAAGATCGGAAGGTAGGTCGAGGGGTCTTTGACGATCGTGGTCCTACTGGTTCTCGTGCTGGTGTGGGCAGTGGTGCTGGGGCCAAGCCTCTTGCGCCGAGGCGTTCAGAGGCGCTCGAGCGACTCGATCGGAGCCTTCCACCGCCAGCTGCGCGTGCTCCAGCGCACGGGGCCTTCGCTCGTAGACCCGGTGCACTGTCTCGACGCATCGGTGCCGGCTTCCCATGTCGGTGCCCGTCCGCGCACCGAAGGGCGTCCCGCGCTGCTCGTTGTGCGCCCCGACCACGCGCTGCCCGTCCCGCCGAGGCGCGCAACCGCGTCGGCTCGGCGCCCCGATCCCTACTTCAGGCCCGAAGCCTGCAAGCGTCGACGTGACGTGTTGATGGCGTTGCTCTTCTCCATGTTCTGCACCGGCTTGCTCGGGGCGGTACCCGTTGCCCGTCCGGTCCTGGCCATCACCGGTCTCGCGGCAATGGCGCTCGCAGGGTATGTGGCGCTGTTGGTGCGCCTTCGCACCCGCGCTCTCGAGCGTGAGGTCAAGCTGCGCTATCTGCCGCAGCCGGTGGATCGCGACTCCTCGGTCGTGGTTCGCCGAGTGGTCGCCCGCTGACGCGGACGCCCACGTCGTGCCGGAGGGCTCTCTCGGTCCAAAGCTCGTAGAGCTGGGGCGAAGCGCCCTCGAGCGTCTCGAGGCGACCCACCGAGCCCGCGAAGAAGCGTTGGCGCGTTGCAGGGAGACCATCAGGGCCTGCGGTCTTGCGATCAGAGCGGTCCATCGCCTCGAGCCTGCCGTCGCCACGCAGCGGCTTTCGGACGCGGAGTCCGCGATTCGACGAGCACAGGAGGTCCTCGGGCCCTTCCCGACCTTGGCCGCCGCAGGGTTCCTCCACGACGCGGAGAAGGAGTATGCCGAGGCGCGGCTCACCGTCGCCCTTGTCGGTGATTCGAGCGTCGAGTCGTTCGAGGAGATAGGGGTCGGCCTCGCCGCCTGGCTGAACGGCCTCGCCGAAGCGGCGTCAGAGCTCCGACGGCACCTCCTCGACAGGTTGCGTGCGGGGGAGGTCACCCGGGCCGAGGAGCTGCTGCGCGCGATGGAGGACGTCTACGACCTGCTCGTGGGTGTCGAGTACCCCGATGCGATCACCGGGGGCCTGCGCCGCACTACGGACGCGTTGAGGGCGGTTCTCGAGCGCAGCCGTGCCGACGTCACCTCCACCGCTCTCCAGTCGGCCCTGAAGGAGACCATCGAGAGATCGCTGCGAAAGACGTAACAAGTACCGGCCCGCCACTGGTTCGCCGCTCGGCGCCGACCACCCTCGGCGGCAGGACGCACCAGCCTCGGGCGGATTCGGCGCCTGGGTGCGGCGCTATTCTGAGCCTGCCAGGGGGTGTAGCTCAGCTGGTAGAGCGCTACGTTCGCAACGTAGAAGTCGGCGGTTCGAGTCCGCTCACCTCCACTCTGTTCAACTGACGGACTTCGTTTCAACGGGGTTCATCTTCTGCCTTAGTCGTTCGTATGGCGTCTGGCCCCCCAGCGAGCCATGGGGGCGAGCGTAGTTGTAGAAGTGTTCCCACTCCCGGAGCTTCTCGTTGAAGAGCCGGGAGTCGTCGATGACGACCCCCTCGAGGCCTCTGTAGAACTCTTCCGCGTCGATTCGGTGGGATCTTTCGACCTTGCCGTTCAGACGCGGAGTTGCCGGCTTGATGTAGACGTGGCGGACGCCTCGGTCGAGGACGTGCCACTGGAATGAAGATTGGAACTCTCCACCATTGTCAGTTTGGATCGACTCGACTCGGAAGGGGAGCTTCTCCAAGACGTAGTCGACGAACTGGATGGCTCGCTTCTGGTCGAGGCGGTCGTAGATGCGAAGGACCCGCAGTCTCGTGCAGTCGTCTATGGCGGTGAACTGGTAGAACTTCTTCTTCGCTCCACCGATCGGGGCCACGAATTTCACGTCGATCTGGACCTGATGGCCAGGCTGGGGCTTCTCGTAGAGCTGCCAGCGCTTCTTGTGCCGCACGTAGCGCTGCGAGCTCGGGAGCCGGTTCATGTTGAGGCGCTTCAGGATCCGCCAGACCCCAGAAGGCGAGATCTCGATGTCGTGGTAGCGCTTCAGGTACATCGTGATCTTCTGGGGACCGAAGTGGTAGTTCTTCCGCAGGTGGATGACCTTGCCGACCACCTCGAGGCTCGCGGCGTTCGGGCTGGTAAGCGGCCGGCGTGACCGATCTCTCAGGCCGTCGACCCCCTCTTCCTCGTAGCGCTTCAGCCACTTGTAGAAGGTCTGGGGCGTGATCCCGTAATAACGGCAGTCTTGGCCACCAGGACGGCCCGGTCGGCGTGCAGGGCGTCAAGCACCGCAGTGATCTGATCCCCGTGGGCTTGAGCCGAGAAGCTCGCACCTTCGGATCGGTCCGAGCGGCCGTATCCCACGAAGTCGAAAGCCACTGCCCGCTTCCCTGACAGCCGAGGGAAGAGACGGTCGTAGATCCGCTGATCATCGGGGAATCCGTGCATCAGAACAATCGGGGGATCGTCTCCGGGGATCTCCATGGCGAAAAGACGCCCATGAGGTGTGTCAATCTGCCGTTCGAGTTGTTGTGTCGGGTTTTCGTCGTGTTGGGTTGTCATCGGTCACTTCCGTGGTCTGCCATCCGTCGGCTTAGTTAGTGGACACCGTCCACGATAGCGGGCCAAGTGGACACCGTCCACTAAGAGTTTTTTCGAGAATGACACGAATCCATCAGCACCCGGCGCCGGTCCTTGACGGGGAAGCGAGGTGATCACCCACCCCTCAGGCAGGTAAGCCGGTTCTCGTGGCTCGAGTCGGCGCGTGATCGGCGGGATCGGACTCGATCGTTTGGCGCCGAGGTAGTTCGATCGAGGTGGAGGTCCGCCAGACCTACCGAGACCTCGGCGGAAGCGTCCAGGCCGGACAGACCGTGCCGCACATCTATGGCTACCTGCAATCGAACGTGCCCAGATGGTCTCAAAGACGAGGGATCGTCTGTCGGACTATGCCCGAAGAGCCCCTTCGATGAAGGTGGAGTTGAGCTGCTCGAGGCGACGCCTTACCGAGTCGGAAGCGCCACGTAGGGGCCCTTGCCCGATCAGCACCGCCAGCCCGTGCACCATCGACCAAATGGGATACTCGATGCCCTCGCGTCGCTGCGGGGTGAGCACACCAGCGTCGACGAACTCGTCGAGCGCGGCGCGGAGCTTTGCGATGGGCCTCCAATCCTCCGCAGTCCCTTCGCCCGTGGCGTCGTAAGCGTGGTGCTGCGGTAGGGCGAACGCGGTTGCGAATAGGCCGGGTTCCTCTCGAGCGAACTCGGAATACGCGGTACCGATCGCGCTGAGCCGCCGCCTGGCGGCGGCCGGATCACCGTGCTTCCCCCGTACGCCCGCAACGCGGGTGGCCATGCGGGCGCCGAGCTCGCGCATCGCCGCTTCGCATACGGCGGCGAGCAGCTCGTCACGGTCGGCGAAGTGGCGATAGGCGGCATTGGGCACGACACCCACCATCCGGGTGGCTTCGCGCAATATGACGGCGTCTGGGCCTCCGGCCCGGGCCAACTCGAGCCCCGCGGCGACGAGGCTGTCGCGGACGGCGCCGCGCGGCCGTCGCCGCCGCTGGCCCTGGCGTGTCTCGGGTGCTGAGTGCTCGGCCGTCATATCGGATGAAGATACCAAAAATAAGTGGACACCGTCCACTACTCCTGATAAAGTGGACACCGTCCACCTATGAGGAGGAGGCTCAGGATGAGCAGCCGCAGCTCCGGCCAACAGATCGCCACTTTCACCCAGTCCAAGCCCCTGGTACTTGTCGCTCTGCTTCTGGCGGCCTTTGTGATCAACCTCGACACCACCATCGTCAACGTCGCCTTGCCGACCCTGACGCGTGAACTCGGCGCCACCAATAGCCAGCTTCAGTGGGTAGTGGATGCCTACAACCTGGTCTTCGCCGCGCTCCTGCTGACGTCGGGGAGCTTGTCGGACCGTTACGGTCGCAAAGGCTTTCTAATGACGGGCCTGGTGGTGTTCGGCAGCGCCAGCATCATCGGAGGTTTCGCTTCATCTTCGGGCGAGCTGATCGCGGCCAGAGCCGTTATGGGACTCGGCGCGGCAATGACGTTCCCCGCGACACTCTCTCTGCTAACCAACGTGTTCACTAGCCGGAAGGAACGAGCGATCACGATCGGCTTGTGGGGAGCGACAGCGGGAATGGCCATTGCTCTCGGACCGATCGTGGGCGGCTTCCTGCTGGAGCATTTCGCGTGGTCAAGCATCTTCTACTCACTCGGACCCGTTGCAGCTCTGGTCGTCGCACTCACCGGGTTGTTCGTCCCGAGATCAAAGGATCCGGCTGCTCACCGGCTCGATCTGCCCGGCCTGGTCCTCTCTGCAGGATTCATGGGCCTACTCGTTTACACGATCATTGAAGCGCCCACCCGCGGTTGGACATCGACTTGGTCCGTATTCGGATTCGCCGTCAGCGCTGTCCTCTTCACGGCGTTCGTTCTCCTCGAGCGGGCGATCCTTGCGCCCATGCTTGACATCCGGTTGTTCCGGAACCTGCGCTTCAGCGCGGCAAGTGGCTCAGTAACAATCTCGTTCTTCACCCTCTTCGGCTTCATCTACTTGATGACGCAGTTCTTCCAGTTCGTACGTACCTACAGCCCGCTATCTACCGGAGTCCATCTGTTGCCAGTAGCCACCGCCGTAGCGGTTGGTTCGGTCCTCGGCACACGGCTCGCCGTACGCGTAGGCACCAAGATCGTCGTTACCTTGGGACTTCTATTCCAGACCATCTTCTACTTCTGGGTAGCAAGCAATCTGTCAACCACATTGGGCTACTCGATCATTGCCATGCAAATGGTCCTTTACGGCCTCGGCATGGGCCTGACCTCAGCACCTGCAACCGAGTCGATCATGGGAGCGGTGTCGGCTAACCAGGCCGGGGTCGGCTCGGCAGTCAATGACTCGACCCGACTTCTGGGCGGCACACTCGGCGTCGCCGTCATCGGGAGCGTATTCGCCTCGCTGTACGGGTCTCGGCTGTCTACAACGTTGCCCTCCGTCCTTCCGAGGCCGGTTGCCAACACTGCACATCAATCTCTCGGGGCGGCATACTCGGTCGCCAGCCACCTCGCCACACAGGGGCACGTGGCAGTTGGGAACGCCGTACATCTGGCGGCAACAAATGCTTTTCTCCACGGTATGAGCGTCGGGTGCGTCGTCGCAGGTGCAGTAGCCGCCGCCGGAGCTCTGTTCGCGGTGGCATTCCTACCCGCGCAGCCACCATCTCAACAATCAACGCCTCTCGAGCGGCCGACGCGTTACAGCACGGAACCCGAGCTGGTCGAGAGCCACTGACGACAGTTATCACCACCACAACGAGGCGATTTCATGACCACAATTGACACTCTCATCGACCGCAACAGAAGTTTCGCCAAGCGGGGGATCCACGCCGATCTGGAGCTCTTCCCAAAGGAGAAGACTCTCGTCATCGGGTGCGTAGACCCGCGCGTTGATCCTGCCGTCGTACTCGGGCTTGAACTCGGCGATGCCTTGATCATCCGCAACATCGCCGGTCGCTTCACGCCTGACACGTTCCAGACGATGGCGGCATTGCGGTTGATCGCCCAGGCCGAGAACGTGACGCCGGGCCCGGGCTGGAATTTGATTCTTCTGCAGCACACGGACTGCGGCATCACACGCCTCGGCGATCAGCCCGGTCTCCTTGCCAACGTGCTCGGAGTCGTCCCTGAGAGCCTCGCTTCCGAGGCAATCGACGATCCGGCCGAAGCTGTCTCGGCCGACGTTGCCGCGATCAAGGCGAATCCCTTTCTCCCCGCAGAGTTTCTGGTTTCCGGCCTCGTGTACGACGTCGCCACTGGTCTGGTCGAGGTCGTTGTCCCACCAACCCCCCTGCGTCCCGTGGAGTCTGCAGTCTGAGGCAGGGTGACAAGCCATCATCGCCATATGGAGCTGTCCGTGATCCCGATGAGCCCACCGCGCAGGCAGCGGCGGCCCACCCCGCGTGATTCGCGTGCGGGCCTACGCGCGTTCGTGATGCGGGACATCCCGTCACGCCCCGAGGGATGCTCAGGTCAGGCTTTCCATGGGTTCATTCAGCCGATCCTGACGGCTCGCTCCTCTTGGACGTGGACCGGCCTCGTCAATAGGGCCGGAATTCGATGACAGCTCCTCGCGTGGGCGAGACGTTTCTCTTCGATCTCGACGGGTTGGCAATTGCCGGTCGCTGCATCGAAATAGATCCCCCGCATCGCATGCTCCTTAGATGGGAGCGTCAGGGAACCGAGACAGCGACGCCGGCACCTACATTCATTGAGATCACGCTCACCCCGCCGGGTGACGGCACAAATGTGAGGGTGCAATTCTCCGGCCTAAGTGCGGAGGATATTGCTTTCTATCCGCAACTGTGGGCGCGTCACCTTGAGTGGATCGCAACTGCCTTGTCTGGCGCAGAACCCGCGTATGGCAATTGAGCCAGGAATCTCGCTCTTGTCAACGACGGCTGAATTTTGACCCCCCTGCGACGGCCGAAAATTGACCCCCCTGGACGGGTCAGCTCTCCTCGTTGGTCGTCATCCTCCCCATGTCTCGGTCCTTCAGGCGGTAGCTGTCGCCTTTCAGGTTCACGACTTCGGCATGGTGGACGAGGCGGTCGATCATGGCGGCGGCGACGACCGGGTCACCGAAGACCTCCCCCCAGCGCCCAAAGGGCTTGTTCGACGTCACGATCACGCTGGCTCGCTCGTAGCGCGCCGAGACCAGCTGGAAGAACAGGTTGGCGGCCTCGCCGTCGAAAGGGATGTAGCCGACCTCGTCGATGATGAGGAGCGGGATCCGTCCCAGACGGGTGAGCTCGGCGTGCAGGCGGCCCTGCTGATGGGCCTCGCCAAGGCGTGCCACCCATTCGGCCGCGGTGGCGAAGGCGACGCGGTGGCCGGCCTGGCAGGCCCGGATGCCGAGCCCGATGGCGAGGTGGGTCTTGCCGGTCCCCGGCGGTCCCAAGAACACGACGTTGTCCTTGGCCGCGATGAAGTCCAAGGTGCCGAGGTGGGCGATCGTCTCGCGCTTGAGCGAGCGCTGGTGCTCGAAGTCGAAGTCCTCCAGGGTCTTTTTGGAGGGGAACCGTGCCGCGCGGACTCGGATCTCACCGCCATTGGATTGTCGGGCGGCCACCTCGCGCTCCAAGCAGGCGGCCAGGAACTCCTCGTGCGTCCAACTCTCGGTCCGTGCCCGTTCGCTCAGCCGCTCGATCGCTGCTGCCAGGGAGGGGGCCTTGAGGGCCCGGCACAGATAGGCCAGGTCGGCCGTCGGCTTGGTGGTGGTGCGCGCCATCAGGCCACCCCCGTCGCGCTGTCATAGACCGAGAGGTCTCGAACCTCGACCTCGTCTTGGAGTGGTGTCGTGGGCACCCGCAGACGCGTGGCGCGCATGAGGTCGCGGGCCCGATCGTGCTCGGGGTCGGTGATGGTCCGGTGTTTGGCCCACGAACGAAGGTGACGACCAACGACCTCGGTGCCACAGGTGACTACCACCTCGTCGGGGGTGGCCCGGACCTCGACCATGCGGCCGATGACCTTCGGGTGCACCGAGTAGTCGCAGGTCCCGACGCGCACCCAGTGGTCCCGGCCGAGCCGGGTCGAGAGCCGCAGTGCGGTGTCGGGAAGGACCGGTGGGAGCGCCATCATGGCCGCCCTGTCCTCCTCGAAGCGGTCGATGGGTCGGCACCGCAGCGTCGCGTGGACCCGGCGGTTGGCCCGCACGAGCCACTCGTCGAGCTGCTCGTTGAAGTCAGCAGGGCTCGAGAAGCGCCGGCCGGGGAGAAAGCTCGTCTCGAGATAGCCGTTGTGACGCTCGACGATGCCCTTGGACTCGGGATCGGCCGGCCGCAGCACCACGACCTGCATGCCGAGGGTGCCTCGGAAGCGCTGGAACGGCTCAGTCAAGGTGGCCTTGCCGCCGTGGCGCGACACGAGGGCGCCCTCGTTGTCATAGACGCCCTTCTTGGGCACCGCTCCGAGGGCTTTCAGGCAGGCCAGGTTCCCCGACAAGATGTCGTGGGCTTCGCGCGAGGGGATCATCTTGCCCACCATCACCCGTGAGTAGCCGGTGAGCCCGACGATCACCGGCGGTTTTGCCACCTCGCCGTTCTCGAGGGGGATGTCGGCTGGAGGAAACCACAAGTCCCACTGGGCGAGCTCGCCCGGCCGGTATTGGGTGCGGCCAGCCGGATCGGGCGGCAGATAGAGCGGACGCAGCTCTCGCACCCGGTCCTTCAAGACCGTGAGGGAACGCTCCCAGCCGATGCGCTCGGCGATCACCGTCGCGGGCATGCGCGGGAACTGCATCAACAGGCGACGGATCTCAGGCTCGACAGGGTCGACGATCGAGCCGGAGCGCTCCCGTCGATAGGCGGGCGGCTCGTCGGAGCGCAGTGCCATCCGCACCGTGTTCCTCGCCACGCCCAACTGCCGGACGATCTCTTTGATCGACAGACCCTCTGACTTCGACAGCCGACGGATCTCGGCCCAATCCTCCACGCTCAGCACCTTCTCCCTCCCCGGCTCGGCTGGGAGCCAGGGTTCACGGATCCACGTCAGAAACGGTGGACCCGCCGGAGGGGTCAGGATTCGAGCGTCGATAGAGGGTCAGTATTCAGGCGTCGCTGACAGCTCTGTGAGGTCAGGCCTCAAGTCCTCTCCTGGAGTCTCGACAGGGCCGGAGAAGAGACGCCATCCCTTCCACTGGGCCGTCGTACCAGTTGGTGGTCCACAGGTCTCTGACACCGTCGAGTTGGGACACACCTGAATCTTGCCTCCCGGACGCCCGACAGGGCCATCCGGGATCTGACAAGCGCTTGCGATCGGTCAGCAGGTTCCCCCAGACCGCTCGATAGCGCGCTCCCTCCGCGTTCAGCGCCAGAATGACGAGAGCCAGTTTCACGGCTCCTGGCGGACCGGTGCTCCTAATCGGCGATCTGAGCGCTACCTGCGGCTACACGCATTGATGCTTAATTGCGATCATCAGGAGAGGCGAAAGCTTGGACAAATGTCTTTCGGACAACTCTCGTGATCGAGTCTTCGATTATCGGTGATTGTCGGCTTCAACCCGCACGACATTGAGGACGCGGCCACTATGGCGGCCGCCATATGCAGGTATGGCTACCAGCGCCTTCGTAGGCTCAGAGGCGCGGATGCGTGAAAGCTCACGATGTCACCTCCACACCTGGTCAGCGGCTAAAAGGTGAAGTCTCGGTAGGTCTGCGACACCCTGGCTTCGGTTCCTCTGCGACACTTTTCGGACGCGGCTTCGGTAGGTCTGCGACAGTGGCCTCGGTAGGTCTGCGACACCATCTCGGGGCCTGGCCGAGGAGCGAGCGGGGCCAGGTGCTCGGTAATCTCCTCGACCTTGCCACAGGACGAATCGCCGTCAGCTGGGAGCGCACTCCTCCGGCCCCAACTGTGCGGCCACTAGAGCCGCTTCAAGATGAACGTCATCGCCTCTTTCGCCTGAGCTTCCGGCTTCGTACCCCGGCGGATGGTCACGCTTATGAGGTAGCTCTCCCACCTGAAGCTCAAGATGCCTGACACCGGGTTGGCTGATCCCTTGGAAGCGTTAGGAATCAGCGAGCCGGGTGCGACCCATCCGGCATCGACATCATCGACAGTCACGTGAGTTCCGCGCAGGGGAAGCGAACTTTGTCGTGCCTGAACGACGATCATCGACCCAGCCGGGCCATCATAGATACAGAGGCCACCACTTGGTCTCGCCGCCATTGACGGCCCGCCAAGCACGGTGGTCACCTGAGCGACAGTTAGCCAAGAGCACGTTTCCGAAAGGACGCTTGGCGAAGTGCGTGCGGCAGGACCACCACCGCACGCCGCCAGGGTGCACGCCATTCCTGCGACACCTACCAGGGCGCAGCGGCGCAGCCGTTTCAACACCTACCCACGATGCCAGTCCCTATCGGGACCGCTGAGGGTCGGTCGGGGCGAAGCCGATGAGCTAGAGAGCAACGAGGCGGCTCCTCCTCACGTCACCGTGAACGACTGGGTCGAGGTTTGAGATGGCGTGCCGTCACTGTTGGCCGACACGAATGTGAGAGTGCACCCACCCGTTTGGGGTTCCTGAGGGGATCGTGAAGACGAAGGCACCCGAAGAGTTCGGGGCCACGACCTGGTTGTTGAGCCCGCAGCCCGAGACCGCCTCGGAGGTGACCCGATTCGCGTTGATGACAGCTGCCGTAACATCGCACTTACCCACAGGTCTTGATCGGTTATCTGGTCGCCGATCACCTTTGGGGGTTATAGCCCTGCTAATTCCCCTTGGTCTCGCGCAAAGCGGCGAGGAGGACCAAATACTCGTCCTCCGCACACTCTGGCGAAAGAGCGGCAAAGGCTGACTGCAATCGACCGAACGCCTCATGGCCAACGGTGAATGTCCACAACCCCAGTCGCACGGTTGTGAGCACACGATGTTGAGAAAGCGGCAAATCTGTGTCCGTCACCTCCTCCAGAGCCTCCTTGCCAACCCAGCTCGGGGCGACAGTTCCAAGCTCGGCATGGTCGAGCCAAACCAAGCCCGATGGGTATAAGAGGAGTGATCCCTCGCGCATGAAGAGAAGATCCCAACGGCCCGGCCCGGATCTGAACCTGGCGAGTTCGGAGAGAATCCAGCCAGTAGGCACGCGACCGATCCATGGACCCGTCTCTACGCCGTAGCTCCACCGATTGCGAGCGCTTGTGATGGGATCAGGCCGCTGGGCATCCGACCGCGTTTTGTTCGCTAGGAAGGCCGGTCGATACTCCCTGGGATTCGTCAGTCCAGCCCGATCACGCGCTGGCTCGGCTGGATTGGACTTGTTCATTCTCATCTCCGATCGGACAACCGAGGTTCCGTACGGGCGAAAGAGACTACGCCTCGTTAGGTGGGAGAGCCGATACCTCGTGGCTCAAAAACGAGCGGGCCAGCCCCCGGTGGTGGCTTCGGTCATCCCGGTTACCGGGGTGAAGTCCTAGACCGGATCTCCGTGCTCGTCGATGGAGTCCCAGAACTCTTGCTCCTCGATCATCTGGTCGGTCGGCCAGTCGCCCGAGTCGTCTTCATCGGGGCCACCCTCGACATCGGTCTTGGCGTTCAGGGCTCGGCTCGTCGTTCATGCTGGCTCACCGGTTGGTTGTGACGACTCCTCGGTATGACCCATGCGAGTTGTCGCTGGGGATGAACCGCGGAGAGCCTTCACCGCCGGGTAGATCATCTTGTCGATCCAGTCCCGCTGTTGTTCGTCGGTCCACGAGTAGTAGTCCGAAGGAATCGAGCAGTACACACGCGAAGGGGCCTCACTCTGGGGATCGGGATCTTCTACCTCTCGCCGGTCAGGACCGAGTGTGTCACTCATGCCGCATCACCCGGCGCGAACTTCTCCTCCTCTTCGCGTTCGTCAGCTGGCTCGTGGGGCTCCTGCTCTTGAATCAGCCTGTGGGCCTGGGCCAGCCAGGCGTCCAGGGCCGCGCGCGATCTCCGCTCAGCCATGTGTCCTCCTCATCGAACCTGGCGTTGCCACCGTGCCCGAAGGTCGGTTGGCGCGGGGTCGTCCTGCCAGGTCAGTCGCCCGCTCTGGATGTGGCAGCACCAGGATACCTCGATCCCGTGCCATCGGATCTCACTGGTGGGCCGAAGGGATACCAAGTCCGAGCGACGGACGGATGGGGGTGGAGATAGCGAGCGCAGGAGCATCAATATCGCGCACGGTGGCCTGTCGTTTTCGCTCGGTCGAGAACAGGTGAGATCGGGTGGGCCTGGGACATGGGGCAGCCCCGACCTCGACGATCCAAGTGCCTGGCATCACGTCGTTACAGCTCGGGCGGTCATGCGCTTGGGGTGGCGCACCCAGGTCTCCTATGCTGTGCCGAACCTGGCGATGGGGCTCGCCATAACCGCAGGCTCGTCTGCCGATGGCTCCTAACTGCTGTTGAGGGTGGCAGGAGAGGAGCGTGATGCGTGCCATCTGGGTCGGGGTTGCTGGGTTCTTCGGGGCGATGTCTCGCTACTGGCTCGACGGCTGGATCAGCCGCCTCACAGGAGGCGGATTCCCATGGGGCACGTTCGTCATCAACATGACCGGTTGCTTTCTGATCGGTGTACTGGCAACGGTCCTGACCGAACGCCTCCTCCCGCATCCGAACATCCGCATGGCCGTCACTGTCGGCTTCGTCGGCGCCTACACCACCTTCTCCACCTTCGCCTATGAATCGCTGCGCCAGATCCAGGACGGCGCAGTAGGGATGGCCCTGATCAACGTGGTTGGTTCGGTGATAGTCGGGATTGCGGCAGCCTGGATCGGCGTGGTCGCGGGGAGGGCACTATGAGGCTGGAGGGTGATGGAAAGCTCCTTAGGATCTTCATCGGCGAGTCCGACAAGTGGCACGGCAAGCCGCTTTATCAAGCAATCGTGGAGCACCTTCGCTCAGAGGGGATCGCCGGGGCGACCGTGATCCGGGCCATCGAGGGCTACGGGGCCAGGAGCCACGTCCACACAAGCCGAATCCTGTGCCTGTCTGAGGACCTGCCCCTCATTATCGAGGTGGTGGACACCGAGGAGAACATTCGTCGAGTTCTGCCGATCCTCGACGAGATGGTGCCCGATGGCCTCGTTACCTTGGAGAAGGTCGAGGTGATCACCTACCGGGCAGGCTCGCCCCCGGAGGAATGACGAGCCGCACTGGAAGTGCCGGACTCGCGCACCCGCGCCTGGAGCTCACCCGAGCGGTATCCGCGGCCAAGAGCGATCCCGAACACCTCGGCCGCGAGGCACCTGGCCCCACCCTCAAGCGACCACTGGCAGTCGGATGGGCGTCGAATCAGAGCAACCCGGTAGCGACTGCCAATCCGACACCGAGCAGCATTAGTCCGCCAACCAGTTCGCTCCGTTGTCCGAGGCGTGCCCCGAGTCGACTTCCCAACTCCAGGCCCACCAAGGTGAGCGCCACACTCACCAGGGCTATCACCGGGGCAGCCACAAGGATGCTGACATGGTATGTCCCAAGTGCAAACCCGATTGCGACGTTGTCGATGCTTAGGGATGCGCCAAGGACGACCAAGCGTTTCGTGCTCGGCGGAGCATGCTCGCTTCCTCTCCGACCGCCAGCGAGTTCGCTGATGAGCGTGTAACCACCCACCAGGCAGAGCACCGCCCCGGCGACGAGCTTGGTGTCATCGCCCAGGCCCTGTGCCACGGAATGGCCCAGCAACAATCCGAGGACCGGCATGGCCGCTTCAAAGACCCCGAAGATGATGGCGACGCGGAGCCTCAGCCGCCCGTCGACTCCCGACACTCCGAGGGCGGTCGCCGCACCAAAGTTGTCAAGGCCGACAGACAGAGCGACGAGGACGAGGGTGAGCATCGCTGGCAGGTAGCCAAGCACACCCGACAGTTGCGACGGTCAGATCGCCCTTGAGTTCGCTTTGGGTGGTGGTGTTATCGGTCGGGCTGGATCGAATCAGGGCCTACAAGGCGGCCATCTTCTCGGGTCACAAACGGCCATACCTCAGTGACAGCGTCCAGATTCAGAGGCCCGTAAATGTGCGGAAACCCTTCGAGTCCCTCGATTGCTTCCTCGCGGATTTCAGGGGCAACTCTTGCAGGATCGATGACAAGCAAGAGCAGATTCTTCTGATCCGCATAGAACTCGTTGGCTACGGATGCAACCTGGTGCCAATAGGAACAGTGGACGAAGCCCTCTTCCTCCAGCGTCCTCCCCAATGTTGATCGCCGGTAAATGCCACTTGCCTGCGCTTCTGCCCATCCACTCACCTCGGCGATGTGGAAAATCGATGCCACAGTCGAGAAGCGTCCCACGTCGTCTCCGTACCGGTCGAGTCGAAGGGGCTATATGTCTCTCAGCGGCGCGTGGCCACGACCTCGAGGTACTCGGCATCGATGCTCAGCGCCGGGTTGTCCGCGCGGTTGCATCGGTTAGCCAGCCCGACGAGCTGGTCACCAAGTGACCGCTGCCCTGTTTCGTCGAGAGCAGAAAGTGCCTTGACGAGGGGGCCATAGAACGCCTTGAACGTCTCGAAGTAGTCCTCGGCTGAGCGGAACCGGAAGGTGTGGTTGCGCCGGGTCACGACCAGATCGGACTCGCCTCCGAGGAGGTCCTCAAGCCTGGCTTCGGTGCCCCATTCGAGAGGCGACGGTACTCCGGTGGGGGGCGGGACGTGCTGGCCCACAATCTTGAACATCTGACCGACGAACCCCTCGGGAGTCCAGTTGGCGAGGCCGATCCGACCACCGGGTCGAACGACGCGGATGAGCTCTCGAGCGGCGCGGGGTGGATCGGGTGTGAACATCACGCCCACAGTAGATAGCGCGGCGTCGAAGGTGTCGTCCTCGAAGGGGAGATCCTCTGCATCGGCGACCTGAGTCGTAAGCGGCACCCCGTCGGCAGTTGCCCTTCGGAGGGCCTGCTCGAGCAAGTGCTCCACGTAGTCCGTGGCGACGACCTCGCAGCCGCGACGAGCCGCGGCCAACGCGGCGTTGCCGTTGCCGGCAGCCACGTCGAGAACTTTCCAGCCGGCACACACGTCGACCGCCTCGCACAGGTGCTCGCCCATCATCTGCAGGGTCGTGCCAATCACGGCGTAGTTGCCAGACGACCAGGTGGCCTGTTGCTTCTCTTTGATCGACGCGAGGGCGTCGGCGGTCAGGGTCTCAGTCATTTCTTGCTCCTTTTCGCTGCCTCGTCCGTTTGCGCCCTGCTCGGCTGCCTCGCGGTCGCGACCGACTCGGATGAGCTGAGCAATATCACGGGAACTGTCCACGGAGCTCACGGGACCATGATGGCGAAACGCCTCCTCTCGATCATCGGTCGAGCACCTCATTTAGGCGAGTTTCATCGCCGGCTTGGATGGGGCGAACGCCCCATCGGAGCCCGACAGTCGGCGGAAGATCGACGTGCCTATCCGATGCCGTCCGCCGACGCGCTGAGTAGCATTTCGTCGCATGATCGAGGGGGCGCTGTGGTGAGCGTCGCTCACCCGCTCGAGGCCGTTCACGACGCGCTGCGCCGCCAGGACTGGCAGGCTGCGCTGGACGCTGCCCGTGCCACCAGCGTGGACACCCCCGGGCTGGAGGCAGACCGGCTCGATTCGGAGGCGGAGGCCGCGTGGTGGCTCGGAAAGCTCGACGAGTGCATCGCTGCCCGTGAAGCCGCGTACCGGATCTACGAGGAAGAGGAAGACCGGCGTCGGGCAGGGCAGTGCGCCGTGTGGCTCTGGGAACACCACACCATCTGCGCTCGGCCGGCCGCCGCCAGCGGCTGGCTTCGGCGGGCCGAGCGGGCTCTGGAAGGTGACACCGAGAGCGTCGCCTACGGAAACCTGCTCCTGCGAGAGGCGGAGATGGCCCACGGTGCCGGCGACCTCGACCGTGCAAGCCAGCTCGCCACGGCAGCGTTGGATCTCGGGCGGGGGCTGCGCTCGACCGATCTCGAAGCAGAGGCACTGCAGACCCGTGGGCGTGTCTTCATCGATCAGGGCAAGGTCGATGACGGCATGGCCCACCTGGACGAGGCCATGCTCTTCGCGGTCGAAGGGAGGCTCGGGCCCTTTGCGACGGGCAAGGTGTACTGCAGCCTCATCGCCGCATGTGAGGAGCTGGGCGACTTCGACCGGGCCGCCGAGTGGACCGACGCAACGCTTCGGTGGGCAGAACAACACCCCTTCGCCATCTTCCCGGGCATCTGCCGGCTTCACCGGGCGATCGTCCTGAAACGGCGGGGCGTCCTCGGCGCCGCTGAAGAGGAGGCAGCGCGAGCCTGCGAGGAGCTACGGGAGAGCCACGTCGCCAACAGTGCAGCGGCCTGGGCCGAGGTTGGCGACATCCGGCGACGACTCGGCCAGCTCGATCAGGCAGAGGGCGCCTTCGCCCGATCACAGTCGGTCAGTGGGGCACCGTGCGGTGGGCTCGCGCTCCTTCGACTAGCCCAGGGTCGCAGCAAGGAGGCCATGACGATTATCACGCGCTGTGTGGCCCAACAATCGAATCCCCTCGGTCGAGCGAGCCTGTTGGCGATGCTGGTGCAGATCGCGGTGGGAGCCGGAGAGCTCGACACCGCGCACCGGGCGCTGGCCGAACTCGAGAGCACCGTCGCTACCTTCGGCACAGCTTCGCTTCGTGCCACCGAGCAGTCTACGCGAGGCAGGTTGATGCTGGCCGATGGTGACCCAACCGCGTCCGTCGTCCTGCAGCAGGCCGTCGATTCTTGGCGTGAACTGGGTGTCCCATACGAGGAGGCGACGGCTCATACGCTTCTCGGCCAGGCGCTGCGCACGGCAGGCGAAGAGACAGGTGCGACTACGTCCTTCGACGCCGCCGCCCGCTTGTTCGACCAGATGGGCGCGCGGCTCGATGCCCGGGAGGCGCTCGGTGATAGCAAGCCCGTGCTGCCCGCCGGTCTCACAGAGCGAGAGGCGGAGGTTCTCCGCCTCGTGGCGGGCGGGCTTACGAACAACGAGATCGCGGCCGAGCTATTCCTCAGCCCCAAAACGGTGTCGCGACATCTGTCGAACATTTTTACGAAGATCGGCGTGTCCTCCCGGGCAAGCGCCACAGCGTTCGCTGTAGAGCACCACCTCTCCGCTCAAAGCGAAGCTAGCCGCCACGCTCCCCTGCGCACATAACTGCCGATCCAGAGCGGACTCGGTACCTGAGTGTTGCGAGCGATATGTGCTGTGTGAGTACGGTCGTCCCGCGACCCAACCCGTCCGATAACGCCTCCAGACGTAATCCTGAGCGGCTGAACCTTCACCCGCAGAACGGGAACCCGAGCAGACCCGGCAGTAGCGCGGGCAGACAGCGCGTAGTAGGGGGGACACGGGAACGAGGTTGGGGTCGCCATTACCGCGCTTCGTGCCGCCTACTTGGGCGCCTGGTGTCAACCTGGCGATCGAGGCGCAGTTGTTGGATCCGCGTGGCAACGAAGCTAGAAGAGCGACACACCCTCCGCGACGTCCTTGATCCCCTCTTCCATCGGCATCGACGGAATGACCCGTAGGCTGTTCCACTGATGAAGCCGGGCCTGCACAAGGAAGCTGTCGACAGCCTCAGGTCGGTCACTCTCGACGATCACCACGGTGGTGTGTTCCCGATTCACAAACGGCCCGGAGACGATCTTGACCGCATTCTGCTCGGCGATTTTTGGGATTTGTGGAGCCATCTCCAAAAGGAGTGCCTTCGTCTTGGCATTGCTGGTCGGGCAAACCTCAGCCGAGTGTTCTCCCAAGATGACGTAGTGCATACGACCTCCCTCTCTACGTGTTCAGGAGAGTCTCGGTTCGCCGGAAAGGGTTGTCAAGAGGTGGACCGCCTAGCTCTGACCAAACCAGACTACGTCTCCCCGTCTTCGGGCGGGCTCTAGGAACCGTCCCAGAGCCTTAAGCGGTTCCTCGCATCCGGTCGTGCGACCGGTAGGTGCCGTGGTGGCAGGAACGGCCTGCCGTGAACAAATGGATAGATCGGAGCCGCCTTCCCCACGGCTCTGGGCTGTCCTCGGGATTACGCTTGTCCCATGAACTACGAACCACCTTCCATCGTGCACAGAGCACGGATAGACAAACCTCTGGTTGTCGGATCAGTCTCCAAGTTCAGTCCGACGTGGAAAGATGCAAAACCACGGACAAGGCCTTTGGAGGATCTCGATCCCGAGCTGAACGACCAACGAGACGACTGATCTCGACTGACGCTGTCATTCGGACATAGGGCACAGCTAAGGGGGTTCGCGCATGTCCACAGGTGCGTGGCTGGCCACAGTCGACCTGAACGGCCCCGGTCGGTATCTTCACTGGTCGATTTTTACCGTCTCGGAAGCCAATCTGGTCCTGATCGCCGTGATGGTTCTGATCTTCGGCGCCGCTCTGCTCATCCCTTTCCCTGGGCACTCCCGTAGCGTTGCGCCAGGAAAGACCGGGGAAACGGAGGGTCCGGCCAGCCGGTCGACCCACGATGCCTCACCGTCGGCTTCGGACGTCGGTGACGACGCCGACTCCACCATGTGGACGGCACGGGTGCGGCGTCGTGTCCTGCGGCTGCTCCCGCCCGGCAAGTTGCTTCCCGACCGCCAGCCCGAATACGTCGCTTCGTGGATATACGTGTTCGGCGTCGCCAGCCTGGCCACGTTGGGTGTCGTGATCGTCTCTGGGTTCGCCATCGCTTTGGGAGGCCCCGACTGGTGGCACACCGACCCGGTCGGGCACTTCTTCAACAGCCTCCACCTGTGGAGTGTCGAGGCGTTCATGGCCTTCTTGGTCATCCACCTGTGGGGCAAGTTCTGGATGGCGGCGTGGCGAGGTCGGAGAGCGATGACCTGGATTACCGGGGTCGTAGCCTTCTTGGCGTCGATCGTGGAGTGCTTCACCGGGTACCTGTCGCAGCAGAACTTCGACTCCCAGTGGATCGCCACCAGCGGCAAGGACGCCATCGACGCGGTGGGGGTCGGGGCTTTCTTCAATCTCATGAACTTCGGCCAGATGTTGATGTGGCACATCGTGTTGGTCCCGCTCGTGCTCGTCGCCCTTGTCGGCGCTCACGTGCTCGCTGTACGGGTCCGTGGCGTCGTCCACCCGCTGCCGGAGCGTCGAAACCGGGGCCGCGCCGCCCTGCGGGCCGCGGCCGCCGCGGACCGGGCCGACTGGACAGGGCCGACACGCCGATACGACATTCTCAAGGAAGGCACCGTCGCCACCCTCGTTGCCGTCATCCTCGTCGTGGCTCTGGCCGGCGTCCTGTCATCTCCCGACGTCCCGCCTGTCACGATCGCCACCTGGGCCAAAATCGCCCCCGCCGACTTCGTGGCTACCGCCGCCAGCGAGCTCGCCGGCACCAGCAAGACCGCCACCTACGGGCCGCCGTACAACGGCGCCAATGGCAGCACCCAACGCCTCTTGTTCTCCCCGCAGACCATCGTCGGGGTCCGCAACCCGATCAACGCCGCGCAGAACTTCGTCCTGTCCCCCTTGAAGAAGGTCGCCACCACAGACCCGGTCCTCGCCGTTGCGCTCGACCGCTACGACGGCGCCTCGCCTTCGACCCAGACGTCGTGGAACAACGCCTACGCAAAAGCGGTGACGAAGGTGAGTTTCTCGGGTGGCGTTGCCGTGGTGCCGCCGGCCCCGGACGGGCCCATTCCGATCCTGATCGCCACGGAGCTGACGCTGGCCCTAAGCGGGGCCCTCGATGCCGATCTCATCGCCAATCAGGCCTTCTACGGCACGAACTTCACCAAGCCGCTGCTGTTTCTCGAGGACGGTGAGTATTTCTCCAGTGTGGCGAGTGCCCAGCATCTCACCGGTGCACAGTGGGGCGTCATGAACGAGACGGGGAGCTACCCCGGTCAGCCTTGGCTGTGGCTCTATACCCTCTGGTACCAGGTCCCCGGCTTCGACAATTCTGCCAACGTCGACCTCATAGCCATCTACCTCACCGGGGCGGCCACCATCGTTCTGCTTGCCGTGCCCTTCGTACCGGGGCTGCGCGATATCCCCCGCCTCGTACCCGTCCACCGGCTCATCTGGCGCGACTGGCACCGACGAGGGGGCTCTGTGTGACCCCCGTACCTGCGTAAAGTGACCGGCGGTGGGAGCATCTCGAGCAGGACGTGACGACGGCCCGATGGTGATCGTCGGCGCCGGACTCGCGGGCGGCAACGCTGCGATGACGTTGCGCGAAGAGGGCTTCGATGGCCGGGTCACCCTCATCGGCAGAGAGCCAGGGGTCCCCTTCGGTCGCCCTCCGTTGTCGAAGACCTATCTCCGCTCGGAGGAGACACTCGAGGGCTGGTATGTCAGACCCCACGACTGGTACGACCAGCACCGGGTCGAGCGACTGCACGCGAGCGTCTCTGCAATTGACGTGGCGTCCCATACTGTCGTTCTCGAATCGCGCGAGGAGCTCCAGTATCAGAAGGTCCTGATCACAACCGGCGGACGCAATCGGGAGCTCGATCTTCCCGGAGCACGGCTAGAAGGGGTCCACTACCTGCGCACTCTCGCCGAGTGCGACGCGATCAAGCAAGAGGCGCGCGCCGGTCGCCATGCTGTGGTGGTCGGAATGGGTTTCATCGGCTGCGAGGTGGCTGCGTCCCTGACTCAGCTGGGCGTCCGGGTCACGACAGTTTTCCCGGAGCGGGTGCCGCTCGAAAGGGTGCTGGGCCAGCAGGTCGGCGAAGTGTATGGCGCAATCCACCGTGCTCACGGGGTGGAGCTGCGCAGCCATGATCAGATCGTCGGATTCGAAGGCACCAAGCGCGTGGAGGTGGCCGTGACCAGCGATGGCTCCCGCTTGCCTTGCGACTTCGTCATCGTGGGCATCGGAATCGCGCCGGTGGTTCCAACGTTGGTAGGGGAGTCCGTCGAACAGTCCAACGGGCTTCTTGTCGACGAGCTTTGTCGTGCCAGCGTGCCCGATGTCTACGGTGCCGGTGACGTCGCCAACCAGATGCATCCGATCTTCGGCCGCGTTCGAGTGGAGCACTACAACAACGGCGAGAAGCAGGGGCGGGGCGCTGCGAAGTCGATGCTCGGCTCCACCGCCCCGTACGATTACGTACACAGCTTCTGGTCCGATCAGTACGAGCACAAGCTGGAGTACGTGGGCCACGCCACGAAGTGGGACCAGTTCGTGGTGCGGGGCAGCCTGGAGGAGAAATCGTTGCTCGGCTTCTACTTGCTCGATGGCCAGTTGCTCGCGGCCGTCGGCCTCGACCGTGGTGGTGACCCCGAGGTCGACACCGACTCGGAGATGGCTGCTTGTGCTCGCCTCGTGGGCGATCGTGCCCGACCCTCACAGAAGGCGCTAGCCGATGAGCAAGTCGACTTGTGGTCTCTTGTCGGTTGAGGCCCGGCGAGGACTGGGGAGTGTGCGTGGTCCTCGGATCACGACGTCACTCGTTCGAGAACAATGTGATGTTGGCGCCGCTTGCAGGAACGAGGGGGCTGTCCAATAAAGCGACGATCAGCTCGGCGACCTCACCCGCTGTGAGGCCAGGACGAAGCTCGGGATTGGCCCGCTTCAGCATCTGCGTGTCCACAGCACCGGGACTGACGCAGATCGCGCTGATCCCGTGCGCCTTGCCCTCGACTGCGATCGCTTCGGTAAGGCCGACGACCCCGTACTTGGAGACGTTGTAAGCCGCCAGGCCTGCGAACTTCTCCGTGGCGTAGACGCCTGAAAGCGAGGCGATGTTCACGATTCGACCTCCACCCGCGGCCCGCATCGCCTTGAATGCCTCACGGCAGCAGAAGAAAGAGCCGGTGAGATTGACAGCCAGCGTCTCCTCCCAGATTTCGGGGGTCGTCTCTTCGAATGGGGCGGGAGTGACCACACCGGCTCCGCAGACGAGCGCGGCGAGCATGCCAGCTTTCTTTGCGGCGGCAAAGAGCCGCTCGACTTCTTCGACCCTGCTCACGTCCGTTGGCACGGCGATGGCCTCTCCGCCCGCATCGCGGATGTTGCTCTGGACCGCCTCGAGAGCGTCGCGGTCGCGAGCAGCAAGCACGACGTTCGCGCCGGCGGCTGCGAGCGCCTCGGCCGTTGCGGCACCGATACCTCGGCTCGCACCGGTGACGAGCGCCAGTCGACCCTCGAGCCAATGCTGCGCGTCAGCCACCGGTTGGCGCGCCTTTACTAGACCTCGTGACATGCGTGTAGAGCCTCTCGTGCGCATCCAGACTGAGCTCTAGGTCCAGCCGGTCTTCTGCGTGTTCTCGACATCGGGAGCGCGAGAGCTCGGTGGTGTGCGCGACGGCGTCCGCTGCGGCCTCGACGTTGCCGGGCGCCACGAGGAAGCCGGTAACGCCCTCGACGATCACCTCGGGGAGCGCGCCGCGGCGAAAGCCGACTACGGGGGTTCCGCATGCCTGAGCCTCGGCAGCGACCATCCCGAACGGCTCCTCCCATTTGGTAGGGCACAGGACGACTGCTGCCCCAGCCATCACTTCCCAAAGCGCAGTTCGGGGGACTCCCGGATGCACGATGACACCGGGTTTGTCGCGGCGAGGATCGACCTCCCGCCTTGTGTATTGGGTGTCGTAGCTGTCGCCGTAGACGTCGATGCCGATGCCGGCGGCCTGCGCTATATCGATCGCCTCAGCGGCTCCCTTTTCCGGGCTCAGCCTGCCTCCGAAAATGGCGCGATTGCCCGATGAAGAACGCCAGGGGATCGACCGGGTCGGAACGTACGGCGGCAGGATTGCGTCGACGGGAACGACCGCTCGCCAAGCGTTCGCTTGGGACGTCGACACGGCGGCAACGGTCGGCCGCGAGCTGCGCTCGATGGCTCGAAGCAGCGCGTCGCCAATCGCCGTGTCCGGAGGCAGGTGAAGCGTGTGCACGACCGGCGCATCCAGCGCACCCGCCAAGCTGATGGCGGGCGCGTCGAACGCATGATTGTGGACCAGGTCGTATCCTCCGTCGGCTACCGCGGCGTAAACGTCGGCGAACGCTCTAGTGGCCGCCTGCGATCCGTGATCGCCTCCACTACTCGAGGCGCGATAGAGAGTCTCTGCCAGAGCACGGTGGTCGACCCCGGTGTCGATGACTTGGACGCCGTCTACATCCGATCCCGAGGCGGCGTAGAGGTGAACTTCGTGGCCCCGCTCCGTCAAGCCGTGAGCAAGATCGGAAACGAATGCTTGTGACCCGCCGCGATGGGGTTCCCGGATCAATGACACGAGGGGGGCGACGATGGCGACCTTCATCCAGTCGTCACCTCATTGCGTGATTTCTTTGAACGCGAGGTCGCGCGGCGGGTTGATTCCCAGAATCTCGTACGGCACGCGCCTCGATCCACGGCGCACGACCTCTGCGAAGGCGGCGGGAAAGAAGATCTCGGTCAGCTCGGCGGCTTCTTCGTGGCTGGAGAATTCGACCTCCATCTCCCCGTCGAAGCTCAAGTACCTATAACCATGGGCGCCGAGCCAGGGGATCTCGTTCGGCCATACGATGACGACGCAGCCTCCCGGCTTGCACACCCGCTCCATCTCCGCGAGGCCTTTCTCGCCACCGTGACCCGGAGCTGGCGTCAGAGCCGAGCATGCCACGACAAGATCCGCGAAAGCATCGGGGAGAGGTAGATCATCGAAAAAGCCATTGGTCACCTCGACTCGGTGCTCGTAGTCGGCTCGGTCCAGCTTCCGCTCGAGTATCTGGCGCAACGGGCCCGCCGGTTCGATCGCGACCAACTCGCGCGCACGGCCAACGAGCTCTAGCGTCAACCGGCCCGTGCCGGCAGCCACCTCGACGATCCGGTCTACGTGCTTCGGCAGCCAGTCGAGCACGCCGCGATGGAGGCGCTCGGCGGTGACCAGACGGTCATAGAGCCCTGGTTCGATTCGGTAAAGGAGTTCCCAAGCCAGGGTGATGTCGGATGACGGGTCTCCAGCACCCTCGGAGACAAACCGTCTGGCCTCCTCTGCGAGGAGGACGTCCGTATCAGCCGGGGAGTAACGAGAGCGTAGGTCCCGGTCTCGTCGCGGCGGGGTCTCAGACGTGACCGCCAATTTCAGCCCAGTTCTTTTCGGTCTCCCACAGCCGAACCGATCTCAGGGATCCCTCGGGAAGCTCGGTACGGATGCGCTCCCAGAATGCCAGGGCAAGATTCTCGGCAGTCGGGATACGCCCCGCCAACCAAGGAACGTCCGTATTCAGGTTGCTGTGGTCCACGTCCTCCACGACGCGACGGCACATAATGTCCGAGAGCTCTTTGAGGTCTACAACGTAACCCGTGGACTGGTCGATGTGACCCGCGACGACGATCTCGAGAATGTAATTATGACCGTGGAGGTTCGCACACTTCCCGAACATGCGACCATTTTCCTCATCAGACAGTTTCGGGTCCCGAAGCTGGTGCGCGGCATTGAACGATTCACGGCGGCTCACGAGGGCTGTCGGCGAACTGGTTGGTGTCTTGTGGTCGGCCAAGGCGGTATCCACATCGGTGAGATCGTGAGTCGCCATTCCAACCCTCCTGCGCTCGGGCAGCGTCCATCAGGCGCACCGACGATACCGCTTTGATGGTCCGACGGCCCCGGAGCGGGAGTGCAGGAAGGCGGAGATACTTTGGGGTGATCAACCGGCCGGCCTGGCCAGGTGCAGCACGCATTCAGAGCTCAAAGCCATAGGCCACGACCCACTGCCAGGATCCTCGTTGCTCGCTGAACCCGACCGGAGCGATCTCGAGGGCATCGGCCTCTAATCAGCCTTCGGGAAGAGCAGCAAACTCACGCTTGGCGTTCCGGTACCAACCCATTCCCTTGAGAGGATTCTTCCAACGGCCCTTCATCTGCTTCAGGGCACTTTCGTGCGTCGCGTCACCATTGGCGACCATCTCCTTGAGATGTCGATCTTGCGCCTTTATGACCTCGTCTGCGGTCATGCCATGGTGTTGAAAATCGCACGGGCCACCCAATTGTTCACAAGTCATCGTCTTCATCGGTCTAGTTTCCTTTCACTATCGGACAGTCACGGATGCGATGTGGTCGGTGGGCACTGACCTGTCAGGATTTAACTCGAGCACGTACCACGTCCATGGTGGCCAGCACGTCTGGGTCGGCGATCAACTCGACCTCGCGCACCAGGCCCTCCTCGACATGGAACACGAAGACCACTTTGACCGCTCCGGCGTGAACCCAGGCGGCGCCGAGCTCACCATCGATCGTGACAGGTGCCGCCCCCCGGGCACCGTTGAGGCGGCCGGCCACGGCGGCTGCGCCGTTGTATACGGGATCGGTACCCATGTTCTGTCCGACCAGGTCGGCACGCATGACAGCGTCGGGCGCGAGGAGCGATAGGAGTGTTGGGAGGTCCCCGCCGCGGGCTGCAGATAGAAACGCGTGGACGACGCGGTGACTCTCGGCACGCTCGGTCTGCGACGCAGCCGGCTCCGACACGCCCTGCACCTTGCGCCGTGCCCGGCTCGCCAGCTTCCGCACGGCGGTTCCCGACCGCCCCATGACGGCGCTTATCTCGTCGAAGGGATAACCGAAAACGTCGTGCAAGACGAACGCGGCTCTCTCGGCGGGCGCCAAGGTGTCGAGGACGACCTGCATCGCGTCGCCCACCTTCTCGGCGAGCAGCGCGTCGGCCTCTGGGTCGACCGGTGCGAGTTGGGCGGGCACCTCGGCATCGACGACCGAGCGCGTCTGGCGCTTGCGCAGGTGGTCAAGGCACAACCGTGTCACGACGGTCGTCAGCCAGGCGGGCGGGTCGTCGATGTCGTGGGTGCGGGAGAGCCGGAGCCAGGTCTCCTGGAGCACGTCGTCCGCATCGGCCTCCGACCCGAGCATCCGGATGGCGATCGCTGTCAGCCGGGGCCGTTCGGCGTCGAATTCGTTCACTTCCATCGTGGTCACGTCATCATGACGTAGGACACCCCGGAAATGTGACCGCCCGCTGGTCTCATTAGGCCAGAAGCGGCGGCTGACCAGGGCCAACCAACCAGTTCGTGGCCGCGCCTGCTTGACTGATGAGCGTGGCACCTCGGGTTCGCTACACCCGTTCTGACGGCTTGGACATCGCTTATGCCGTCTACGGATCCGAATCCCCGGACATCGTCTTCGTGCCCGGCCACATGTCCCATCTGGACCTCAACGAGGAGATGCCCTACTACCGGCCGTACATCGAGAGGCTGCCCGCGATGGGCCGAACAGTGTTCTTCGACCGGCGAGGCTCCGGGCTCTCCGACCGGTCGCAGATTGCCATCCCCGAGGAGGAGATTGACGATCTTCGGTCGGTGATGGACTCAGCTGGAATTGCAAACGCTCACGTGATCGGGACCGTCGACGGCGGTCCTATCACGATGCTGATCGCAGCCATGGCCCCTGAGCGCGTCGACTCGCTCGTGCTCTACGGTACGGCGGCGCGACTTCTTCGCTCCGAGGACTACCCCATTGGGCCGGAAGCAGACTTCTACGAAAATCTCGCCGAGACCTACGAGGCGGCATGGGGCACGGGCGAGATCTGGCGGGCAATCGTTTCTGACCCACCCGTGAATCCCCAAACCGATGAACTCCTGGCTCGCTGGAAGCGCAACCTCGGCACGCCGAAGCTCATGGCCGATCACGTGCGTCTGTGGACTCGCTGGGACGTGCGATCCGCACTCGGCCTCATTACCTGTCCCACGCTCGTGCTCTACAACCGAGGTGACCACGTCTCGCCGCCCGAGGCCTCCCGTTACCTAGCAGCCCACATCAAGGGGGCGAGGTTGGTGGAGCTTCCTTTCGACTGTCATGTCAACTGGGACGGGTCCTCCATGGAGGCGGCGTGCGACGCCATCGAGGAGTTCCTCACTGACAGCACCCCCGAGGTCCGGCACCGTGAGCGGGTCCTCGCCACGGTCTTGTTCACCGACATCGTCGGTTCCACAGATCGGGCAGCGCGACTAGGCGATCACCGGTGGCGACAGCTGTTGTCCCGACACGACAGTCTCGTTCGCCGTCACCTTCTGCGGTTCAGAGGCCGAGAGGTGAAGACGACCGGGGATGGCTTCCTGGCGACATTCGATGGACCGGCCCGCGCCATCCGGTGCGCCCGAGCGATCGTGGAGGCAGTACCGGGCATCGACCTCCAGGTTCGAGCAGGGCTACACACCGGCGAGATCGAGGAGGTGGGAGACGACGTGGGAGGAATCGCGGTGCACATCGCTGCCCGAGTGTTGGCACATGCCGATGCCGGGGAGGTCATGGTGTCCTCGTCCGTGCCACCGCTGGTCGTTGGCTCTGGCATCGAGTTTCATGATCGGGGAGAGCACGAACTCAGAGGTGTCCCAGGGGCTTGGAGGCTCTTTGCAGTAAAGGGCTGACCGCACCGAACACGCGGTGTGTAGCTAAAACCGGGGCTATCTGTTAGCGGGCCACTCCAAGCTGCCCACCGTCTCGGCCTGTGGTCCCGTGATCCCATTGGCGTCGGACGTGGGGGACGTCTGTGTACAAAAGAGGATCGTCTCGTTCGTTGGACAGTTGGAGTAGAAGGATGCCCATGGCGTACCGTCGGGTGCCAGATCGACGTCAACGAAGTCGTCTCCGAGGGCAGATTCGGTGACGATCGGTGCGTTCGGCGAATTGATCGTCGAACTGTAGAAGACGGGGTTCGCGTCCAAGGCGTCTTTGGTGACCGTCATGTACCCGTCATACCCACCGCTCGAGCGCGTGGCGAGGTACGACAGCGCAACCTGTCCAGGCTTGTACCCGACAGCCACCTGCCACTGGTAGATGGTCGTGCTCCGAGCGTTGGGGGCTGTCATGTTGACCGGGGCGCTCCAGGTCTGGCCTCCGTCTCGGGAGATCCTCAACTCCAGCGAGCTGCCGCTGATCCCCACCGCATAGAGGTTCCCATCGCTATCCACCCGCAGTTCCCGGGGTGAGCCTGGAATCGTTAGTGGTGTGCCATGTGCTCCGTCGATGATGGGAAAGGTCGCGCCCTCGTCGGTGCTCTTGGCGAGATATGTGGTCCCGCCGCACTGCACCATCACCCACAGCGAGCCGTCGGGGGCTCCCTGCGGATAGTTACCGTCCAGAGCGTTGAAGGTCTCGGAGTTGGTGCCGCACTGGCTGTGCTGGGGAACCCCGTAGGTGAACAGGATCGCGCCTCGCTGCCAGGTCGCCCCGCCGTCGAGGGTGCGGAAACACGTGCGCAAGAGGATGGGCGGCTCTGTCACCCCTTCGGTCTGGTTGCCGCACCAATAGGTCACGTCCTCGCCAGCGCCGGCAACCGGTTGCCCGTGGGGCGCCGGAGCCGACGTGAAACGAGAATTCTCCGAGCCGACGAAGCCGGACATGGGTGTAGCGATCCAATTCGTATAGCCCGCCGGCCGGGCCGGGCTCGACAGAAGCAGGACTTCAGCCGCATAGCCGATGCCGAAACCAGTGGGAAGGGCAACGAACAGCCGTCCCGTCACACGATCGACGTAAAGGCCGACATCTTGAGCGGGGAACGTGTTCCCGTCAGGCTCTACCGAGTCCCGCCCCGGCAAGGGGTTGGCGGGCTCGTCCAGCTGCCAGGATTTACCCTGGTTCGAGCTCAACGCCAGGGCGGAATCAAGGACAACGGGGATGTCACTGGGCAGAACGGCCGGCTCCTGCACGAGCTCTCCACCGGGCGTCACCTTGATGTGGCTTTCCGCTCCTCCGTAGCCCGTAAGGAAGGTGCAGGGCACCGGGACTTCGGAGGCAGGCGCGCCACTGCCGTTGGAGTAGTAGGAGACCGCCGAGCGGCCCGCGGCGCAACCCGGCGACAACTGCGTCGAACTGAGACTGGTCCGAATCGAGGCCGAAGGCGTTCGGAGAGCGACAGGTATCACCAGGGCCGTCAACACGGAGAAGAGGACCACCGGCCGCAAAGACTTCAGGAGCTCCACCCGTCGGGACATCCGCCCATCCCTCTTGCTCAACTCAGCACAGACCCGAGCAATCCGCCGCTCCGGCGAACGATACGGATGCGCCGCCGACACTGTCAAGCGGGTACTCACTTACATCATGAACCTCCCTGCTTTGTCCCGTGTAATAGGCCACAAGCTCCCAAGGGTGAGTCCGGCGTGGGGCGATAAGACTTTCCGTGCTCACATCAAAGTGAGCTAGGCCCGTATTCCAGCGCCATGAACGTCTCCCCCGACCCGCACGGGTCGTGAACAAGTTGAACTGATCCAGCGTCTTGTCCGTACTGGAAAGTGAACTCAGAGTCAGAGATGTCCTGCTGCTGGTAAACGATCTGGATGTTCTTGGTGGGCCAAACGCTGTCGATGTACGCGTCGAAGGTATGGATCTCCAGAGGCACCACGAAAGAAGCGAAGTTCAATGATGCGGCCTTGAGATCGAAGGCCTTGGTCGGATAGGTCCCTGCCGGCAAGGTAACCGCGGCCGGCAACCACCCCAACGGCCGATCCAGAGGGCGCACGCTGCACTGCTGAAACAGTGCTCGGGGGACGTGCTTGCCGCCCACGGTCCCCGCTGACCTCGAGACACCAGCCGACCTCGACCATCCCCCAAATATCCCGATGCTCACAACGACGACGGCGAGCAGGACGATGAGGCCGACGCCCTTGACCCACCCCCGCCTCCAGATGGCCCGATGATATGGACGAGGTCCGTCACAGTCAAGAGTAATTGCTCATTTTCTTCTTGACAGCCCTGGGACGCCGGGTTACAAAGTGCCTTGGCATTAGGCGGCACTAGGGCCAGCGCGCGGGCGGGGGGCGCGGGCCGGATTCGACCCTTGGGATCGCCAGAGTCCGTCGACGCGGCGGGGAGGGGATGTCATGGGTCGTTTGGTGTGGACAACGAGGCTAGTTCCGGCGTGGGCACGTCGTAGTACCCGGGTGGTCATCTTGGCCGGAGCAGCGGCGCTGCTGACGGCGGTGATTCTCCCGACGACCGCGGCCTTGACGTCGAGCCAGGGTCCCTACGGCTGTGCCAGCGGCCGTCCCGGAGCCGTTACCGGACCCAACGGGGCGCCCATCACCGGTTCGAAGGTTCCAACCCCGATGCC
>DATKIB010000073.1:0-4526 GCA_035509915.1 Acidimicrobiales bacterium | reverse complement strand
TAAAGCTCTGCACTGTTGCTTCGTCGACGTGGTAGGCGCCGTCCAATGGGATCTGTGAGGCCGACATGTTGCCGCTCGTAGAGGCGAACTCAGAGAGTGCCGACCCGGGAACAAGTGGCGAGCTTCGTGGTCCTCGTGGTCCTTGCGGACCGACCGCATTCCAATGCATCGGTTTTTCCACAGTCGGCAGGCAAGAGCGAGGCCCACTGACAATTCGAACAAGGCCAGTGGCACTCAGCTTGCAGGCGTAGATGGTGTGTGTGGGCGGGGATGCGGCCGCCCACACGAGCGTCCCGGCCAGGCCACCCCCAAGCAACGCCCCAGCGACAAGTGCGCCGAGAACGCGGCGTCTCGTCGAGGTGAGCAAGCCCATCAGGCGTCTAGATGCCTTCCGCCATTCCGCCACGGCCAACTCCGTTCACGATAGCCCAGCCGCTGCTTGACGGCTGAGCGAGCGCTCACTATTTTGTTTTCTGGGCGGCTAGGCGGAGGCGGTTCGCGCTCTCGGCACCGCGGCGGCTGGGGAGGGTGCTTCGTATGAGCTCGGTGAAGAGGCGGCTAATTTCCCGCCGTAGCCTCAGGTTTACGTTCGCGGTGGCTGCTCTGGGATTGGGTGCGGGCTTGTCCTCAGCGATCGGGGCGCATGCCGTGACGTCGAGGCAAGCCGCTTCTCCTGCCGGGTGTGACAGCAGCCGGCGAGGGATCTCGTACGGGCCCGGTGGCACCGATCAGCGTCAGGCCAACGTCGAGCCCTGCCTCACGTACACGTTTCCCGACTACGGCGAGAACGGGATCATTATCTCGGAGCCGCAGACCCTCGCGAACGGTGTCACCACGCCGGCCAGGGTGATGATCGGCGGGATCTACAAGCCCAATCAAGCGTTGCCGGACTTCGGAAACCTGGCGACGAGCATCGACGGAGGAGCGACCTGGAGCAGGGTGCTCTTCCCTGCCGATTCCACCCAGCTTGCCGGGAACAGCGAGGGTTCCGATCCCGGCTTCTACCAGGACCCGAAAACCCATCGGTTGTTCTTCTACCGCGACGCCGCGAACGAAGGGCCGTTTAGCACGGTGGACGGTGAATACCACATCTCGTACTCCGACGACGGCGGTGAAGACTGGGTCAACAACTACACGACCGATTTCTTCCCAGAGGTGTCCGACGCTGTAGTGATGTTCGCCGGCCCGCCCCGCACCGCCACCGACGCGGCGGCCTTGAAGGCTGCAGGGTATCCGGACGTCACATACCTGTGCGGGCACCTTCCGGAGAGCGACTGCTTCAAGTCTCTCGACGGTGGGATCAACTTCACCCAGATCAAAGATTCGTCGGGCACCGACGAAGCCGGTTCCAACGACGCGGTCGTCGCCGGGCCGAACGGCACCCTCTACGGAGTGGCGAGTGGGAAGGTGACCGAGAGCGTCGACGACGGGGCTACCTGGACGCCTGTTCCGGCTGCCTTGCCGACCGGCTTCAGCTCCGATTGCGCAAGGCCCTCCGATTACGGAAGCCTCTTCCTCGACAGGGCCGGCAACATCTACGTGGGTGGCACCAACTCCAACGGCGAGCTGGCAGTGACTTACTCCAAAGACAGGGGCGCCACCTGGTCCAAGCCGGTCCAGCTGCAGATGCCGGGGACCGGTATCACCATGTGCACCTTCGCTGAGGACTGGAATCGACCAGGGCACTTCGTGGCGTCGTACTACGCCTATCCCCCCGGCGCCACGGTCGGGTCCGTCGAGGATTACGGCACCACCGGTGGGCCTACCCACGGGTACATAACCGTGACCGACGACCTGTTCGACACGAGCCCGGTCTTCACCTCAGTCCAGGTCGACCCCAACGCCGACCCGCTGATGCCCGAGGGCGGCCCCTGCACGGCCCCGTTCGAACAGTGCGTCCCGCACTCCGCCAGCCGCACCGACTACATCAACGTGAACTTCAATCCGGTCGACGGAAGCCCCTGGGCGGTGTTCGCCCAGGACAACTGCAGCAGTGTCCCAGCCTGCGCCGAAGATTCCGCCGTGACGGCTGCAGAGAATGGCGGCAGTACGGGCAATAGCTACGAGTACTGGACGAGCAACGTGGGCGCGGTAGCCACGATCGCCAACTCTTAGCATCTGCACTGGGAACGTGATTCCCCCGGGCGGCTCGCCTCAGGGGTTCATGGTCAGATTCGTGTAATTCAATCTCGCGAACCAGAGTTGTCGTATGCCTGTTCGCGCGTCGCCCCACACCGTGTTCAGGCTCGTGGTGTCCATATCGAGGCCCCAGTCGCCGTCATCACCCGGAAGCTCATCGGCCATATTGTCGGGGGCCGGCCCGAGTTTGGTCAGCAGGACTACATCACTCCAGCGGGTCCCCCCGTCGCGGGACACGATCGCCGAAACGTCATAGTCCCCTGCGGGATAGACGGTCCTCCACACCACGCCCAACGCTCCGTTGCGCGAGTAGGCGATCCCTGGCTTGCCGAACTGGTCGCTGCTTTTGGGCGGAGCGATCACCTCGGTCTTGGCCCAGGTGTTGCCGCTGTTCGAGGTGACCCAGATCTCGAAGTTGGCCCCGACGGACGACAGCACTGCGAAGTGGCCGGGCTTGGTCGGGTCCGCGGCTACCGAACTCACGCCACTGTAAAGGCCGCCTGCGGTGCTGCTGCTCTGGTCCACGACCGGCATGAAGTGGCGAGTCCAGGTCAGCCCCCACCCTTGAGCAGCGGTGGTGGTCTCGAAGACGGTGCACTGCGTCTCGGTGCCGGGGCAGGGGATCTGGCTGGCGGACGTCTTGTAGCTGTTCGAGGTCTCATCGATGTTGTAGACGACCCCGATCACTCCGAAAGCAGATGACTGGGGACCGGCGCTCGCCGACTGGACATCAGGGTCGAGCGGCTCGGGCGTGCTCCATGTCTGGCCGTCGTCTGTGGAGACGACCAGGAAGCGGCCCTCCACAGCCCCGTCTTCTTGGGAGTTCCACGAAACCACACCTGTTTGAGGATCTACCGCCATGTAGGCACGGCCCTCGCCGATCGGCGGCCTGCCCGATGTCTGTAGGCCTCCGGGAGCGCCCGCCACTGTCTGGTCCACGCCGTAGGGCTCGGTCGGGTCGCTCCAGGACCAACCGTCGTTGGTGGAAACTAAATCCTGCTCGAAACTTGGGGATCCAACCTGTGCTGCCCCTGCGTAGATGGTGCCGCCCTGGCTGACGCCCAGCACCGGATCTCCGCAGATCGGCGGCTGGTCATGGTTGGGGCCCACGGCGACCCCCGGGACGGGGCCAACAGGGGGAAGAGGCGAGGGAGGATTCACGGTCTGCGTCAATTCGGCCCACGGCAACGGCTTCGTGGACCAGGTCTTGCCGCCGTCGGAGGACACGCCCAGGCCGCAGTATCCCCTGGTCAGGTTCAGGGGTGACGAACCATCTCCAACGACGTCGGTGGTGGCCAGCCAATCGACGACAACGTCTCCGTTGCGCGGGTCTGTCACCACCCACCCCTCGCCTGCGTTGACTCCGGTGTCGTGTGATACCTGTGTCAGTGTCACCGTGGGTTGGACGAGGGTGCTGGCATGAGCCCCGATCGCTGAGGACAACCCCGCTCCCAATCCCAGAGCAGCCACCGCGAACGTGAGCCGGAGGCCACGGCGGGAAATCAAGCGCCTCTTCACCGAGCTCATCTGACTCCCTTCTCAGCCGCCCACTCGTGCAGGAAGGCCATGGCCGTGGCGGCAGCGTTGTCCGCTGCCAACTGGCGGTAGACGAAGAACTCGGCCGGGAACCCGGGGAGGTCCAGTGGGTCTCCGCCTCCGTCGGACGCTGCCCGAAAGCCGATGAAAGGGACACCTTCGCTGGCAGCCACCTGTGCGACGATGTCCGTCTCCTCGTCCTCCGAGACGTAGGTGCCGGCCGGTGTCGTCGCATTTGCGTAGCCGGTGAAGAAGCTGAGCTCGAGGAAGGGAACCACGCTCGTAGCGAAAGCGGCGGCCTGCGCGGCATCGCTCTGGTCGAGCTCACGGCACGGGACACAGCCAAACACGTCACTGCCCGCGGGCACGCACGGCAGCGTGCGGCCCCCGAAGGGGTCCGTGGTCAAGCCGGTGCCACCGAGCTCGACCTTCGGGACGTGCTCGACCGTGATCGGTGTCACGGCACCCGACGTCTCTGCGCACGTGCACGCCGGGTCGCCGGTCGGAGTGGACTGCTCGAGCTTCACACCGCCGGCGACCGCCTGTTTCGCCACGGCGAGCATGCCGGGATCGGACTGTGCGAACGTCGTCCCGTTGTCCGTCCACCGGCTCGGTACCATGACGTCGCCGATGTAGTCGCCGCCCGAGGTCCCGGAGAAGACGACGCCGGAGATCTCGGACTTGGACCCGCAGCGGAACTGGTTGAAAGCGTCGGTCGTCGTCGTCTGTGCGTTCTCGGGGCCGATCCCCGTGAGACCCATGATGACGTCGTTGCCCTCGAGCTTGCCGAGCACGAAGTAACGGTTGTTGAGCTCGACGTGGCCCTGGTCGATCTGGGCGTGGGCGAGGAG
>DATKIB010000072.1:0-16039 GCA_035509915.1 Acidimicrobiales bacterium | reverse complement strand
GGATATGTCGCGCGAGAGGCCTCGGTAAGAGGCTCCGTAACGCCACGCGAGGGCTCGGGTCGACCCCGACCACCTCCCAGCGCCCTTCGAGCTTGGCGATCTCGATCTCGTTGGCCCTGATCAGGCGCGCTCCGGAGAAGTTGATCAGATGGCGGGCGAGCAGGTCGCCGGCGAGGAGCAGCTCTCCCGGTCGGCGCACGAACCGGCCGAGGCTCAGCGTCTCGCCCACGAGCTCTACGCGCCCGGGACGGATGTCGGCGATGCGGTGGATGGGTACGAACATCGCCCGGCGGCCGATTCGCACGACGACACCAGAAAGGGGGGGGTGGGGCGAGTCGCCGACCCTCACGATCAGGTCCTCTACCCGCCCGAGGCGGTCCCCCTCCTTGTCCACAAGATCGCTCTTCACGATGCTGGACAGGTGCAGGATCTCGATGTCCATGCCGCGGCCGCTCCTCGAGCGCGTGTTGCCGCCCACAAACGTAGTGCGAGGCCGACCGCTTGCGTGCCGAGCCGGTTCCGGGGGAGGCTGACCGGCCATGATCGCCGGGCTGGGGGACCTGCGTGCCTAAGGGCCCGCTCGCGCGATTGGCCGAGATACGCGAGTCGTGGTCGCGCAGCAAGCTGATCGAGGTCCCCGAGCCTCGTCCTGCGCCGCCCCCCGAGCCCGGCGGCCTCCGAGTCGCCTTCCTTGTCTACAGGGGCAACCCACGATGCGGCGGCCAGGGCGTCTACACCAGGCACCTGACCCGTGAGCTCGCGGCGATGGGCCACTCGGTCGAGGTGCTCGCGGGTCAGCCGTGGCCCGAGCTCGACGACCCGGTGGGTTTCACCCCCGTGCCCAGCCTGGACCTCTACAGGGAACCCGATCCCTTTCGCCTGCCGCACCCGCGCGAGTTCCACTCGGCGATCGACCTTCGGGAGATGGCGGTCATGTGCAGCGCCGGGTTTGGTGAGCCGCTCACCTTCTCCTTGAGGGCACGCAAGATCCTCGCGGAGCGCCTCGGCGCGTTCGACGTCGTGCACGACAACCAGTGCCTCGGCTCCGGGCTTCTCGGCATGCTCGCCGACGGCTGGCCGTTGCTCACCACTCTCCATCACCCGATCACCGTGGACCGCGAGCTGGCCCTCAGCCACGCAGAGAACGTCTGGCGCAGGACCACGCAGCGCCGGTGGTTCGGGTTCCTGCGCATGCAGGTGCGCGTGGCGAGGAGCCTTCCGCGGATCGTGACCGTGTCGGAATCCTCGAAGGCCGACATCGCGCTGCACATGGGGGTGGAGTCGAGCCGAATGACGGTCGTGCCGGTGGGAGTGGATCACACGGTGTTCCGCCCCCGCCCGGAGCTGCGTCGGGTCCCGGGCCGTGTGATGGTCACGTCTTCCAGCGACGTGCCGATGAAGGGGCTCGTGCCACTGCTCGAAGCCGTTGCGAAGCTCCTCACAGAGCGCGACCTCGAGTTGGTGGTGATCGGCCGGCCCCGCGAAGGCGGGCCGGTGGCTCGGACGATCGAGCGGCTCGGGCTCGCGCGGGCGGTGCGCTGTGTGAGCGGGGTGAGCGACGAGGAGCTGGCGCGCCTCTATGCAGAGGCCCAAGTCGCAGTCGTCCCCTCGCTGTACGAGGGCTTCTCGCTGCCCGCGATCGAGGCGATGGCCTGCGGCCGGCCGCTCGTGGCGACCACCGGGGGGGCGCTTCCCGAGGTGGTCGGGGCGGACGGCTCAACCGCACTCCTGGTAGAGCCGGGCGACCCCGAGGCCCTGGCGGCGGGGATCCGGCGAGTCCTCGACGACGACCAGCTCGCGGCCCGTCTCGGTGAAGCGGGCCGCAGGCGGGTGCTCGGACGCTTCACGTGGCAGGCCACCGCCGCCGGCACCGCCGAGCAGTACCGGGTGCTACTCGAGCAGCACTCGAAGGACACCGTGCCGTGCTGACCGTCGACTACATGCGCCTGGGCGTGCGAGGCGGTGAGCGCCTTCTCGACCTCGGGTGCGGCGGCGGTCGCCACGCCTTCGGCGCGTTCCGCCTCGGGGCGCGGGTCGTGGCTCTCGACGCGCAGGCTCAGGAGGTGGCCAAGGTGCGCGACACGATCGGGGCGATGGTGGACGCCAAGGAGGTGCCGGCAGAGGAAGAGGCCGGGGTCGTGCAGGGAGATGCGCTCCATCTGCCCTTTCGCGACTCGAGCTTCGACAGGGTGATCGCCTCCGAGGTCCTCGAGCACATCGACGAGGACGAGACGGCCCTCTTCGAGCTCGCGCGCGTGCTGCGCCCCGGCGGCACCATGGCCGTGACCG
This sequence comes from Acidimicrobiales bacterium, assembly GCA_035509915.1. GTDB lineage: Bacteria > Actinomycetota > Acidimicrobiia > Acidimicrobiales > UBA8190 > Bog-564. Next base: position 13,750 of record DATKIB010000072.1, on the reverse strand, counting down.
TGCCGAGGTTCGGCCCCGAGGCCGTCAACTGGGCCCTTTCGCGTGAGTACCACGAAGTCGAGGGCGGCCACGTCCGCATCTACCGACGTTCGATCCTGCTGAGAAGGCTCAACAGGGCAGGCCTCGAGCCGTTCGGCTCCCATCACGCGCACGCGCTGCACTCGCCGTACTGGTGGTTGCGTTGCTGGGTGGGCCCACGCCGTGAGGATCACCCGTTGGTCCGCGCTTACCACCGCGTCCTCGTGTGGGACATCGTTCGGGCCCCGCGGCTCACGCGCGTGGCCGAGCAGCTCCTCAACCCGCTCCTCGGCAAGAGCCTCGTCGTCTACGTGACCAAGCCGGCATGAGGCCGATCCCCATCCCCGCTCCGGTCCCCGTCCCGGCGCCGACCGAGCTTCGCGTTCCGGCCGACCGCTCTGCTCCCGCCGGCCTCGTCTCGGTCCCCGAGGTGCCGGGAGTGATCGACGCGGAGGAGGTGTTGGCGACAGCGGAGTCGATCGCCGCGGTCCAAAGACGCGACGGCATGATCCCATGGTTCGAGGGCGGGCACTGCGACCCTTGGAACCACGTGGAGGCCGCTATGGCGCTCACGGTCGTCGGGATGCGCGAGGAGGCGGAGCTCGCCTACCGGTGGCTTGCGGACACCCAGCTCCCCGACGGTTCCTGGTTCAACTACTACCTCGCCGGTAGCGGCGTGAAGGACCCACGCCTCGACACGAACACCTGCGCGTACGTCGCGACCGGGGCGTGGCACCACTTCTGTGTCACCGACGACACAGCGCACCTCGAAGAGATGTGGCCCGTGGTCGACGCGGCGCTGGCCTTCGTGCTGCGCTACCAGGACGACGACGGAGCTGTGCTGTGGTCGGTAGACCCCGACGGACGGCCGGGCCGCTACCCGCTGCTCACCGGCTCGTCGTCCATCTACCACGCGCTGCGCTGCGGCGTGGCCTGCGCCGAGGCGCTCGGGCTCGAGCGTCCGGACTGGGAGCTGGCGGCGGGCCGCCTCGCGCACGCCATCGCGCGCACCCCCCATGTCTTCGAGCCCAAGCAGGAGTTCGCCATGGACTGGTACTACCCGGTCCTTTCCGGCGCCCTGGAGGGAGCTCCCGCCGACGGCCGTATCGACGGGTGGTGGGACACCTTCGTCATGGACGGCCTCGGGGTCCGCTGCGTCTCGACCGGGCCGTGGGTCACCGCGGCCGAGACGGCGGAGTTCGCGCTGGCGCTCGACGCCCTCGGTAGGCGCGACGAAGCGATGCGGCTGCTCGAGTGGACCCGTGCTCACCGCTGCTCCGACGGCTCGTACTGGACGGGGATCGTCTACCCCGAACGAGTCACGTTTCCCTTCGCCGAGCGCACCACCTACACCGCCGGTGCGATCGTGCTGGCGGCCGACGCGCTATCGGACTCGACGCCTGCGGCTGGCCTGTTCAGAGGTGACTCGATCCCCGGGGGGCTCGACCTCACCGAGCTGCGCGGGGAGGCTCGATCCTTCTGAGCACCCTGAGGGAGCCGCGCTCGCCGTCCTCGACGTACTCCCCGGAGGCGAGCGCCGCGCACCACAGCTCGTAGGGAGGGCGCCCGCCCTCGGACGGGTCGGCAAAGACGTCGTGGATGGCGAGCCACCCGCCGACCGCCACATGCGGCGACCAGCCCTCGAAGTCGGCCCAGGCCGGCTCCGAACCGTGGCCCCCGTCGATGAAGCACAGCTCGAGTGGCGTCCTCCAGCGCGCTGCGATCGTGGGCGAGTCGCCGACCATGCCGACCACGCTCGGGCTCAGGCCGGCTTCCTCAACGGTCTCCCGCCAAAAGCGCAGTGTGTCGATGCGACCGCTCGCAGGGTCGACGACCTCGGGATCGTGATGCTCCCAGCCCGCCTGGTTCTCCTCTGAACCGTGGTGGTGGTCGATGCTGAAGAGCACCGCGCCGGTCTGCTCCGCGGCCGCTCCCAGGTACACGGTGGATTTTCCGCACCAGGCTCCGATCTCCACCAAGGTGGCGCCGGTCGCCCGTGTGCCGGCACGTACGGCAGCGTCGTACAGCGCCATGCCCTCGTCTTCGGGCATGAAGCCCTTGGTGGAGCGCGCGCGGGCGAGCAGGACCTCGAGCCTCTCGCTCATCGGGACCTCACCGTCTGATGCGCTCCACTCGCCGCGCGCCGACCGGGTCGCGCTTCAGGCCGCGATCGCGGCGGCCGCCGTGCCCATCAGGTCGAGGAAGTTGGCGCGGTAGAAGTGCTCCCTCGTGTCCTCGGAAGCGTCGCCGAGGGAGGCCTCGAAGCGCTCGATCGGCCTCCTTCCCCCTTCGACGTGGGGGTAGTCGGAAGAGAACATGCAGATCTCGGGGCCGCTCTGCTCGATGATCCAACCGACGTCCTCGGTGGGGTAAGGGGTCACGCGCACCTGGCGCTCGACGTATTCCGTGGGGCGAAGCGACAGCTTGCGCAGACGCTCCTCGTGGCGGGCGAATGCCTCGAATGCCGCTTCCATCTGGCGTGTCCACGAAGGCACCCATATGGCGCCTTGCTCGATCACCCCGAAGCGGAGCGTCTCGAAGCGGTCGAGGACTCCGTCGAAGATCATCGTCGCCAAAGTCTGCGCGGGCGGGCCCGGTATGCCCATGTAGTCGACCGACCGGAAGTTCTCCTCCCCGCCGTGGAAGTCCGGCGGGACCGGGAGGCCGTTGCGGAAGTAGTTGGGGTCGATCAAGTCCCCGGTTCCGCCCACGTGAAAGACGACCGGGATCCCCGCCTCCTGGGCGGTGTCCCATACCGGGTCCAGGTCCAGGTGGCTCGGCGAGTGGCTCGGGGGGCACCCCGAGGCCACCAGCAGCGCGGCTGCGCCCATCGAGATCGCCTCGCGTGCCGCGGCGGCCGAGCGACGGGGGTCGGCGAGGGGCACGTAGCAAGTCGGCAGTAGCCGGGGGTCGGCCGAGCACCACTCGACCATGCCGCGGTTGTGCGCTCGTGCGGCGCCGTAGGCGAGGTCCAGGTCGCCGCTGTGCTCCCAATCACGAAGCCGGCGGTTGTGAAAGGTGTTGAACACGAGCTGGCTGGAGAACCCGAGGAGGTCCAGCGCCCTGGAGCGGTCCTCTGCGACGAAGGACCCGGTGGCGGCGAAGTTCTTCCGGGACATGATCTGCTCTTCCTCGTCCTGCCGGTACTCCTCCGAGGCGTGGCGGGCCCTCAGGCGCTCGAACGCCGCGGCGAGGTCGCGCTGTTGGTCGGTCACGTCGCCCGTCTGGCGCAGCTCGTTGCCGCCCGGGTAACGCAGTGGCGCGATCCTGTCGCGCACGTCCTGCTCTGCATGGTCGCAGAGCCACGTGGGGGTCTCCATGAGGTGAGCGTCGGCGTCGTGCACGACCCGTGCCTGGTTGTAGGGCATTTGCAGCCTCCTCGAAGATCCTCCCGCACGCAGCGGCGGGCGGCAACCGGACCGCGGGCTCGCCACCGAGTCCGGGGCTCGCAGCTCGCGTTCGCGGCGAGTCAGCTCGCCGCCGACACCGCCGAGTACACGGCGAAGCCGAGCAGGAGCATCCCGGCGCCTTTGCGGATGACCTCGAGGGGCAGCACCCGCATCAAGGCGCGCCCGCTCATCACGCCGATCGCCATCACCATCACGAGGGCCGCGGTGGCGCCGGCGAACACCGACCAGGGCCGGCGATAGTGGGCGGCCAGGTTGGCCGTCAGGATCTGGGTGAGGTCGCCGAGCTCGGCGACAACGATCACGGCCCAGCTTGCGAGGATGATGTGCCAGTTGGTGCGGAACTTGTCCGCCTCCCTTTCTCCCTGTCGCTCCTCGGTCGACTCGCGAGTGAGGATCAAGTACGAGGCACCCGCAGCGAAGAGGGCAGCGACGACAGCCTCCACGACGCGGTGTGGCGCCAGCGCGAGCAGCCTCCCAGCGCCCACCGCGACGGCGCTGTTCACGACCATCCCGGCCCCCGCCCCCACGAACACCGGCCAGGGGCGGTAGCGGCTCGACAGGATGATCGTGGCGATCATCGTCTTGTCCGGGAGCTCTGCTACGAAGATGATCCCGAAGGTGACGCCGGCCACCGCCAGGCTCATGCCGGCATCCTTGGGGCGTGGATCCTCAGCCGCCGAGACGGTCGACGGCTGCCGCTAGCTCGGTACCCGCGACCGCGCGCAATTGGGTGGAGAAGGCCACGTTGACCTCCAGGCGCTCGAGCATCTGCTGCACTGTGCGCTGGCCCGTGCGCAGCGGATGCCGCGCGAGGAATCCCCTGATCTCGCCGGCGAGCGCGGCGTCACGGCACTGCAGCTTGGCTCCTTCGAGCATTCTGGGCACCGTCTGTGAAGGCACGCGGGCCACCAGCGCCTCCCAGTGCTCGCTCACGCGTCCCCACGTCGCGGGCCCGTTGAAGCGGTTGGAGAGGAGGAGCTGCACGAGGAAGGGCGCGTTCTGCGTCCGCACCTCGCCCAAGGCGAGCTCGAATGCCCGTCGGCTCAGGGCAGGGGACTCGAAGCCCGCAAGCGCGTACAAGTAGCGGATCTCCTCCTGGGGAGTGGCTGGGTGGTGATAGCGGTCGAGGAACGACTCGAACTCGCGCTCCGACCCTGCCGAAGCCGCAACCCCTGCGACGGCCGCGGCGATGTCCGGGTCGATAGAGCCCCTTCCGGCCAGGTAATCGGCCTCGAGTATCGAGCACCGCGCGCGCACCTCTGTGTCCTCGCCGACGGTGCCGAGGGTCCCGAGCACCGCCGAGCGCAGCGTCGCCCTGCGCTCCTCCTCGTGCTCCTCGGCCTCCCACCCGAGCCGTGCGAGCAACGGACCGAGCAGCGCCCTCGTGTAGGCGGCGAGCTGGGGACGCACCGCGTCGTCGACTGCGTGGTCGAGGAAGGACAGCGCCGAGGTGACCGGAGCCCACACGTCTGGGTGGTCCTCGGGCCCCAGAGCCTCAGCGAGGAGAAGGAACTCGCCTGGCGCCGAACGCAGCGCGACCACCGACGCCCACGTGTCCCCGAGCAGGTTGCGGCGCTCCAGCGGCTCGAGCGAGCCCATCACGGCCGCCAGCCTGCGGAGGTGGGCAGCGGGGTAGCTCACCCGGTAGTACCCGCTGCCGCGGGCGTTCAAGAGCAGCGGGGCTCGCCCGGACTCCCCGCGCGGGGGCGCCGCATCGAGCTCGAGCGGGAGGGACTGCGCACCGAGGAGCAGGCGGAGGTCCGAAGGCGCACCTGTGCCCAGGTGCCGCACCATCACGGGAACGTGCCATCGGGAACCGATCGAGCTCTCAGCGCCGGCGGGGGGGACAGGGGAGTAGGAGAAAGGCTGCTGGTCGAGGATCCATCGCTGCGCCGAGCCGGCGGTGCTCTCTCGGGGCGACGATCTCGCGCCTGGCTCAGCCCGGTCGCCCTCTTCGCCGGCCTCGGCGGCCGTCACGACGGGGAAGCCGCCTTGGAGAATCCAACTGTCCATGATCTCGCGTACGGGTTCGCCGCTCGCCGCCTCGATCGCGTCCCAGAGATCCGAGGTCTCGGTGTTGGAGAGCAGGTGCTCGGACAGGTACCTCCTCACCCCGTCGCGGAAACGATCGGCGCCCAGGTATTGCTCGAGCATGCGCAGCACGCCCGCGCCCTTCTGGTAGGTGAGAACGTCGAACATCCCCTGTGCCTCTTCGGGCGGTCCGACCGGGTACTCGACAGGCCTCGTGGTGTGAAGCGCGTCGATCTCCATCGCCGCGTCGCGCTCCATGCCGAAGCTGACCCAGCGCTCCCACTGCGGGCGGAAGTGGTCGACGCACTTGAGCTCCATGAACGTCGCGAACGCCTCGTTGAGCCAGATCCCGTTCCACCACTTCATTGTCACGAGGTCTCCGAACCACATGTGGGCGATCTCGTGCGAGACGACGTCTGCGACGCGCTCGAGCTCTAGGCGTGAAGCGCGGGCAGGGTCGACGAGGAGGACCGCCTCGCGAAAGGTGACGCAGCCCAGGTTCTCCATCGCCCCGAAGGCGAAGTCGGGGATCGCGAGAAGGTCGAGCTTCTCGGCCGGGTATGGAAGGCCGAACCATTCGGTGAAGAACTCGAGCGAGTGCGCGGCGGCCTCCAGCGCGAACGCGGTGAGGGTCTCCTTGCCCGGTACGTGCACGACTCGCACCGCAACTCCGTCCACGTCCACGGGGTCGGTGGCGACCAGGGGGCCCACCACGAACGCGACCAGATAGCTCGACATCGGGATCGTGTCGGCGAAGCGCACTCGACGCGCACCGCCCGGCAGCGGTGAGTCCTCGACCACAGGGCCGTTCGAGAAGGCGCCGAGACCGGCCGGCACGTCGAGGCTGACCGCGAACACCGCCTTGCGGTCCGGCTCGTCGAAGCACGGGAACGCTCGCCGGGCGTCTGTCGCCTCGAATTGGGTCGTGGCGATGGTCCGGGTGTTCTCGCCGGCGTCGACGAAAGTGGAGCGGTAGAAACCGTGGAGCTGGTCGTTCAGCACCCCGGCGAATTCCAAACGGATCTCGAGCGGGCCTGCCGGCAGGACCTCCGGACTCCTCAGCGCCACCCGCTCGCGGTCGGGGTCCAGCCGCACCTCCGCCGCGAGGGCTTTGGAGTCGCCAGCTACCACCTCTGCCGACAGCACGGTCAACTCGGCGGCGTTGAGGAGGACCTCGGACAAGCTCTCGTGCGCGGTGGCCTCTATTCGGACCTCGCCGGTGAACGTCGCGGACTCGAGGTCAGGTGCGAGGCGCAGCTCGTAGCGACGCGGCTCGACGGAATAGGGGAGGCGATGGGCCGCCGGCTCCTCGCCACCACCGATGTCCGCATGACCGGGCATCGGACGAGGCTATCCGCCTTGGTAGTTTTCGGGCCGTGCAAGGAGCCGACCTCCCCCCGCAACGCCACGGACCCGGAGGGGTGTTCGACGTGGTCGTGGTCGGGTCCGCTCTCGTCGACGTCTTGGCCCGCACCTCCGAGGGACTCCTGGAGACTCTCGGGCTGGCGAAGGGGAGCATGACCCTGGTCGACCTCGAGGCCGCCGCCCGGGTGTACCGCGAGATGGGCCCGGGCACCGAGATCTCCGGGGGGTCGGCGGCCAACACCGCCGTCGGGGTGGCGATGCTCGGCGGGCGCGCGGGCTACGTGGGCAAGGTGGCCGACGACGAGCTCGGCGAGGTGTTCGTCCACGACATCGGTGCCGCCGGGGTGGACGTGGGGAAGCTCGCTGTCGCGAAGCTGCCGGAGGTGGGATCTTCGGATACCGCTACGGGACGGTGCCTCGTGCTCGTCACCGACGACGGCGAGAGGACGATGGCGACCCATCTGGGGGTGGCGTCGACCCTCGGGCCCGAAGACGTGGACGAGGAGCTCGTGGCGCGAGCACAGGTCGTGTACCTCGAGGGATACCTGTGGGACGTGGGGTCGGCGAAGGCGGCCATGCGCCGCGCCGTCGAGATCGCCCACGCCAACGACGCGCTCGTCGCCCTCACGGTGTCGGACCCCTTCTGCGTGCGAAGGCACCAACGAGAGTTCCTCGACCTGTTGCGCGACGACGTCGACGTCCTGTTCGCCAACGAGGAGGAGGCGGTGATGCTCTTCGGGTCGCCGAGCTTCGACGCTGCCCTCGAGGCTGCGCAGTCCACCGGCGTGCTCGTCGCCGTCACGAGGGGACACCTGGGCTCGGTGGTGCTCGGCGCGGGAGCGCCGGTGTCGATCCCAGCCCAACCGGTCGGACGCGTGGTGGACACGACCGGCGCAGGGGACCTCTATGCGGCGGGGTTCCTGTACGGGTTGACGCACGGCCACGAACCCCGTGACTGTGCGCGGATCGGGGGCCTGTGCGCAGCGGAGGTCATATCCCACATCGGCGCGAGGCCGCAGATCGACCTCAGGAAGCTGCTCGAGTGAGCTCGGCGGCTTCCAACCCGTGGCTCAGCCGTCGCGTCCTCTCCTACGCGCACCAGGGAGGGGCTTGGGAGGCCCCGTCGTCCACGCTCTTCGCCATCGGCAGGGCCCTCGAGCTCGGGGTTACCGGTATCGAGCTAGACGTGCACGCAACGGCTGACCGGCAGCTGGTGGTGTGCCACGACTCGACGGTCGACCGGACCACGGCAGGGCACGGACCCATCCGCGACCTCACGCTCGCGCAGCTGCGCTCGCTAGACAACGCCTATTGGTTCGCTCCGGGTTCCGACGAGACCCCTGGGAGGTCCGCCGAGTCGTACACCTACCGGGGGCGCGCCCCGGCGGATCGGGACTTCTGCATCGCCACGCTCGAAGAGGTGCTCGACCTGATGGACGACCACCCAGAGGTCGCCCTCAACCTCGACATCAAGGCGACCGCGCCCGCAGTAGAGCCCTACGAGGAGCTGCTGGCCAGTGCGCTCGCCCGGCACGGGCACACCGAGCGCGTCATCGTCGCATCGTTCCTCGACGCGGCCACCGACGCCTTCGCCCTCTTCGCCCCGGACGTGGCCACCTCGGCCGGGACCCTCGCCGTGGCCCACTTCTGGCGCGCCCTGCACGACGGCACGCCGGCCCCACCGACGTCCCACGTCGTACTCCAGGTTCCGGCAGTGCGCGGAGACATAGTGCTGGTGGACAACAAGTTCTTGGACGCGGCCCACGAGGCAGGCTTGGCGGTCCACGTCTGGACCGTCAACGACGAGAAGGAGATGGCCCGGATGTGCGACCTCGGGGTCGACGGGATCATCTCCGACCTGCCCACGCCCCTTGTCGGCCTACTCGAGGACCGCGGGCTCACCTTTCGTCCCTGACGGTCTCCCCGACGGGCTCAGCCGCGTCCGGCGTTGGGCCGCTTGCCGTGGTTGGCCTTCTTCTTGCTGCGCGCCTTGCGTTTGTCGGTCCGCTTGGACATGGGGCGAACGATACCAGCGCGGGCACCGTAGGCCGGCGGGAGGCTCGAGATTACAGGCGCGGTGGTGCGCTACGACGGGACGAGTAGCGTCGTGGGCGATGGAGCGGCTGGGCCTCGTCGGCTTCCCCAACGCCGGCAAGACCTCGTTGTTCAACGCGCTGACCGGGACCTCCGCGCCGGTCGCGCCGCACCCCTTCACGACCACCGAGACTTCCTTGGGCTCCGCTCCGCTGCCCGATGCCCGGCTCGACGCCCTCGCCGAGATGAGCGCGAGCCGCAAGGTGGTCCATGCCGTCGTGGAGATGGTCGACATCGCCGGCCTCGTGCCCGGTTCGTCGACGGGCGAGGGCTTGGGCAATCGCTTCCTGGGGGGCATTCGCGAGGTGGACGCCATCTGCCTGGTGCTGCGCGCCTTCGAGGATCCCGAGGTGCCGGGTGAGGCCGACCCAGTCGAGGCACTGGGCTCGCTGGAGCTGGAGCTGGTCCTCGCCGACCTGGCCACGGTGGAGGCGCAGCTCGACAAGCGCCGACGCGCGGCGAAGTCCGACAAGTCGCTCGCAACCGAGGTCTCGGCGATCGAGGCGGCGCTCGAGACCTTGTCGGCGGGCACCCCGCTCTACCGCAGCGACCTCGACTCCTCGCAGAGAGCGTCGCTCAAGGGCATGTTCCTCCTGACCGACAAGCCGGTGCTGGCCGTCGTGAATCTCGGAGAGGACCAGCTCGGCAAGGAGGACGCTCTGGTGGATCCCGTCCTCGAGGCTCTCGGGGGGCGCGGCGAGGCCCTGGGGGTGTGCGTGCAGCTGGAGGCAGAGGCCGCCCAGCTGTCGCAGACCGAGCGCTCGGAGCTCCTCGAAGGGCTCGGCCTCGGAGAGGGTGCTCTCGCCCGTGTCGCGCACAAGGCGTACCAGCTGCTCGGCCGGCGAACCTTTCTCACCACCGGCGACAAGGAGTCGCGCGCGTGGAGCTTTCGCGCCGGGGCGACCGCGCCCCAGTGCGCCGGCGTGATCCACTCGGACCTCCAGCGGGGCTTCATACGCGCCGAGGTGATCCACTGGGACGAGCTGATCGAGCTCGGGTCGTGGGGGGCCGCCAAAGCGGCGGGACGATTGCGGACCGAGGGCAAGGACTACGTCGTGGCCGACGGCGACGTACTCGAGATCAGGTTCAACGTGTGAACGAGATGACAGCATGGCTCCTGCGCGACGGCGACGTGCTGGCGACTGCCGAGGTGGCCCGTTCCTACGCCGCGAGGATGCGCGGCCTTCTCGGGCGGGCGGGTTACGACGGCGCGCTCGTACTCACGCGCACCCGTTCGGTGCACACGATCGGGATGAGGTTTCCCATCGACGTGGCGTTCTTGGACCGCGACCTCACCGTGGTAGGGCTGGTGCAGCTGCGTCCCTGGAGGCTGGCCCTGCCGAGGCGAAGGTGCCGCAGCGTCCTCGAGGCCGAGGCCGGAGCCTTCGAGCGCTGGCGCCTGCGCGAAGGGGACCGGCTCGAGCTGCACGAGGGCACTTGAGCAACCACGGAGGCCTTCTCGTTCTCGTCTCCACCCCGATCGGCAACCTCGGCGACCTGCCCCCCCGCGCGGTCTCCACCCTCGGTGCCGCCGACCTCGTCTGTTGCGAGGACACGCGGCGCACACGGGAGCTGCTCTCGCACGCCGGGGTGCGAGGACGCAACCTCCTGTCCCTGCACGGCCACAACGAGGCTTCGCGAGTCGAGCAGGTGCTCGCGCGACTGGCGGCGGGCGAGACCGTCGCGGTGGTGAGCGATGCCGGCACTCCCACAATCTCCGACCCCGGCGCTCGGCTGGTCGCGCGTGCTGTGGAAGCGGGGATCGAGGTTCGCGCGGTACCAGGTCCGAGCGCAGCTCTCGCGGCACTGGTCGTGAGCGGGCTCGCCACCGACCGTTTCTGCTTCGAGGGGTTCCTCCCCCGAAAAGGTGCGGATCGTAAGCGACGCCTGGGAGAGCTGCGCGACGAGCAAAGGACCGTCGTGCTCTACGAGGCGCCAGGGCGCCTCGCGGGCACGTTTTGCGATCTCGTAGAGGCTTGCGGGGAGGCGCGGCAGGTGGCGGTGGCGCGCGAGCTCACCAAGCTGCACGAGGAGGTGTGGCGGGGGAGCCTGGGGGAGGCCGCCCAGAGGTTCGCGGAGGGTGAGGTGCGGGGCGAGGTCGTGATCGTGCTCGGCGCGGCGGAGAGGTCGACGACGAGCACGGTAGGCGACGAGGAGCTCCGCGACTCCCTTCGTCGGAGGCTCCTCGCCGGCCAGAGCGTGCGAGACGCGGCAACCGCGGCCGCCGAGGAGCTGGGCGTAGCCCGCCGCCACGCCTACGAGGTCGCGGTGTCACAGCGCGACGTTCGCGGCCCAAGGGAGGGAATGAAGGATGAGACCGAAGGGTTGACCAGGTGATGTCGAGGTTCGGGTCCAGGTTGGACAAGACGCAACAACCGCCGGTGGAGCCGACCGACTCACCACCAGGACTCGCGCTGGCGACCTTCGCCGCGGGCTGCTTCTGGGGCGTGGAGGACTTCTTCAGGTCGGTTCCCGGAGTGGTGGAGGTGATGTCGGGCTACACCGGAGGCTCGGTCGGGCGCCCTACCTACGAGCAGGTGTGCTCGGGGTCGACGGGGCATGCAGAAGCGGTGCTCGTGGCGTACGACCCGGCGAAGGTGTCCTACACACAGCTTCTCGAGGAGTTCTGGCGCCACCACGACCCGACCACTCCCAACCGCCAGGGGCCCGACGTGGGAACGCAGTACCGCTCTGCCGTCTTCTTCCACGATGCCGAGCAGGAACGCCTGGCACGCGAGTCGCTCGCGGCGTTCCAGGCGCGATTCGGTCGCCCGATCGTCACACAGGTGGTCCCGGCGACGACCTTCTGGCCCGCGGAGGAGTACCACCAGCGCTACGTGGAGCGCACAGGTCACGGCGCTTGCCACGTGGCGAACTGGTAGGAGCGTCACCGGCCGCTCGGTACGCTACGGCGGTGCCCCGGTTCTACGTGACCACGCCGATCTACTACGTCAACGACGCTCCGCACGTGGGGCACGCCTACACCACGGTGAACGCGGACGCGCTGGCGCGCTGGCACCGGCTGTCTGGTGACGACGTCTTCTTCCTTACGGGCACCGACGAGCACGGGGCCAAGGTCGCAGAGGCGGCGGCCGAGCACGGCGTCACACCTGCCGAGTGGGCCGAGCGGACCGCGCAGCGGTTCGTGCAGGCTTGGGCCGGTCTCGACATCTCCAACGACGACTTCATCCGCACGAGCGAGCCTCGGCACCACGCCTCGGTTCGGGAGTTCCTCGGGCGGATCCACGAGAACGGGTTCATAGAGCTCGGCACCTATCGCGGCCTCTACTGCATCTCCTGCGAGGACTACTACAGCGAGGAGCAGCTCATCGACGGCAAGTGCCCCGTGCACGGCCGTCCGGTCGTCCAGATGGAGGAGGACAACTACTTCTTCAAGTTGAGCGCCTTCGAGCAGCGACTGCTCGATTGGTACGAGTCGAGCCCGGAGGGCGTGATGCCCGCTGCCAAGCGCAACGAGGCCCTCGGTTTCATCAAGGGCGGGCTCCGCGACATCTCGATCACACGTACCTCGCTGAGCTGGGGCGTCCGCGTGCCGTGGGACGAGGGTCATGTCTTCTACGTCTGGTACGACGCGCTGGTCAATTACCTGACCGCGATCGGCTACGGGTCCGACGAGGAACGCTGCGCCGCATGGTGGCCGGCGGTCCACCACCTGATCGGCAAGGAGATCCTGCGGTTCCACTGCGTCTGGTGGCCCGCTATGTGCATGGCGGCCGGGATCGACCCTCCGGCGCACGTCTTCGTCCACGGGTGGCTGCTCGTCGGCGGGGAGAAGCTGTCGAAGTCCATGCGGCTGACCGAGATCGCGCCCTCCGTCCTCACCGACGACTTCGGGGTCGACGCGACGCGGTACCACCTCTTGCGCGACGTCCCACTCGGTGCCGACGGCGACTTCTCCTACGAAGGGATCACCGCTCGCTACAACGCGGACCTGGCCAACAACCTCGGGAACCTGGTCGCGCGCCTCGCCACGGTGGTCGCGTCCAAGTGCGGTGGCGTCGGCCCTGCTCCCGACGCAGCGAGCCCTCTCGTGACGAGTGCCTCCGCGGCCCTCACCGACGCCACGTCCGCCTGGGAACGGTTCGCCCCGCACGAGGCGCTCGAGGCCACTTGGAAGCTGATCCACGCGACCAACGCCGAGCTCGAATCGACCGAGCCCTGGAAGGCGGACCCTGGACCGGGTACCGATGCAGTACTCGGCAGCGCGCTCGAGGCGTTGCGGATCGTGTCGCTGCTGGCGTGGCCGGCGATGCCAAGCACATGCGTCGAGATCTGGCGTCGTCTCGGTTTGCCCGGAAGTCCCGAGCGCTGCACGGTCCCCGTCGACGCCTCGTGGGGCGGGTACCCGGGCGGGCTCGTCGTCGAGAAGGGCCCCCCTCTCTTCCCGCGCCGCGCCGGCTAGGCGCGACGGGATTGACCGCGATGGCTTGGATCGACTCGCACTGTCACCTTCAAGACGAGTACCGCCGCGAAGGCACGAGCGTCGCCGAGTCGGCGGCGCAGGCGTCCGCCTCGGGCGTGAGGGGCCTGGTCTGCGTGGGCACGGGGCCCTCGAGCTCACGGGAGGCGCTGGCGGTGGTCGAGACCCTCAGGTCGCTCCCAGGTCCTGGTCAGGGCCCCTTCGAGGCCTGGGCGACGGTGGGGCTCCACCCCCACGACGCCTCGACCGGCCTGGGGGAGGTGGTGCGGGTGCTAGAGGAGGCGATCGGCACGAACCCCGGGATGGTGGTGGCGGTCGGCGAGTGCGGGCTCGATTACCACTACGACCACTCGCCTCGCGAGGTCCAGCGCGACGTCTTCGCGCAGCAGGT
>DATKIB010000071.1:0-4898 GCA_035509915.1 Acidimicrobiales bacterium | reverse complement strand
GAAAAGATGGCCGAGACGCGAGCCGGCCCGGTCATGCTCGGCCCGATCCGGGACGAGGAGCTGTCAGCTCTGTTCGACCTCTTCGCCGACATCGTGGCGAGGGGCGACGGGTTCCCGCACGAGCCCCCGCTGACCGCGGAAATGTTCGCCGCGACCTGGGTGGACACGGTCTCGGCGGTGGTGGTGGCGCGGCTCGAGCAGATCGTGGCCGGGGCGTACTACCTCAAGCCGAACTTCGTCGGGCGCGCGGCCCACATAGCCAATGCGGGCTACGTGGTATCCCCCGCATACCGCCGGAGCGGAATAGGGCGCGTCCTCGTCGAGGACTCGATCTGGCGCGCCCCGCTTCACGGATTCGACGCAGTGCAATTCAACCTCGTCTTCACCTCCAACCCTGCCCGGGTGCTCTACGAGGAGCTCGGCTGGCAGGTCGTCGGGACGCTGCCCCGGGCTGTCGACGGCGAGGACTGCCTCGTCTACTGGCGTGCCGTAGGGCGCGGGTCGTGAAGGCCCTGTGGCGGGCCCGCCGTGCGAGGCCGCGACGAACGAGTCTCGTGATTCGGGACAGGGCCTGCCGAAGGGCGGGCGTCGGGAGGGGCCGGCCAGTGCCATCCGCCCGTAGACAGAGGCAGTGAGTCGTCGAACAGCACTGGGTAGCTGCTCTCTGTGTTCTTGGCGCGGTACATCGCCGCGTCCGCTTGTGCCACCAACGTCGCAGCCGTGACTTCGGGGTCGGGCGACCAGGCAACACCGATGCTCGCGTGCGAGGGCAGGGAGGCGCTCTTCAAGCGGATGTGGTGCCCCAGGTTCTGTGCGAGCCGGACCGCAGTGCTCATAGCCTCGACAGAATCCGAAATTCGCGGGCAGATCACCAGGAACTCGTCCCCACCGATCCGACCGACCAGGTCCTCGGAGCGCACACCGCGGTGCAGTCGTTCAGCGACCACGCGCAGAAATTCGTCACCGGCCGCGTGGCCCAGCGCGTCGTTGACATGCTTGAAATCGTCGAGGTCGACGAAGATCACTGCCGGCCGGCACTGGCCGTCCGCGACGAAACCCTCCAAGGCAGCCATGGTGGAGGAGCGGTTGTGGCAGCGAGTGACCTCGTCGTAATCGGCTCGGACTCGCAGCTCTTCACGACTGCGGGCACTTTCAGTGACGTCGGCAAAGCACACGATCGCCCCCGTCACACCTCCTGACTCGTCGGTCAAGGCACGGAGGCTGAGGCTGCAGAAGAGCAGCTCCTTATCGCGTTCTCCAACGCCAATTCGGACCTCGATGTCACTGTCGGTGCCGTCCGAAAGCACCGCCGCGAATGCATCCTCGAGCACCTCCCTGTCATCGTCGGTGACATTCTGGAGTTGCTCCTCGACGGTCTCGGCTCTTTCTGTCCCGAGCATGCGGTGCAGGCGGTCGTTGGTGTAGACGACTCGGGCGTCGGAGTCGACCTGCAGCAGTCCGACGGGGAGGGCTTCGGCGAGCCGGTTCAACAGCTGCTCTCTGGCGCGAAGCGCTTCTTGTGCGGCCATCTCCTCGGAGATGTCCACCATCTCCGCCACGACGCAGCTGTGGTCCGGGTCCTGTAGGAGGTTGTGGTTGGTGATCTCCATCCAGACCCACGAGCCGTCACGATGCTTGTGCCGCAGCTTGACCCTTCGTCCAGGGCCCTGCGACGCGAGCATGTCCATCCAGTTGTCGATTGCGAGGCCCTGGTCGTCAGGGTGGATGATCTCCAGCGTCCTTTGTCCCAGGATCTCGGGCGGCTGCCAACCGAGGATCTGTGTGAAGGCCTGGTCGACCTCGACCACGACCGCCGCTTCGTCCTTTCGGACGCGAGCGAAGCGTGGAGCACGTGAGGGAGATGTCTGTGCTATCCGCGTGACCCCAACGTCGTCGATGTTCTCGCCCGCAGTGAAGACCCCGATATACACGCCGTAGCGATCCTGCGTGTCGATGAAATGCAACGTCGCCACACTGTCGGGTTCGGCCCGCAGCCTCACTTGGCTCGTCGCGATGCCTGTCGTGCGCACCTTGACCCACGCGTCGATGACCTTGGTCCGGTCCTCTGGGTGGACCAGGTCGAGGGCAGAGCGCCCTTCCGCGAGCACATGCCCGCGGAGATTGACCGAAGCGGGCATCGGCACGATGATCCCGTCGGAGCCGATCGCGTAGAACACGGCCTCTGGATGGTCGGCGAGGAGTGGACCGACCACTGCGCTCACTTTGTCGCCGGCGGGGCTCGGGTCGGCGCCAACGGGGCCTGTAGCGTCGCCGACGGGGCTCGGGTCGGCGCCGCTCGTCTCCCTCATAGCGCTCCCCTCGCAATCGGCAACTGAAGGCTCCAGAGCTTCGCAGGCGGCTCCTTAGCTTTCACGTATCAACATCGGCATTGTCGTGCCCGCGTGTTAGCAGGGCTATCGGTCAACGGTTGCCAAGGCTAACCATTCGGCCCAGAGTCGATGCCACGCAGCGTGCAGGTAACGGGCACACGGCCCCGGCCCTTGCGCGGAACGGTTCACCTTCCCTTCACACCGCCGATCTTGGGCGTTCACCTGAGCCGCGTACTCTGCCTAGAGGCAGTCCCCGGGCGGGGAGGACCGGGCCGGCAAACGAAGGAGGTCTCCCATGAGAAATTTCCTCCACCAGCTCCGGCTGGCAGTAGCGGTGACGCGTTGGGCCTACGGGCGGCCTTCGTGAGGCGCTCGGAGGGCGCCCGCTAAGGCTAAGAACGTGCGCGGCTAGGCCGACCGGACGGGCCGGCCGGCCATCGCACCCCCGCCCCCGACCAGGCAGGGCCCCGCCGTACTCTGGCGAACGTGGGCCATGCGGGGCAGGTAGAGGAGGGGACCCTGCTTTGGGAGCCCACTCCCGAGAGGATTGCCCGTTCGCGCATGAGCCACTTCCTGGCCTGGCTCGCTTCGGAGCGGGGGCGTTCCTTCGGTCGCTACGAGCACCTGTGGCGGTGGTCGGTGGACCGCCCCGAAGAGTTTTGGTCATGTCTGTGGGACTACTTCGAGGTAGGCGGCGAGCACGGGCGGGTGCTCGTGCGGGGCAACGGGGCCGAGGGCGCGCTCTGGTTCCCCGGCACCACGATCAACTACGTGGACCACGTGCTCCGCCATCCCCCGGACGCGACAGCGGTCGTCGCGTGCTCGGAGGACGGCGCCTCCGAGACGGTCACCTACGGCGGGCTCGCGGAGATGGCCGGCGCCGCAGCGGCCGGTCTCCGGCGCATTGGAGTCGGACAAGGCGACAGGGTCGCCGCCGTACTGCCTAATGGTGTCGAGGCGGTAGTCGGCTTCCTCGCCACGGCCAGTCTGGGGGCAACGTGGTCGAGCTGCGCGCCGGAGTTCGGCACCCCCAGCATGGTGGACAGGTTCCGCCAGATCGAGCCGAAGGTCCTCCTGATGGCCGCCGGTTATCGCTACCGCGGCCGGAGCTACGACCTGGCCGAGAAGCTCGCCGATCTCGAGCGCGAGCTCCCTGGGCTCGCCGCCACAGTCGTGGTGGGAGGCGGGCAACGGGCCTCTTGGGATGAGCTGCTCGCCGAGCCTGCCCCTCTCGTGCCAGAGCCGGTGTCGTTCTCGCACCCCCTTTGGATCCTCTATTCGTCGGGGACCTCGGGCCTGCCGAAGCCGATCGTCCACGCTCACGGCGGGATCCTCCTCGAGCACCTGAAGGCGCTCGCCCTCCACAGCGACCTCGGCCCGGGCGATCGTTTCTTCTGGTTCACGACGACCGGCTGGATGATGTGGAACTTCCTCGTGGGCGGCCTCCTCGTGGGAGCGACGATCGTCTGCTACGACGGCGACCCGTTCTGGCCCGACCCCGTCCACCTATGGCACCTCGCCCGGGAGCTCGGCGTCACGTACTTCGGGACTAGCGCTCCATACCTGGACGCCTGCAGGCGAGCCGGAGTGTCTCCCAGAAAACTCGGGCCGCTCGAGGTTCGCAGCGTGGGTTCGACCGGTGCACCCCTGTCACCCGAAGGATTCGCCTGGGCTTCGCGCGAGGTAGCTGATGATGTACAGGTCGGCTCGGTGTCGGGTGGCACCGACGTCTGCACCGCCTTCCTCACCTCGTGCCCCCTGCTGCCTGTGCGCGCAGGGGAGCTCCAGTGCCGAGCGCTCGGGGTGAAGGTCGAGGCGTACGACCACGGCGGCTCCCCCGTGGTTGGCGAGGTGGGCGAGTTGGTCGTCACCGAGCCAATGCCCTCGATGCCGATCGCCTTTTGGGGCGACGGGGGCGGAGTGCGCCTTCACGAGAGCTACTTCGGCCGGTACCCCGGGGTGTGGCGACATGGGGACTGGGTGAAGATCACCCAGGAGGGCAGCGCGGTGGTCTACGGGCGCTCCGACGCGACCTTGAACCGCGGAGGCGTGCGCGTGGGGACCTCCGAGTTCTACAGGGTGGTCGAGGCGCTCGAGGATGTCGCCGACTCGCTTGTCGTGGACACGAGCGAGCTGGGCCGCGAAGGCCAACTCCTCCTGTTCGTCGTCCCGTCCCACCCTGTCGCGAGCCAGGAGCTACAGGTCTGCCTGAGCGAGCAGCTGCGCGTGAAGCTCTCGCCTCGGCATGTACCCGACCGTGTCGTCGTGCTGGGCTCGCTCCCCAAGACGATCAACGGGAAGAAGCTCGAGGTCCCGGTGCGCAGGATCCTCATGGGACTGCCCGTGGAGGAGGCAGTGGCCCCGGGCGCCCTGGCCCAGCCAGAAGCCCTCGAGGACCTGCTCGCCGCAGCGCGCTCGGCGGGGCTCTTGTGACCCGGCCCCGGCGCAAGGTGCTCGTAGGGCTCGTACTGTTCGCCGCCGCCGCAGCGATGGGTGGAGGGTTGTTCGCCGCCCTCGACAGCAGCGGCGTGAGCAGCCCACTCGTCGGCCGTAGCGACGTGGCGGCTC
>DATKIB010000070.1:0-3273 GCA_035509915.1 Acidimicrobiales bacterium | reverse complement strand
AAAAGGGCAGGTACTCCTCGCTCCCGTCCGCACGCTCGAATCGCTTGAACACCACCTCGACCGGCTCGCCTATCTCGATCGATTCGGCGTCGATCTCGTCGATCTGCCCGTCGGGCCCGCTGACGAGGTTCCCGACGAAGCGGATGTGGGGTTCCTCGTCCAGCTCGACGACGATCACGTTGTAGGGGGCCAGGTCCGAGTAGGGCGCCAGCAATGGAGGGTGGGGCACCACGAAGGACCACACCTTCGCTCGCCCCGACATCGTCTTCCACGTGCGCTCAGTCGACCGACACTTGGGGCACATCGGGCGAGGGGGGTGGCGCAACTTGCCGCAGTTTGCGCACGCCTGCACCCGCAGCTCGCCGAGCTTCGTGCCCTCCCAGAAGGGCTGGCCGTCCTCGTCGACGGCCGGGAGCAGGAAACCCTGGCGCGATGGACCGAGGTTCGCGACGTAGCCCCCGGAGAAGGCCGCGGCGTTGGTCAAGGCAGGGCCTCCTTATCTCCGCAGGAGCAGCGCGCTCGTCGGCACGCCCTCGCCGGAGGTCACGAGGCAGGTCTCCGCTCCCTCGACCTGGGAGGTGGAGGTCCTGCGCAGCTGGCGCACGCCCTCGTTGATCAGGTTGAAACCGTGCACGTAAGCCTCCGAGAGCCCGCCTCCGGAGGTGTTCACGGGGAGTTGTCCCTTTCCCCACTCGAGGTTGGCGTTCTCGGTGAAGGCCGGCGCCTCGCCGCGATCGCAGAAGCCGTATCCCTCGAGCGAGAGGAGGACGAGAGGGGTGAACGCGTCGTAGATCTGGGCGACGTCGACGTCGGCGGGCCCCAGGTCCGAGTTCGCCCACAGTCGCCTCGCGCACGCCCAGGCCGGCCCGGTGAGGGGGTCGTCGTTGAAAAAATTGACCATCGTCTGGTGCTGCGGAGGAATGCCCTGGGCGAAGGCGTGTACGTACACCGGAGGTTGGCGCAGATCTCGGGCGCGCTCAGCGGACACGACGACGCACGCGAGCGCGCCGTCGGTCTCGAGGCAATTGTCGAACAGGCAGAGCGGCTCCGATACCCACCGCGAGGCCATGTAGTCGTCGCGGCTCATGGTCTTCTCGTACATGAGGGCGGCAGGGTTGCGGTTGGCGTGGGCTCGCACGGCGGTCGCCACGTTGCACAGATGCTCGCGGGTGGCCCCGTACTCGTGCATGTAGCGGCGCGTCAGCATGGCGATCTCGTCTACCGGGCGGAGCATCCCGAAGGGGCGGGTCCAGGCCCCGGGGACCTTGAGCTGCACGGAGGTGCTCGTCCAGGGGCGTGGGCCCGAGCCGCGCTTCCTGCTCCGCCAGGCGACGGCCACCTCTGCCTGCCCCGTCGCCACGGCCATCGCCGCGTGCCCGACCACGGCGCAGCCGGCGCCGCCTCCGTAACCCACCTGCGAGAAGAAGGTCACGTCGCCGCAGCCGATGTTGCGGGCGATCTCCACCTCTTCGGTGGCCTCCATCGTGTAGGAGCAGAGGGCGTCGACCTCGTCCGGCGAGACGCCGGCGTCGGCGCAGGCATCGACGATCACCGAGCAGGCGAGCTCGGCCTCGCTCGGCTCCAGGTGCTTGGCGAAGGCCGTCTGCGCGATGCCGGCGATCGCTGTGGCGTCCTTGAGGCCCACGGACGGCCCAGCGGACGGCTCGGTCGGGCTCATCGCAGCGACGGTAGCAGCGCATCTGACGGACCGTCAGGCCCTCACTAGAATCGGTTCTAGTGAGAACCCCTGTACAGGAGCGACAGCTGCTCGTCGGCGGCAAGTGGCTCGACGCCTCGGGCGGCACCTACGAGATCCTGAACCCGGCGACCGAGGAGCCGGTGGGACTTGCCCCGAACGCCACCGTGGCCGACGCCGCAGCAGCCGCCGCGGCGGCCAAGGACGCCCTCCCCGGCTGGGCGGCTACGGACCCCGACGAGCGCCTCGCGCTGATGGCGAGCGCGGCGCGCGCCATCCGGGCCAAGGCCGACGAGCTCCTGCCTCTCGTGATCGCCGAGACCGGCGCCACAGCCGCAGTCGGTTCACGAATGCAGGTCCCCGTCGCCGCAGACCGCTTCGAGCGCTACTCGCGCGACCACCGCCAGATCGCGCAGAGGTCGTTCCCGCCACAGGTGGCCCAAGCCACGCCCCTAGCACCCGGGGGACTTGTCAGCGCGCTGGCGCTCCGCCAGCCCGTGGGGGTGGTGACCTGCATCACCTCGTACAACTTCCCGCTCGTCAACATGGCCGGCAAGGTCGCACCGGCGCTCGCCATGGGCAACACAGTCGTCATCAAACCCGCCCCCCAGGACCCCCTCGCGATCGTGGAGCTGGTGCGCATCCTCGAGGAGGTCGGCTTTCCCCCCGGCGTGGTCAACCTGGTCGTCTCGGCCGACCCCGCCCCAGCGCAGGCCCTCGTCGAGTCACCCGACGTCGACATGGTGAGCTTCACCGGCTCGACCTCCGTCGGGGTGCGCATAGCGGAGGCCGGAGGGCGCACGATGAAGCGGCTCCTGCTCGAGCTCGGGGGCAAGGGAGCGGCCGTCGTCTTCGAGGACGCGGACCTGAAGGCAGCGGTCGGCGCCATCGGGTCCACTTGGAGCTTCCATTCCGGCCAGATCTGCACCGCGCCGACGCGTGCCGTGGTCCATCGCAGCATCGTCGAGCAGGTGACAGAGCGCCTCGCCGGCTACGCCTCGGTGTTGAAGGTCGGCGACCCGCGCGAGCCCGACACGGTGGTGGGTCCGCTCATCTCCGCGGCCCAGCGCTCGCGCGTCGAGGGCTACGTGGGCGGCGGGCTCTCCGAGGGCGCGCAACTGCTGGCCGGAGGGCACCGGCCCGAGCACCTCGAGAGAGGCTTCTACTTCGAGCCCACCCTTCTCGCCTCCGGCCACGACACGACCGTCGCGAGGGAGGAGATCTTCGGGCCCGTGGTGGTGGTGGTGCCCTTCGAGGACGAGGAGGAGGCGGTCGAGATCGCGAACGACAGCGACTTCGGCCTCTACGACTACGTGTTCTCCGGCGACACGGCGCGTGCGATGCGCGTCGCGCGCCGGCTTCGCGCCGGGCACGTCGGGATCAACACCGCGCAACGCCACCACGAGGCGCCCTTCGGCGGCTTCAAGATGTCGGGCGTGGGACGCGACGGGGGAGACTACGGGCTCGAGGCCTACTCGGAGCTCCAGTCGATCATCTGGTCCGGCTGAAGGGGCCCGAGAGTGAGCACCTACGACCTGGCGATCATGGGAGGCATCGTCGTCGACGGCAGCGGCCTC
>DATKIB010000069.1:0-11086 GCA_035509915.1 Acidimicrobiales bacterium | reverse complement strand
AACAGGGGTTCGCCACCAACCAGTCGCACCTGACGCGAGTGGTAACGACGGGCGAGGAACGACAGGCTGTCGTGCAGCTCGTCGGGGTCTGCGAAGTAGTTGGGTACGACCGGCGAGGCATGGCTGCAGCCGCGGCACGACAGGTTGCAGTGCTCCGCGACGTTGATCTCACAACGGGAGTTGTGGATCTTGCCGTCGACGATCCGGTACCGGTGAGCTAACCCCATCGTTGGCCGATGACGTCCGGTCTCACGCACGAGAGCGCGTAGGCTGCTCCTTCGATCAAGCGCATGGGGGCCATGACCAGCCACACCAGGGGTACGGCAGGTCGGGAGATCCCGAAGTCGCCGAAGTGGCGAGTCAAGCGCTTCAGGTCTCCCCAGATCCGTCCCAGGGCCAAGACGATTCCTCCGGCGGGGCCGAGTCGGAGCAGCCACCTGTGTGGCACGATTCCCTGGTCGTCGTTGCGAAGAATCATGGCGGTGTCGTGACCGTTGCGGAGCCGGTGGGCGAAACCCCAAAGTTCTCGGTAGTTGTTCCCGTGGGCGGCCGACATCTCGGGCGCGTACACGACCTGCATACCGTCGGCCATCATGCGCAGGTAGGGAGCCATGCAGCCACCGCTGCGCCGGTGTCTCGTGTCCCACGGATAGCGCAGGAAGGCTTCGCGGCGGAAGGCCGAGTTGTTCGGTAGCAGACAAGCTGCCGAGCCGCTGGCCGTAGCGCGCACGTCACCCCAGTCGAGACAGTCCATGATCCGAGCCCACACACCCGGACCCCTGTAGCGCGTCCTTCCGATCACTGCGTCGGCTCCTGAGTCGAGAGCAGCGAGCGAGGTGGTCAGCCAATCGGCCCCAGGCAGGCAGTCGTCATCGAGAAAGGCGACGTACTGCGTTGTGGCAATCTGCGCGCCACGGTTCTTCATCTCGAAATAGGTTGCGTGCTCGACTGGGATCTGCCGGATCGAGCATCGTGAGCCGGCCGGGTCCGACTGGTCGGGATGCTCGTCCAGCGATCCCGCCTCGCGTCCTGCTGAAGCTTCGTCTCGGCTATCCACCATGAGCAGCAGCTCTACCCGCTCCGGGCCGTTCTGGTGCTCCAAGGCGGCGATCAATTCTCCGATCGTGTTCGGCGATTCGATTCCGGTCTGCTCGTACTCCACCGAATTGATGGTCTCGACCAAGATCGTGAGACGAGGGGGCTGCGACCGTGGTTCGATCGGCTCGATCACCATCGCGATCAGAGCCAGCCCGAGCGAACGAGCTTGCCTTCGGGAGCATCACGTGGTGCCGCGCCAAGCTCGCCGTTGCCGATGCGTTCGAGCAGACGCCGTATGACCTCGACGATCTCACTCGAGTTGGCACGTATCTGCTCGAAGTCGCGCGAGAGGCCTTCATCGCTCACGCCAGCGGCGTCTATGAGCTCCTCTGGGTGATGCAGCTGCTCCCCCAGCCAACCCAGGGGATCTGCAGTCAACTCGGGTTCGAAGCGGCGGTTCCCCGGATTCCAACGTCTCATCACCGGGTGGACGTGGGCGCGATCGAGGGTGCCGGGGTTTTCCACTGACTCGAGCAGGTCGACGCGCCAAATCGGACGGCCGACGAGTATTGGGCCGCTGGCGTACTTCGAACCTCTCGCTCTTCGTCTTTCGAGGTAGCGCAACTCGACCCGAGCACCTCGTTCTGGACCCTCTTCTCCCGGCTTGGCCGAGGGATCGACGAAGTAGAGGTCCGAGAGCGCTATCCCTAGGCGCTCGAACCCGAAAAGGTACAGCACCCAGCGAAACATACCTTGCCTGCGAGAGCCAGGATAGGCGGAAGATAGGACTCGAGCGCAGGCTCTTAGCCGCCTCAGGCCATCTCGTGGGCCCAGCCCGCCAGGCCAGGCTGCGTCGACCGCCGCGAACGCAGGAGCTGTTCCGTGGCGGCTTCGTCCTGCGGCATCCCGAGGTGGAACCCCTGGGCCAGGCCACACCCGAGCTTGCGGAGCCGGTCGGCCTGCGTGGCACGCTCGACCCCCTCCGCGATCGGGGTACGCCCGAGTGTGCGGGCGAGCTGCACGATCGCCGGCGCGAGCCCCACGTTCTCCGGGCTCGTGTCGATCGTCCGCACAAAGGACATGTCGATCTTCAATATGTCGATCGGGAGTTTGTCGAGGTGACTGAGCGAGGAGTACCCCGTGCCGAAGTCGTCGAGCGCGACACGCACGCCGAGCTCCTTGAGCGCCCGGAGGTTGCGCACAGCGGCGTCCACGTCGCGCATCATTGCGCTCTCGGTCACCTCGAGGATCAGGTTCGACGGGGCGAGTCCCGAGTCCGTCAGCGTCCCCTCGACCTCACCGACCAGCGCCGCGTCAACGAGCTTTCGCGACGAGAGGTTGACGCTGATGGCGAGGTCTGGCGGTCCGAGCCGCTCGCGCTGCCAGGCTCTTATGGTGGCGCAAGCCTGCTCCAGCACGAACCGGTCGATGGCGTTGATGAGGTCCGTCTCCTCCGCGAAGGGGACGAAGGCTCCGGGCGTCAACAGGCCGCGACTGGGGTGCATCCACCTGACCAGGGCCTCGAACCCGACCACGGAGTCGGCCCCGAGGTCGACGATCGGCTGGTAGAAGACCGAGAGCTCGGCGCGCTCCAGCGCCCGGCGGAGGCCGGCCTCGATCTCGAGACGGGCGACGACCGAGTCGTGCATGTCGTCCTCGAACTCCTCGTAGCGGTTCTTGCCGCGCTCTTTCGCCCGGTACATAGCCAGGTCCGCGTTGCTCAGGAGCTGATCTGCGCTGACACCGGGGACATCGAACGTGATCCCGATGCTGGCAGTGGCCGCCACGTCCTTGGCGCCCACCCTCACAGGGCGCCGCAGCACCTCGAGCACCCGCTCGGCGAGAGCGAGCGCGTCCGCGCGGGTCTCGATGTCCTCGACCAGCACGGCGAACTCGTCTCCTCCGAGTCGCGCCGCGGTGTCGGCGATCCGCACGCATCCGACGAGCAGCTCGGCGACGCTTCGGAGGAGGTCGTCGCCGGCGGAGTGCCCGAGGCTGTCGTTCACGGTCTTGAAGTTGTCCAGGTCCAAGAACAGCACCGCCAGGTGCCCGTGGCTCCTGTCCATCCGGGCGAGGGCGTGCTGGAGACGGTCACGGAAGAGCGCCTTGTTGGCGAGGCCGGTGAGCGCGTCGTGGAAGGCCTGGTGGGAGAGCCTCTGCTCGAGACGCTTGCGTTCGGTCACGTCGCGGAAGCTCCACACCCGGCCGACGACCGCTCCATCGACGCGCTGGGGCTTGGAGTACCTCTCGAAGACCCTGCCGTCTTTGAATTCGAGCGTGTCGTGGCTCTCGGCTTCCGGTAGCGCATAGAGCTCTTCGACCTTGGCTTGGAACGCCTCGGGGTCGGTCAGTTGGTCGAGCACGAAGGCGATCGCCGCCCCGTCGTCTCGCGAGTCGAGAACCGACGCCGGCAAGTGCCACATCTGCGCGAAACGGCTGTTGACGCTCGTGATCCTCCCGTCGGTGTCGACCACGAGGATGCCGTCGGCGGTGGACTCCAGGGTCGCCGTTAGAAGCGAGAGGGCGTTGCGCAGTTCCCGCTCGGCGAGGGCACGCGCCGAGATGTCGTGAGCACTCACCACGAACCCGCCTACCGTCGGGTCGTCGACAAGGTTCACGATCGTCAGCTCGAACGGGATGCTCTCGTCGCGCCCGGCACGCAGGAGCCGCACCTCAACCGTGACAGGATTCGCCGCCGACGCCCCTCGCGAGGCGCGCTCGAGGGCGCCGAGCAGCGCCGACCGGTCGGCCTCGAGCGCGAGATCGGCCAGGGGCCTTCGCTCCACCAGCTCGGGGTCGTGCCCCAAGAGACGGGTGAGAGACCCGGAAGCCGACTCGATCAGGCCGTCCGGCGAGACGAGCATGGTCACGGCCGCCGCGTTCTGCACCAGGGACCTGAACCCGGCCTCCTGGTCGCGCACCAGCTCGAACCGCCGCCGCTCGGTGAGGTCGCGTATGGCGAGCAGCACGGCGCCCTCCTCGAACCAGGGCACCGGTGCGCCTATCACCTCTCGGCGAGCCGCCAACCCGAGGCCGTGGCGATCCTCACCTCGATGGGGGCGCCGAGCTCCTTGCCCTGCACGCTCACGAGCGACAGCAGGGCCAGCTCGAGGTCGTCCGGATGGACGAGCTCCAGGCCCGAGGCGCCTATCGCAGAGTCGAGGGGCCGGCCGAAGAGCCGCTCGGCTGTGCGGTTCCCCCAAATGACCTTGCCCTCGGAGTCGACCACCACGACGGCGTCGGGGAGGTCGTCGAGGAGCCCAGACAGGGCGCGCTCGTCCAACAGAGCGCTCATGGTCAGATTCCGGGACTGCCGGAATGACACTGGGGGCACATCGCTACATCGACACTAGGCCTTCTCGGCTTTAAGACCGAGTCTCAGTGGCTGGAGAGGCCGGCGAATACCCTGTGGGGCGTGAGCTCGGACCCGGTCGCCGGACAGCACGAGCACGTGTGCGGCATATGCGGCGAGCCGATGAGTGTCCTGGTGCACGGCCGCGGCGACGCAGGTGACGCAGGTCGCTCAGGCGACTCAGGGGCGGAAGCGCAGGAGGGCGCCGCACCCACGCGTGACGCCGGGCGAGGCGGACGAGCCGGCGGTTCCCGACCGACCGGGCGCCGGACCGAGGAGCGGGCCTCGTCCGAGCCGGCGGTGGAGACCGAGCGGATCGGGAGCAGCATGGCGGGCGCCGGGCGAAGGGTCTACTTCGACTACCCGACGGAGTTCGGCTCCTCACTGTCGACCCACCGTCGGAGGTTCTTCTCCTCGGGGAGAGGGTCCTGGACATTCGCCACGTTGGTGGTCGCCGTGGCCGTCGGCGTCACCGCCTATCTGGTCGTCACCCGCCCCTCCCACTCCGACTCGGCGTTCGTCCGGTCGGCCTACGAGCACCTCCTAGCCAGACCCGCCGACCCTAAGGGCCTCGCCATGTGGGACGCGCGAATCGCGCACGGCACGAGCCGCACCCAGATCGCGTACGACATCCTCGTGTCGCCCGAGTACAGGGCCGACCTCGTCGACAGCTACTTCAAGGCTTACCTCGCCCACCCCGCCGACGCGACCGCCCTCGGGGTGTGGGTCGGCCAGATGAACACCGGAACGGGCGACCAGGCGGTGCAGGAGGGGATACTCGGATCGCCCGAGTACTACTCCGATAGCGGCAGCACGCCGGGCGGTTTCGTCACCGACGTCTACGAGAAGCTCCTCGGGCGCCATCCCGACAAGGCGGAGCTCTCGTCCTTCGAGACGCAGCTGTCCTCGGGTGGGGCCCGCAGCGCCGTGGCGGCCGAGGTCCTCGACTCCAACGAGTACCGCACCGACTTCGTGAAGGCCTACTACCACTACCTGCTCGGCCGTGCCCCCGACACAACCGACCTCGACCACTCCGTGTCGATGCTCACAGGCGGTGCCTCCTGCGAATCGGTCATCGCCCAGATCGTGGGATCCAATGCCTTCTCCGACCTCGCCGGCTGAGACGTAACGTCATGGCCGTGCGCTACGCAGCTAGAGAACCCGAGCAGATCCGCAGCAGGGAGGTGGAGAGGACCTCGGTGGGCGCGTGGTCGACGGTGCTCGTCGCCACCTACGAGACAGACCCACGGGTCGCTGCTTCGGTCCTCCCGAGGCCGCTCGAGCCCTCGTCCAGGCCACTGGCGAAGGTGACCTTCGCGAGCGTCGACATCTCGGGCATGGGGAGGTTTGGAGCGGGGAGCTTCTCCGTGCAGTGCGTCCACGAAGGCACCGTCGGCTACTACTGCCTGGTGATGCCCATGACCAGCGAGCAGTCGGTGATCGGCGGCCGCGAGACGTTCGGGGAACCCAAGAAGCTCGGCCAGGTCGCGGTCGACTTGGACGGCGACACCGTGCACGGGACGATGGCGAGGATCGGAGTCACCTTCGCGGAGTTCACCGGGCGCACGACGCACGAGCTCGAGGTACCCGAGCCAGAGACGCGGACGGACTTCTACTTCAAGGCTCTCCCCGCGCCCGACGGGAAGGGCCTCGACTGCGACCCGAGCCTCGTGTACTGCACGCGCGAGGAGACCGTTCGGTGGGTTAAGGCGTGCGAGGGCGAGCTGGTGCTGCGTGAGTCGAGGTTCGATCCCGTCGCCGACCTGCCCGTGGAGTCCCTCGTGGAGGTGACCATAGGCGAGCGACGCTCGATCCAACGCGGGCGTATCCACTCCACGGTTCCCGCGGAATGGTTCGTACCATTCATCCACCAACGCTACGACGACCTCTCCCCACTGGGCGAGGAATGATGGCCCGGTCGGCGCGATACGAGGGCAAGGTGGCGGTCGTGACCGGCGGAGCGGGCGGCATCGGTCGCGGGCTCGTGCGTGCACTGCTCGGCCGAGGCGCAAGGGTGGTGATCGCTGACGTGGAGGCGCCAGTGCTGGCCGCGACGGTGGACGAGCTTGGCCGCGTGGGCGCCGTGCGCGGTGTCGTCACCGATGTTGCCGACCCTGGCTCGGTCTCGGCGCTCGCCGACGACGTCTACGGCGCCGAGGGACGTTGCGACCTGCTCTTCGCCAACGCGGGCGTGACCTCAGGCGGTGGCGGCCTCCCTTGGGAGCAGGAGATCAACGACTGGCGCTGGTGCTTCTCGGTCAACGTATTCGGCGTTGCGTCCACGGTCCTCACCTTCCTCCCCCGGATGCTCGAGTCGGGGGCGCGCGGGGAGGTGATAGCCACCTCCTCGGGCGACGGAGGGGTGGCTCCGGTGCCCCACGCGAGCGTCTATGCAGCGTCGAAGGCAGCCGTGAGCTGTTTCGTCGAGGCCGTCGCCCACCAGCTGCGCAAGATAGGCGCGCCCGTCGCAGCGCACGTCTTCTACCCCGGAGGAGGACTCCTCGACACCGGCCTCTGGACCGCAGCGCGCAACCGCCCTGCTGAGCTCGAGCGTGTCCGGCCCCGTCCGGCGGCCCCCGGCACCACCTTCGCCGAGTTCAAGCAGCAGCTCGAGGCGGCCGGGATGCCGGCCGAGGTCGTCGACCTCGACAGCCTGGGTGAGACCGCGCTTGATCACCTCGACGAGGGGCGCTACATCCTCGGCCCTGACGTCGAGCGCTTCGGCCGCCTCCTGCACGCGAGGGCCGACGCTGTGACGGGAGCCGAACTACCCCCTACGCTTCTGCATTGAGGGAGGCCACAATGGAGGAGCGCTACACGGTCATATCGGCCGATACCCATTGCGGCGCGGACGTCACCGATTATCGGCCTTACCTGGCGTCGAGGTTCCACGACGACTTCGACGCGTGGGCCGACACCTACGAGGTGCCCTTCGCAGACCAGCTCGCCGCGATCCGCTACCGCAACTGGGACTCCGAGCGGCGCATCGCCGAGCACGAGAGCGACGGAGTGGTCGCCGAGGTCCTGTTCCCGAACACGGTCCCCCCGTTCTTCGAGGAGAGCAACCTGGTCGCCCTCCCTCCCGCCGACGCTGACTACGAGCGCCGTTGGGCGGGAGTTCGGGCACACAACCGCTGGCTCGCCGACTTCTGCGCGGCGGCCCCGGGCCGTCGCGCCGGGATCGTGCAGGTCTTCGTGAACCGGCTGGACGACGCGCTCGCCGAGATTTCCTGGGCGATCGAGCACGTGCATCTCTTCGGCGGGATCCTGCTGCCTTCGATACCTCCGGGATCCGGCCTGGCGCCCTTGTACGACCCGGTCTACGACCCGCTGTGGACGCTGTGCGAAGAGGCGGGGGTGGTGGTGAACGTGCACGCAGGGTCGGGCCTGCCCGACTACGGCGACCTCGAGATAGCAAGGGCGATCATGCTCGTGGAGCTGCCATGGTTCAGCCACCGCCCGCTGTGGCATCTCGTATTCGGGGGAGTCTTCGAGCGCTTTCCGAAGCTGAAGGTCGCGCTCACCGAACAGGGTGTGGCGTGGCTGCCGCGGGGGCTCGAGACGCTCGACTGGTTCTACGGGCGC
This sequence comes from Acidimicrobiales bacterium, assembly GCA_035509915.1. Taxonomy (GTDB): domain Bacteria; phylum Actinomycetota; class Acidimicrobiia; order Acidimicrobiales; family UBA8190; genus Bog-564. The sequence continues at coordinate 3,111 of DATKIB010000069.1, read as the reverse complement.
ATGGTGCACGGCGGGGCTGCCGAGGCGACGTTCTTCGGGGCGGCTGCAAAAGGCATGTCAATGAAGCCGTCGGAGTACTTCGCGCGCAACGTGTGGCTCGGCGCTTCCTTCTTGCGCTCCTCGGAATCCGCCCTTCGCCCGGGCTTCGGAGGCGACCGGGTCATGTGGGGGGACGACTACCCCCACTCCGAGGGGACCTGGCCATACAGCCGCGAGGCGCTTCGAGTGGCGTTCGCCGGCGAGGACCCCGCGGTCGTCCGGCGCTGCGTCGGCGCCAACGCCGCGGCCCTCTACGGGTTCGACCTCGATGCCCTCGCTCCCCTGGCGGCGAAGTTCGGGCCACTCGTCGAGGAGGTCGCGCAGCCGATCGAGGCGGGGGACTACCCGGCGCAGTCCACGTCCAACGCCTTCGACACCACGCAGGTGCTGCGGTCCTGGTAGCTCCTCAGATGCCCTCCGCCGGGCGCGTGGGCGTGATCCCGTACTCGGCCAGCCACCACTTGGCGGACTCGGCGGCCCCGGGGTCTGAGTGGAGCTCGGGGTCCTGGCCCAGGTCTTCGGGGGTGGGGCCGACCCGGTCCGCCACGGGCTGGAGCAGGTCGAGGTCGAAGCCGTAGACGCGGGCCGCTGTGCCACCGAGGAGCTGCCTCGTCTCGGACACCGGCACGTCGCAGAAGTCCGCCTTGAGCTTGGCGGCGGTGTTGGGCCACGAGCCCTCCGGGTGCGGGTAGTCGGTACCCCACATCACCGCGTCCATGCCAAGCACATGGCGACGCCGGATCTCCTCCTTCGACATGGTCGACGCCCCCGCGAAGAGGTTGGTGCCGAAGTACTCCGAAGGCAGCTTCGAGATCTTTCCCGCCAGCAGGGCGGCCATCTTCTTGGTGGTATGGCCCCCGCCCATGTACTGGTCCCACTTCCACTTCGAGTCCGCGATCCAATATGCGGCCGCCTCGGTCACGACGAACATCAGGTCTGCGTGGCGCTCGAAGACCCCGGAGAACAGCAGATGCCACGACGGACGCGCTGCCCACCACACGACCTCCGCGAGGTAGATTCCGAGGTGGCCGTTGTACTCCTCGTGCGGCGCCTCCCCGGAGTGGGTGTGCACGGGCAGGTGCGCCGCTGCGCAAACCGCCCAAAACGGCTCGTACACCTCGCTGCTGTACGGCTCGCGGTCGCGCCACATGGTAGGGACCATCACCCCACGGATGCCGGGCTGCGCGTCGGCCCACTCCGCCTCGGCGACGGCCCGGGTGGGGTCGTGGCAGAGCGGCACCAGCGCGATCCCGGCGCGGCGCTCCGGCGTGGTCGAGCACATTTCGGCAAGGAAGCGGTTGTGGGCGTGCGCCCCCGCGAATGCGAGGTCAGGGTCGACGATCCCCCCGGCACCGAGTCCGGCATCAAAAGGGGGAGAGCCCATGCCGGTGATCGCGTCTGCGTCGGCGAAGAGCACGTCCGCTGACACACCGTCGCTGTCGAGCTCGCGGTCGCGCACCACGGGGTCGTATGCCCCTCGCAGGCCTTCTTCGTTGGAGGTCTCCCACCCCATGATGTAATCGAAGTTCGTGTCGAGCTTGGCTGCGCGCTCGGCACGCTTTGTCTCCTCCCACTCGTCGAACGCGCGGTGGTACCGGGTCTCGAGGTAGGGCCGGTACTCGGCCACGGGGAGGCCGCAGTGGCCGTCTGCGGAGATGATCACGTAGTGCTCGGACACGTCCAACCCTTCTGTCTCGTGTTCTTCGGTCAGGAGGTCATGCCGCCGAGCCCCACCAGCCCTCTTGCCAACTCGATCTCACCCATGTGACGCAGGCCGTGCTGGTACATCCAACACTCGATCCCGTCGAGGACGGTGATCCCCTCCGGTCCGGCGCATCGGGCGCTGTAGGTGCTCGCTACCACGGGCGGGAAGGGTCGCTGGATCAGGACACGCCGGAAGTCTCCGGGGTCCATGGTCGCCAGGTGGGCATCGGTGCGGTCGAACACCGCCCTCTGGTACTCCTTGAACGCCCCGTAGTCGCCGATGCGCTGGTCGACCATTTGATCGACCGTCAGCTGCTTGCCGTGATCGTTGATCTTCATCTGCACCCGACCCTGCCACTCCTCGTTCCAGACAGGGCGCGAGCCGGTGACGATGAGGAAGCTCGCGTCCTCCATGTTGGTGTAGTGGAAGAGGGAGAAGGCGATCGGCAGCACGCCCGGCCGCTCGAAGTGGTTGACCTGCTCCAGGTCCATGGAGTCGACCGCTTGGTAGTAGAGCGAGTGCATCGTCCGCATGCGTCGCTGAAGCGAGTCGAGCAGGAGGCTGTCGTCCACGAGCGTCTCTTCCATCTTGCTCTCCTTGCCCAGCCCTGCCCCTGGTCCGGCTTCCCTGCCGGCCAGCGTCCCCGTACCAAGCATCGCGCCCCAGCGTCTTTTGCGGCACCTCGGGCACCCGATCCGGTGCGGACCTAACGTTTGGAGTAGTCGAGCTCGGAGCAGGGGGGCCCGTGACGATCCCGAGGGCGCACCACGGCGAGGTCTCCATCGCCTACGAGAGCCTCGGTGGGCCCGACGGTTCCCCGCTGTTGCTGATCCCCGGAATGGGTGCGCAGATGCTCGACTGGCCAGACGGCTTCTGCCGCATCCTGATCGACCACGGTTTCGACGTAGCACGCTTCGACAACCGCGATTGCGGCCTGTCCACGCACTTCACCACCGCCGGGGTGCCCGGCAAGCTCGACCTCTTGCGGCGACCGGGGAAGGTCGCACCCTACGAGCTCTCCGACATGGCAGGTGACGCTCTGTGCGTGATGGACGCACTCGGGTGGAGCCGATCGCACGTCGTGGGCGTTTCACTGGGCGGCATGATCGCCCAGACCATTGCGATCGAGTACCCCGAGCGCGTCCTCTCGCTCACGTCGGTCAGCTCGACTCCTTGGTGGCGCATAGGCCGCCCGAGCATCCGGGCCATGCTCCGCATCGCCCGCGTGACGAAGCGCGACGTCGCGAACGCGGAAGAGGCCGCCCAGCTCAGCGTCGACCTGAACCGGATCGTGGCGTCGCCGGGGTTCGACCTCGATGAAGCCGAAATCCGCTCGAGAGCCCGCCTCGCCTACGAGCGCGAGACCG
>DATKIB010000068.1:0-10533 GCA_035509915.1 Acidimicrobiales bacterium | reverse complement strand
ACAGTCGATACGGGAGGCGTCGGCGTCGCCAGGGGCCGCGGGGACACCCTCCATTGGATCGTGAATCTAGGTCCCCGCGTGACGGCGTTCAAGGGGTGCCCGGGAGGGCGTTTTTCCCCACAAGCCTAAATCTCAGGGTTCCGGACTAGAGTTTTGGCCGAACTGGTGGACAGTACATTGCCTCTCCCCAGGCTAATCGGGGCCCTCACTCCTCTGGAAGAGCACCTGCTTTGCAAACAGGTGTCCGGTGATTTCGAGTCCGCTCGTCTCCACTCGTTGCCTGAAGCACAAACGTCTCGGCGTTAACCGGGGAGCCAAGGGGTTGCGAGGTGGCAGCTGAGACCTTGATGACAGAGAGATACGGTTGAGCCAGGACTCCGAGCTGCCGCGAGCGGTACGGTTCCTGGGGGCGGCAATCGACCGCCAGGCCGTTCTATTGCGACCGTCGGGCGAGTTGGACGACCCTTTCTTCGGCGAGCCGACGCAATACGGGACCGCGTACCACGCCTTCTGCAATGCCGCCCTGGCGAAGCTCTGTCCGTCCCCCCGCCGAGAGATCGTGCTCGACCGTGCCGAGCGCGGCCTCGACGCGGCGCTTACCCATACCGCAGACATCGACTTGCCGCCCACACTGTCGGAATTCGACCGGGCGACCGGCTCGACCAAGCGCTCGAGTCATCGCGATTTTACATGGCCGGCCATCTTGAAGGGATACCGGCTCCTTCGCGAAGCGGGAAGCACGCAAGCAGGAAAACTCGCTGAGCGAATCGCCGATGTCGATGTGGAGCGATCGTTCCGATCTCGGCCACCGTCGAACTGGTCGTCGGTGTGGTTGTCAGGAGAATGGATCCGCCTTCGCGAGGGGCTGTCGCCGTTCTCGGTCGACCAGATCGATCGATGGATAGCTCCTTTCTTTCACAAGCGCATCCTTTTGGACACCGGCTTCTACCAGCAAGAAGGTCTGGCGAACTCCTACGACCTCTTCACACGCTTCCATCTCGCTGACATGGTCGCAGAGGGTTACGAAGGTTCGTGGCGCGAGCCGTTGGAACGCCTTCTTGTGACCGGTCTGGACAGGAGCCTCCTCGTACAACTCTCCGACGGGTCCCTTGCATCGGCGCACCGCAGCACGGGACACACGTGGACGATCGGTGCCGAGCTCGCCTTCTTCACTCTCGCTGCGCGTCTTGTCGCGCACGTGGAACCAGCGCGGGTGATCCCCGCGCAAGCCGCCGCCCGACTCGCATTCGAGTCGTTCATACGCTGGATGCGTGCTGATGGCACGTACAGCCCCGTCGAGAACTGCCTCCAGCCCGCCGCTCGCGTCGGCTACGAGCGCTATTCAGCGGATGCGCACTACTCGAGCCTCGCACTCGCCTTCCTCGCCACGGCAGTGCTAGCTGGATTCGACGCTGATCCCGGGGAACCCACGACGGTCAGCACTCGACCCGCCTCCCTCGTGGAGGGAGCACCCACTCACCGTGCAGTGATCCACAGCGGCCGCATGTCAGTCCAAGTGAACGGCAATCCGGCGCCCGACTACGACGGCTTCGGCATCACCGACGTCACCTTCGGGCCCAGCCGCTATCTCCAGTTCTGCTCGACGACCCGTCATATGCGAAGTGGGAAACTCTTCAACCTCGGGCTCGCTTGCCGTGCCGTCCCCGGTCGGTCGCCGCTGACCGTGATCGCTCAGCAAGCGCTCGAGCTGGCTGGCCCAATCGAGCGGTTACGGGAGTCGAGCGGACTGCGGTTGCTCGCGACTTCGGCCAAGGGCTGGCCGATGCGCGTCCTCACACGGCGGCTGCTCAGCGAACAAAGAGAAGGCGGATCGCGTTTCAAATACAACCTTGTGGTCGAAGTCTTCGAGGACGGTGCCGCGATCTACGAAGCAACCCCTGGTGTGGTTGGCTACAAAACGCTGCTCGTGCCCTACGTGCGCGACCCAGGGACAGGCACGACGACCGAAGTAAGGGTGGCCGGCAACGAGCTGTCCCTGGCTCATGGTACCGAGGAGATCTCCATCAGCCTCGAACAGGACATCGAGCACGTCATGCACTTACCGCACGGCTACGAGAACCGGCGGGGACTGTGCGGGCTGCTCCGAGTCGATCTGCGCGAACCAGTGGAAGGCATCACCTACCGAGTCCACGTTCACCTCTGACCTCGCCGTCAACCGGAATTGCCCACGGACTTCTCTGGCTCGACGTCACTACTCAGGCGTGAGGCCTTGCCTCCGACCGACCGACGTTCGTCACGAACCGTATGGGCAGGATCTCGGAATATCCATACGGGTAGTACTGCGTCCCGTTGACCAGGTTGGCTTCGAAGTACACCGGGTCGCCGGTCGCAACCGTCCCCCGAATCACGAACTTGGCTCGTCCGGAAGCGTCGGTGAGTGCCGAGACAGGCGTAACTCCCGGCTGGTCCCCGTTTATCGCGGCCTCTCCGAACTCGAGTCCCTGCTGCGCATAGATGACCTGGCCGAGATAGACCGGGATCCCCGATACCCGTACAGGGCCATCGAGATGGTTGAGAACCTCGGCAGTGATCGTGACCGGCTGACCGACCGGCACGATACGGTCCACCGCATTGGGCACCAGAGCCACGTGATAGGTCGTGGGAAGGTACGAGCCGGTGCGGCTGACGGTCCCGGGGTCATCGGTGAAGGCGACGACCTGGAAGCCGCCGGCGATGGAAGGCTGGGAGGGGTAGTCGGGAGACTCCAGGGTGTAGGTGGCGGCCTCGCCTGGTTTGAGCACGGCCGGTCCCCCTTTGAAAAACCAGAACGCCGTCAGTGTGGTACCCGTCTCCATCGAGAACGCGGGGCGTGCCGGACGGTCCGAGACGTTTGCCACTCGGACGACCACTCGGTCGATGGTGGCGAGTTGGCCGGTCGTGTACACCTGCTGGATCGACATCGCGAGGGGCGACTGGCTACTTAACGCGAAGGCTGCGGCACCGCCGGTGAGCACGATGCTGACCCCTACCACCCACGGCCATGCCGACCACGGCCGCTGCGGGGCCGATCGAGTCGTCAACGCTCCGACGATGGCAGCTGGAACCAAGGCCACCAGATAACTCCCGGACGCACGTACAGAGAAGAAGAGCGCGAACGCCGGCAGAAAGAACGTCAAGCCCTTGAGCAGGGGATAGCTGGTCACGTAGACGGCCCACATGGCCACGAGAACAACGACTGCCAAGACGGAAAAGGCGGTGAGCGACCCTCCGCCGACGCCCACGAAGAGACTGAGGCCCACCAGGCCTTGCCCGACAGGGACTGTGTGAGCGCCGAACGGGGTCAGGATCCCCCGCCACCACGCCCCTGGGCTCATCACGACGAACGCGAGGTTGGGCACCAGGAACGCGCCCACAGCAGCGGCCAGATACTGGCCGCCCGCTCGAAGCCCCGCGCCTCGACTACCCAACTGACGCTGACCCTCGATGAGCACTGCTGCAATGAGGAAGGGAAGCACTAGCCACGGGGTCTGCTTAACGGCCATCGCCAGGCCGAACAGCACGGGACCGATCCATCTCCGCAGGCCCCGCCTCGTGAGGAACGAGTCCCATTGGAATGCGGCGCCCATGAGCAACGGTACGAACAGGGCGTCCGTCACTCCTCCGACCGCGTATGCGATATAGACGCTGAAGCTCCCGATCACGAGCGCCAACGGGCGCAGAGATCGAGGAAGGAGGAGGAAGAGGAGTAGTACAGCGACTGCCCACGCCGCCACGTTGAGGACTATGCCCACTTGGGTCGACCATCCGAGAAGCATCGCCGGCGCGTAAGCCAGGAAGGACAGGGAGGGATAGGACAAAGTGGTCACGGGAGTGCCGTCGAGATGAAACGTGAAGTTGCTGGGCGAAAGATGGTAGAGCCCGGCGGCGGGTGCCATCGACTGGACATAAGGATTGTGACCGTGCACAAGCAGCAAGGCGGCGTACTGGTCGAAAGCGACCTCGTCCGTCGGGTACGCGGGTGAGTTGAAGATCTGGAAGTAGCTCCACAGGGCCAGGCCGATGAGCACGGCCCCAAGAGTCACCCAGCCGATCGCCACCATCCGCCGGGAACCGAGCACGCTTGGCGCGAGGCCACAAGCCACGACCACGAGGCCCCAGGCCCCCAGAGCTACCACCGCGAACGTCAGCCAGGGCCCGAGCGTGAGCGAGGCAACGAGCTCTAAGGCCCAGATCATGACCACTACACCGGCCAACACCCAACACGCTCGCTCACCAGGCGAGAGCGCGCCACCTTGCGAGGAAGAGCGGGCCTTTTCCCTCAACCGCGAGAACGAACGGGCGGGCACAGCGACATCGGCTGCAGCCACTCGCTCGGAAGTCAACCCCGAGCGCGTTACGACGTGGCGCCCGACCGCAGAATGTTCGGCTCTCCCTTCGATCGCCATTGGATCATGCGTGGCCAGTCCAATGCCGGCGGCGCAGCCACAATGTCGCGACCAGCGACGCAAAGAGCAGGGCTACCAGAGCCGAGATCAACAGAGCGTTGCCCGAGGAGTGCTGATGGGTCCTCGACAGAGCGTCCCTCGAGGATGCCTGCCTCACCGGTGGCGCCGGTGCGGCGTCGGTCCCCGGCTGAACCGCCGCCGCCGCCTTGTCCACGGCGGCACCTACAATGCTGCGTGTCGTCGGGTCAGACCATGTCGCGGGTGGCTGCCACGTAACATCCGGGGGCCCGACGGCGTCCGCCGATGCAACTGACCCTGCCGACTCCACCGCGACGTTCTGGGTGACCACGGCCGTGCCATTCGAGCCCTGAGAGATTGCGAAGATGACGTACGAACCGGGCCCGCTCCCACCAGGGATCGTGACCGGCACGTCGGTGAATCCCCCAGACGGATCGGCGATGATACTCGTCGGCCCGATCTCTTGCGGCGTCGATCCGTCTTGTGTGAGCACCATCCACAAATGGACGTTGTCGCCGGGAACCCAGGGCCCGACCCCGATTCCTACGTCTGTCGTCTGCCCAGGCGCCAAAGTCTGGTTGGTAACCGTCAAGGTCGGAGTGTTGCCGGCGCTGCCCAGCCCGGAGAAAGCGGACCCAAAAACAACGGGCCCAGGCCCAAAAACTATGTCCGGTGTGGAGCCTTGGGCCCAGGATGCTCCCACTCCAACGCAAAACGACACGATGACCGCCCCGAGAGCCGTGAGGAGTCCTGCTACGCCCGGACCCTTCATGTGCCCCCGAGAACGATTCAAGACTGCCCCAGTTCTCACCCGGAAAAACGCGCGCCACAGACGTGGGGCGCCCTCTGGACTACTCCTGTGGTAACCCTACCCATGCGCTGGGGGCGAATCAAGCCGCTAACAATAGTTGCGTCGACAAGGAAAACACCGATCCTGAGACATGGAACGGGTAGGAGTGCAGCACGCTGTGCAGGGTTGCTCCTCGTCGCCAGCGCCGCCCTCGCCGCTTGCTCGTCGTCAGCTGCGCCGAGGGGCGCTGTGCTGAAGCCCAGCGAGGTCATCCCCGGCCCGAAGGGCCTCGTTGGCGGGGCACCTCCGCAGTCCAACGGTGTGATGTTGCTCTTGGCCGGAACGGGCGTGACTCGTAACGTCAGAACCCTGACTCTCGACTCGGGATCGCTGGGACGGGTGTGGCCCGTCAGTTCGAGTGCCGTCGCCATAGCTCAGTCGAACCCCGACTTGGTGGCGGTCGGGCTGGCGACGACGAACACGGGTGCTGTCGAGTTCGCCCGGGCCGCCTCGCGGAGAACGGTGGTGGCAACCGTGCCGCTCGGAGCTCCCGTCCGATCGGTGACCGCCGGGGCGGATGGAACGACGTTCTACGCGCTCAACGGCAACACTGAATCGACGACCGTCAGCGTGGTGAACAGTCGGAACCACACCGTGGTCGCCAACGTTCCGGTCCCCCTCGGCGCCCTCGCGGCCACGCCCAGCGCGAACGAGTCCTCGATCTATGTGCTCGAGCCTGATGGGAAGGTGAGCGAGATCCAGGTCGCCACCGGGAAGGTGCTGAGCGCATTCGACATCGGCTCGGACGCCATGTCGTTAGCCTTGGGCCCAAATGGCACCACTCTCTACGTGCTGAGGGACCCTGGGGCGATATCCGAGGTGGGGGTGGTAAACCTGACCACCGAGAGTGTCGAGCGAACGCTGCCCGCACCCCTGAGATGCGTAGCAATTGAGCTGAGCCCGGACGGGACGAGCCTGTACGACATAGTGGGTGCCGCGGCCTATGGCAACGTGCAGATCTACAGGCTGACGGCCACCAAGAGCTGACCAAGCGGCTGCCGGCAGTGCACCACGACGCGACCGACGCGAAGGACGTCACGCACGCGACCAACTCGGCGCGCGACACCGAAGTGGCCAGAACACCCAACCTCACTGACACCAGGGACCAGACCGAGGAACCCGACCTCGCCGACGCGACCGACGAGGCAGACACGACGGTCGTTGATAACACCCGGGCCGGTCAGGGCTTGGCGCTACTACGTCGCGTAGGGTGTGGCCTTCTCGGGCTGCAGTTGGTCTCACTGTTGGTGTTCAGCGCCGTCCAGTTCAGCCGTTACTCGGCGACGAGTGACTACGCCTACTACTCAGAGGCCTGGTATAGGTTCGCCCACTTCCAACTGCCGGCGGGCTTTCTCGGAAACCACGGAGAAGTGACCTTCATTCTGTTGGCCCCAACCTATTGGCTGTGGCCGCACGGGCCGATCCTGTTGTGGGATCAGGACATCGCTGTCGTTGCCGCCGAGGTCGTGGCGTTCCTCTGGATCTGCGACGTCGTCGGCTCGAGGCGAGAAACGTCGAGGCACATGGGCTGGCTGCTGGCAGGCACAGGCCTGGTGGCGCTGCTCGCCGATCCGTGGATCTGGTGGAGCCTGGCCTTCGACTTCCACTATGAGACCGTGGCCACCCTCTACGCCGTGCTCTTCGCCCGCGATCTGCTGTCGGGCCGGCGGCGCGCGTGGTTGTGGGGCGGCATGACACTTTTGTCTGGGGACTACGCGACCACCTACGTCGTTGCCATCGGGATATGCGCGCTCGTCGGTTCGCGCCACCGACTATCGGCAGCCGCCGCAACCGCTTCGGGAGCGGTAGGACTCGTCGTCCTGCACAGCCTCGGTGCCATGAGGGGATCGGGCAACCTAGCGCCGCTGACCTACCTGGCAGGTCGGCAACCCCGTGGAGCGGGACACTCGGTCTCCGGCCTCGTGCAGCTGAGCTTCGGGCTACTACTGAGACCCGGCCACCTCTTGGAGGTGATGTGGTCCAAGAGGCTCAACGCCTGGGCCAATCTGGCGGCGTCGGGCCTACTCGGGATCCTGGCTCCCACGATCTTGTTCGTCCTCTTGGCGGTGATCACGGAGAACTCCCTTTACCCCGGGATCGCTTTCAATCAACCCCTGTTCCAGTCCATACCCATCTACGTCTTCGGTCCGGTGGGTGCGGTCGTCTTCTTAGCTTGGGTCGCCCGGCGATACCGGTGGCTGGCCGCAGTCCTGGCGGTGTCGGTCATGGCGGAGACGATCGGCTGGGGTGCGGTTTGGCTACCGCGCACACCCGGCCAATGGATACGGGTACCGGCGGCAGCCGCAGCTGAGATAGACCGATTCGAAAAGGCGCTGCCCGTGGGCGCCGAAGTGGTGGCCTCGCAGGGAATCGGAGGGCGCTTCGCCGCCGGCCACTTCTACGTCGCCATCGTCGGACCGGGCGGTTCGGTCCGGCTCGCTGGACAGCCCGTCTGGTTCGTGATCACTCCGGCAATCGGCGTCGAGACGGCACCCGTGGCGTCCGAGTACGCACTTGTCGCCGAACTGGCTGCCGATCCGCTCCAGGCCCGGCCGGTCGCCATCGGCCACGGCGTCTGGAGCTACGAGTACACGCCTCCAGCCGGCCAGAGCCACTTCGACCTGCCAGGGATTCCCACCTCTGTTCCAGCCTGGCTCTTGCACTCGACCAGCGGGGTCGCGGTGACCAGCGGGCCACCATTCACTTGGCGGGTGGTCAGCACCGGACGGGCGGGATACCTCGTCTTTGGCGGCTATTGGAGAGAGCCAGCCGGCCCAGCCGTAGCAACGGCCGAACTGTCCGGCCATGGGCAGGTGTCGGTCGAAGTGTGGGACGACACCACCCACACCCTCCTGGCCCGTATCCGGCCCCCCCTGGTAGGTGAGACGGTAAAGGTTCGCATCCCGTTCGAGGTACCCAAGGGGAACCCGGCTCCCGAGGTATTCCATGGCTGGGGTCCCTTCCGACTCAACCCCTCTCTGCCTCCCCCGGGCAACGAGGACGAGCTCGAAGTCCGGGTCTACACACCCGGACCCGGCACCAAGGCCAGCGCGTACTCGGTCGGGATCTCCGGCTGACACGGACCGGCGGCCCTCGATACCGATCGGCCCAACTCCCAAGTCATGGCCGTGCGGGAGCTACGGCTTCGGCCAACGAACGAAAGGTCAGTCCGCGGGCAATGGCCGCCGGCAGGACGGCGCCAAGTGCCGCCGCAGTGGAATCTCGGTCGCCGCCTGGGCCTCCTCCCCCGTCGTGCAGGAGGACGATCTCACCTGTCTCGATGCAACGGGCCAGCCGACCGGTGAGCGGGCGGGACGAGCCTTCGTCCCGGTCACGCGGGTCGCGCGACCACAGAACCACGTCGAGTCCCGCTGCCCGCGCGGCCCGCAACAGAGCGAGAGAGGTGACACCCTCCGGCGGGCGGTACATCGCTACCGGCCTCTGCAATGAGTCCTCCAGGAAGCGGCGAGCCCCGATCAGACGCCGCTCGGACTGCCGCCGGGGCAGCCCAGCCAGGATCTCGTGCACGTCGCCGTGCAATCCGATCTCGTGGCCGGCAGCGGCTGCGTCGAGAAGGGTCCCGACGCACCTCCTCGAGAATTCCGTGAGAACAAAGAACGTGGCTTGGACGCCGTGGCGGGAGAGCACGTTCAAGAGGGCCGGCGTGGCCGTCGGATCAGGACCGTCGTCGAAGGTGAGCACGACGGCAGATGAAGATCGCGGCAAGCGCCAGCGGAGCGCCGCCGTACCGGGCAACCGGCTTCGGGCCCGCGCAACGCGGTGCCGAGGAGTGACGACCCCTTCGTGCATCCACCTCGGATCGCGATCGCCGGACGATGCCCCAAACCAGGTTCGGCGCGTCGATGCGCCTCGAGCCTCCGGGCTCGACGAGGGCCACGAGGGCACGTCGTAGTCTGGAGCGCCTGCCATGGAAGACCCCTCCGTCGTCACATCTGAGGCTACCAACGGCACGCCGCAAGCGATCACTGCAGTCGTGTGCACGCTGGGGACCTCCCCGACTCTTGAAGCGACATGCACGTCCATCGCTGAGGAGCTGGGCGAAGACGACGAGTTGCTCGTGATCGTGGATGGCGGGCTCGTTCCTGAGCGGCTGACAGGTCTCGAACACCCGATCCGGGTCGTGCAGCAGCAAGCTTCCGGGGTTGCCGTCGCCCGTCAGCGGGCCCTCGAGGACGCCTCGGCTGACGTCATCTGTTACGTGGACGATGACGAGTTGGTGTGTCAAGGATGGCGAGACGCCCTCGCGAAGGCTTTCGCCGATCCCACGGTCGGCCTGGCGGGCGGTACGATCCTCGTTGCGTGGCCGGACGGGGCGCGACCGCGATGGGTGCACGACGAACTGCTCACCTCTTTCGGGATGCGGGAAGCTGGCGCCAGCTGTCCACATTTGCCGTTTGGCGGCAACTTTGCGGTCCGGCGAAGAGCCGCCGTCTCCGTCGGTGGCTTTCGGGTGGACCTGGGCCCGCGCCCCGGCCGGCCCGGCTCCCACGAGGAGACTGAGCTGTGCAGCCGCCTGATGAAGGCCGGCTGGCGACTCGCCGAAGTACCGGGGGCAGTGGTGGAGCACCACGTACGCGTCGAACAGATGCGGCCCCGCTGGCTGCTGCGGAGGGCGTGGTACCAGGGACGCTCCGATGCCACGATGGCGACGGCGCTGGATGAGCGCGACGACCTTGTGCGCCTCGGGAAGCTGGCGGGCCTGTGCGTGGTGCTGCCGTTCGTTGCGTTCAGCTCAAGGCTGCGTACGTACGTCGCCGCGAGGCTGCTAGTCAATCTCGGCTACCTGAGCTCGCTCACGGTACCCGTGATGTTCGGACCCACCCGTCCTAACGTCTGACCGGTGGAAGACGAAGAATCCCCGATGATCTCGGTGGTGGTGCCCGCCTACAGGGCGTCGACACTCTCCGAATGTCTCGCGGGAATTCTAGAGCAGCACACCAGCGAGCCGTTCGAGGTAGTGGTCGCGCTCAGCTCGGATCTCGGTTCCGAACCGCCGGCGATTCCTAGCGACCCGAGACTCCGTGTCCTCTCCCACGTCCCACGTCTCGGAGCAGCGGCGGCGCGAAACCGCGCAGTCGCTGCCAGTCGCGGCAGGTTGATCGCCTTCACCGACGCCGACGTCATGGTGTCACGCGACTGGCTGGCCGGCTTGTCCAACGCTTCGGGCGGCACCTACTGCGTCGCAGGCTCCGTGCTGAACGGCACACCGAGAAGCGCTGCCGGCACGGTCGAGTACCT
>DATKIB010000067.1:0-2454 GCA_035509915.1 Acidimicrobiales bacterium | reverse complement strand
TAGTAGCGATACCCCGAGCTCGGGTCGACTGCTGCGGGGGTGAGGAGACCCTCCGTTGCATATGTCCTCAGCCGCTTGGCCGAGATCCCAGAACGGTCCGAGAACTCACCTATTGCCATGACGTCGTCCACAGATGAAGCTTGAACCCTGACCGATGGTCAGAGTCAAGTGCGGATGATCTGACAACGAGTGAGGGTGCCCCAGTACGCCGAGACTGGGGCCTCAGTTAGCGCGGCGACTGGTGCTGCCAGATAGCTTTTACTCCCCGAGCGTTGCCAGCCAAGGAGGTAGCATTCGCTGCGTCCACGAGGTGCGGAGGGGAGATAACGAGATGCCTGATTCCCTGCGATTACTCACGTGGCGCTAACGGTTACGAGCCTTGAACGGAGTGTGCCTTGGTACAAGGATCTGTTCGGCTCGGACCCAATCGTTGACGAGGACACAGGTCCGTTCCAGCGCGTCGCTTGGCTTACCGGCGGCACAATCGTTGGCGTAACTCAGTTCCCTGACTTGGACAGCACTGAGCCGTTCAACGAGCGGCGGCCGGGGCTCGATCATCTGGCTTTCGGCTGTGCCAACCGCGATGAGTTAAAGGCATGGGAAATCCGTCTTAACGAACTCGGCATCCCCAACGGTGGCATCGTGGACACGCCTTACTACTCGGCATTGTCGTTTCGAGATCCCGACAACATCGCACTTGAGTTCTTCGCACCCCGGGGCTAAGACCGGCGAAGTGTCTGACTGCTTATAGGCCATCCCATACCGCCGGTTCGCGGCCTATCCCTCGGACAAGTGGGGGAAAGGCCACCACAGGGGGTGACCTCCCTTAACCCGAAGGTCCGGCCTCGCTTCGGTTTCTCAGGCAACCCGCCAAGTTTCTCGGGCAAGTCGGCCGTGACCGCCCGACATTGAGCAGGCGGCCGCCATGGCGGTGCATGGGCGCGACTATGGTGACCAGCGGTTTCGCAGAGTTTGAGGCGGCTGCCTATGGCGAGTTGGCGAAACCCCCGCCACCGACAGAAGTCCAGGTCAATCCATCCCTAGTCTTCGTTCCAAGCGCCCGGTCGCGTTGTGATTCGTGCGTTGGGAGGGCCTACGAGCGCTCAGCCAGCCACCATTGCGCGACTCGTGTCAGCTGCAACGTGCCACCGGCGAGACGTTGCTGGTCATAGCTGTCGGGCTCGACCTTTGCGTCGACCCGTTCCGCGATCCCGGCCCATCCCAAGATTAGGGCGAGGAGGTCCAGGTCCCACCCGAACGAGGTTCGACGGTGATCAGGGTCCTTCATATAGGGAGTAAGCCACTCGTACGCGACGTCGGCACGGTCGCACACCCAGTCGAGCACCTCGTCGAAGGCCATCCGCCTCCGCTCGAGCATGTAGAGGATCTCAGGTAGAAACTCGTCAAGGATCTCGTGCGGGTAGCGATAACGGTTGCTGGCACGAAAGGCGTCCAGTGGACCCAGGGACAGCATCGCGTCGGTCGTCTTGATCCACCGCTGAAGCGGCTTGTTCTCGAGCCCGCCCCATGCGCTCGTGGCGCGGAGCTTGCCGTGCTCCTTGCGGAGTGCGCCGGCCGACAGCGCCCAGCGAACCAGGAACCCGAGCTCCGGCAACTCCGCAGCGGACCTCGTCTTGAAGGTTCGACTACCGATCGTCGCATCGATACGGTCCTTCGTCCCGAGCAGCAATACAAGCTCTTTCGCGTCATTGAGCGTTGGTTGACCTGTCTGGGTGAGCTTGCGCCCATCGCCCCAAAAGCGGGTCAAGGAGTCGAACCGGGCAAGCACGGGAGCGCCGTCGGCTGAGGCGATCACGTCCTCGGGAGCGGTGGCAATGCGACGTTGCTTGCTAACAACTGGTCCCGGAAGCCTCATGGGGCTGTCTTGAGCGAGGGCCTCCTTGATCGCGTCCATGTCGGTCAGATCCACGCCGCGAGCCTGAAGGGCACCAAGCACGGCCTTGGCAGGCCCGGCCACCTGGGGATCCGCGATCCGATCGAGGAACTCAGGCTCGATCTCGTCGACGGTCGTGAGGATCTCGTCGACGAAGCTGCGGTCAAGTTCGGTGCGCTCGGCGCTGAACCGGGTGAACGCCCGCACCACGCCGGGCAGGGCAGCTGCCTGATCGGAGCCGAGCAGGAGCTTGCGTGGAGCCAGGTCGCCGAGAAGCAAGGAGACTACAGTCGGGCTCCACCGCAGCGGCCGGCCTTCGTAATCGCAGCGGAGGTCCACCAGGTGGTGAGCGAGAAGTTCGATGTCGACGCGAGGTAACTGGTTGGTAAGGCGCCGTCCCTCCGCCGAGGCCATGAACTCGTTTACAAGGCTCTTCCGTTCGGCTTGGGGGATCTCGATGTCGGTGGGACGGTCGTCGGTGAAGCCTGCTCGCCTTAGTCGGGCCCAGACCAGCGCTCGATGGCGGGCGAAATCCTCAGTGCGCAACTCGATGTCGCCGT
>DATKIB010000066.1:0-7582 GCA_035509915.1 Acidimicrobiales bacterium | reverse complement strand
CACATGTCAAGCCCAGGTAAGGTTCTTCGCGTTGCGTCGAATTAAGCCACATGCTCCGCCGCTTGTGCGGGCCCCCGTCAATTCCTTTGAGTTTTAGCCTTGCGGCCGTACTCCCCAGGCGGGGCACTTAATGCGTTAGCTACGGCACGGAGACCGTCGATGGGTCCCCACACCTAGTGCCCAACGTTTACGGCGTGGACTACCAGGGTATCTAATCCTGTTCGCTCCCCACGCTTTCGCTCCTCAGCGTCAGTACCGGCCCAGATCACCGCCTTCGCCACTGGTGTTCCTCCTGATATCTGCGCATTTCACCGCTACACCAGGAATTCCGTGATCCCCTACCGGACTCTAGCCATGGCAGTCTCGGGTGGCGTCTCCAGGTTGAGCCTGGAGTTTTCACACCCGACTTGCCAAGCCGCCTACGAGCTCTTTACGCCCAATGAATCCGGACAACGCTCGCCCCCTACGTATTACCGCGGCTGCTGGCACGTAGTTGGCCGGGGCTTCTTCTGCAGGTACCGTCATAATCGTCCCTGCTGAAAGAGGTTTACAACCCAGAAGGCCTTCGTCCCTCACGCGGCGTTGCTGCGTCAGGCTTTCGCCCATTGCGCAAGATTCCCCACTGCTGCCTCCCGTAGGAGTCTGGGCCGTGTCTCAGTCCCAGTGTGGCTGATCGTCCTCTCAGACCAGCTACCCGTCGTAGCCTTGGTGGGCCGTTACCCCACCAACAAGCTGATAGGCCGCGAGTCCCTCCCGAAGCGGAAAACCATTTCCTCGCCGGGCCATGCGACCCGGTGGGGATATCCGGTATTAGCTCCGGTTTCCCGGGGTTATCCCGGTCTTCGGGGCAGGTTACTCACGTGTTACTCACCCGTTCGCCACTAGGTCTTCACCGGTGTTGCCACCGGATGGACCTCGTTCGACTTGCATGTGTTAGGCACGCCGCCAGCGTTCGTCCTGAGCCAGGATCAAACTCTCCATCGAGATCAGCGCCCCGCGCGGGCAAGCCCGGTAGGAGCGGAGATCTGGAGAGCCGGCTCGGGTCTGACTGACCCCTTGCCGACCTTGAAGCTGGCACAGCACAGATTTGTTGTCCGTGACAGTGCTTAATTTGGTTCGATCACCCGGCGCGCGGATGCGCCCCGTGCGATCGCCCGCACTGGCTTTTGGCTCTCACTGTTCCGTTTTCAAGGAGCGACACAGCACTCACCTCGAGAGGCGTAGGTGCCGGACCCCGGGGCGGCACTACCGACCTGGGGAACTGATCATCATAGCGGTGGAGGTGCCAGGTGTCAAAGGGCGACGGCGCCCCGCTAGCGCCCCCGGGACACGTTCGCGTCCCCCTGCAACCACCACCTCCAAGGTACATCGGCGGCCTTGGCAACGCCCACGCGACCCGAGTTTCCGGGCCGTTGCGGCGGGGACAGGCCGTCGTCCGCGATCACCAGGTCCTTGTCCCCGGTAACGAGGTCAGCGCCGTCGTCGGTGCGACCGATCCCGAACGCCTGACAGAGCTTGGCCGGCCCGCTCGTCAGCTGCCGGTGCGACGTACCCGGGGGCCGCGACGCCTGCATCAGCTCGATCCCCCACACGGGGGCGAGCGCCCGCAGCAGCACCGCATGGCCGACCTCCTCCGGCCCGCACACGGCGTTGGCGCAGAAGTGCATGCCGTAGGTGAAGTACACGTACAGCCGGCCCGCCGACCCGAACATCGTGGCGTTACGCCTGGTCCGGCCTCTGAACGCGTGAGAGGCGGGGTCCTCGCTCCCCAGGTATGCCTCCACCTCTACTATCCGGCCCGCCCGGCCGCGCCCGACGAGCAGCTTGTTGAGCAGGGCCGGGGCCACGTCCCTCGGGTCGGCCTCGTAGAAGGACCTCGGCAGCGACCCCTTCGCCTCGCCGCCGCCCGTCATCCTTCGTCTCGATCTCTGTGCTGCCGGTGAGCTCGGCGAGCTCCGTGCCCTAGGAGAGCTCTTCGAGCTCCGTGCCCTAGGAGAGCTCTTCGAGCTCTACGCAGAGGTGCGTTCCCCGCGCTCGGCCCTCGCTGTGCCGCGCGCGCTTCGGAGCTGGCGGTCGAGCGCATGCGCGACCCGCTGAGCGTCGAGCTCGAGGCGCTGGCGGAAGCGCTCGAGCTGCACGGTGAGCGGGCCCGGACCCGCGCCGCCGGGCGAGGTGCGCCTCGTCACAGCCACCCCGGGCTCCAGCAGGTCCAGCGCCTCGGTCCCCAACGACGGGTGCGCCTGCACGAGCTCGGCCAGCGGCACCCCGCGCTGAACCGAGTCCCGCACGAGCGACCCGACGAGCTCGTGCGCCTGCCGGAACGGCATACCCCGCCCGACGAGCCACTCCGCCAGGTCGACGGCCGCGCCCTGCGGACCCGACGCGGCGTCACGCATGGCGTCGATTCCGAACACGGCGGTGGACACCAGTCCCGTGAGTGCCACCAGAGCCCCGTTGACCTGGTCGACCGCGTCGAACAGTGGCTCGGTGCCTTCCTGGAGGTCGCGGTCGTAGGCGAGCGGCAGTCCCTTCAGCGTGGCGAGCACCCCTGTTAGGTGACCTATCAGGCGTCCTGCCTTCGCCCGAGCCAGCTCGGCCACGTCGGGGTTCTTCTTCTGGGGAAGCATCGAGCTGCCGGTCGCATACGCGTCGTCGAGCACGAGGAAGGCGAACTCCTCGCACGACCACATCACGACCTCCTCCCCGAGGCGCGACAAGTGAACCCCGAGCAGCGCCGCGTCGAAGAGCGCCTCCGCCACGAAATCGCGGTCGGACACTGCGTCGATGGAGTTCTCGAAGCGCCCGTTGAAGCCGAGGTCCTCCGCGACCCAATCGGGGTCCAGCGGCAGCGAGGACCCGGCGAGCGCTCCGGCGCCCAGCGGGCTCACGTCCATGCGGTCGACACTGTGAACGAGGCGGTCCACGTCGCGTGCGAGGGCCCATCCGTGCGCCATCAGATGGTGGGCGAGCAGGACCGGCTGTGCGCGCTGCATGTGGGTGTAGCCGGGCAGGTAGGCGTCGCCGGCGTCGAGCGCTCGGCGGTGAAGGGCCTGCTCGAGGGCGATCACCCGCGTCGCGACCCCGAGCAGCTCCCGTCGCGCCCACAGGCGCAGGTCGGTGGCCACCTGGTCGTTGCGGCTGCGGCCCGTGTGCAGCTTCGCCCCGACATCGCCTGCGATCTCGGTGACCCGCCGCTCCACCGCAGTGTGGATGTCCTCGTCCTCTGCGTGGAAGGAGAAGGCCCCGGAGGTGATCTCCTCCTCGACCCGGTCGAGCGCTGCCAGCAGGATCGCGACCTCCTCCTCGGCGAGCACGGCTGCGCGCCCGAGCCCGCGGACGTGCGCTCTCGAGCCTGCGAGGTCGTCTACCGCCAGGCGCCGATCGAAGGGCAGGCTGGCGGTGAAGGCCATCACCTCTTCCGCGGTGCCGCGCAGGCGGCCCTCCCAGAGGGTCACTTCTCCCCCCGCTGTGTCCGACCGCGCTCGCCCGCGCGCCCGGCCGCCTCCTGACGGGCCGCCCAGGTCGCGACGCCGAGACCCCAGAGCCGGACGAAGCCTTCGGCGTCGGAATGGTCGAAGGTGTCCTCGGCGTCGTAGGTGGCGAGGCCGTGGTCGTAGAGGGACACGGGACTGCGCCTTCCGGCGACGGTGCAGGTGCCATGGGCGAGCGCGAGGCGCACCTCGCCGGTGACGTGACGCTGGGTGGTGTCGAAGAAGGCGTCGAGCGCCTCTCTGAGCGGGGAGAACCAGAGCCCGTCGTAGACGAGCTCCGCCCACCTCGGCTCGAGGCGAGCCTTCTCGTGAGCGACGTCGCGCTCGAGGGTGAGCCCCTCAAGGTCGCAGTGGGCCAGGACCAGCGCGAGCGCCCCGGGACACTCGTATACCTCTCTGCTCTTTATGCCGACGCGGCGGTTCTCGACCATGTCGACCCTGCCCCAGCCGTACGACCCGACCAGGGAGTTGAGCTGTCCGATGAGCTCGACGAGCTCGAGGCGCGCACCGTCGATCGCCACGGGCACGCCGCATTCGAACTCGATCACCACGTCGCGAGGGTCGCTTCGCGACGGGCGTGTCATCGTGAACGGCTCCTCGGGCGGGCGAGCCCAGGGGTTCTCGATGACTCCGCATTCGATCGCCCTTCCCCACAGGTTCTCGTCTATGGAGTAGATCTTCTCCTTCGTTGCCTCGACGGGTATCGAGTGGCGCGCGGCGTACTCGACGCAGTCGGCCCGGCTGAGCCCCCACGACCTTGCGGGTGCGAGGATCTCGAGGTCCGGGGCCAGCGCTCGGGTCCCGACCTCGAAGCGCACCTGGTCGTTGCCCTTCCCGGTGCACCCGTGAGCCACCGCATCGGCCCCGTGCAGGTGTGCCTGGGCCACGAGATGGCGAACGATCACCGGACGGGAGAGGGCTGACACGAGAGGGTACCGACCCTCGTACCGGGCGTTGGCGAAGACGGCCGGGACAACGAAGTCCTCCGCCATCTCCTTCCTGGCGTCCACCACCACTGACTCGACCGCTCCGGCTGCGAGGGCGCGCTCGCGAACGCGCTCGAAGTCGTCTCCCTGCCCGACGTCCACAGCCACCGCGACTACCTCTACCCCGAGCTCCTCACCCAGCCACTTGACCGCCACCGAAGTGTCGAGGCCGCCGCTGTACGCAAGTACCACCCGCTTCGCCATCAGCGCGCTCCGTTCCCTGTCGCCTGTGGGGTGCTCTCGTCCTCCAGGCCGGCGAGGCCCGTTATTCGCGACGCGAGCTTCGCGCCCCCGAGATCCTCGGCGGCCACCACGAGCACCGTGTCGTCGCCCGCCACCGTGCCCACCACTCCCTCGAGGCCACTTCGGTCGAGGGCCGATGCCACGACGTGCGCCGAACCGGGTGGCGTTCGAAGCACCACGAGGTTCCCCGACTGGCCGACCTCGGCGACCCACTCCCCGAGCACCCTCCTGAGGTGCTCCTCGGGAGCTCTCTGGTGGACCGGGAGCTCGGCGAGCGCGTAGACGGTATCGCCGCCGGCCACCCTCACCTTCAGGGCTCCCAGCTCCTCGAGGTCACGCGACACCGTGGTCTGGGTGGCCTCCACCCCGTCTTGCGCGAGCAGCGACACGAGCTGGGCCTGGCTCGTGACGCCGTGCCTCTCGAGCATTCGGGCTATGCGGTGCTGGCGCTGGGTCTTGCCGATCCTCGTCATCTCGGCGGCCCCGAAGCGTCTCTCGCCCTACCGGTCGCGCCGGCCACCCACGCCAGGAGCCCGCGCATGGCGTGCATCCGGTTCTCCGCCTGCTGCCACACGCGGCTGCGAGGCCCGTCGATGACGCTTGCTGTTATCTCCTCGCCCCGGTGAGCGGGCAGGCAGTGGAGCACGATCGCGTCTGGCGACGCCCGGCCGAGGAGCTCGTCGTCTATCGCGAACCCGACGAACGCCTTGCGCCGCATCTCGGCCTCCTCCTCCTGCCCCATCGAGGTCCACACGTCGGTGTAGAGGACGTCCGCTCCGGCGGCTGCTTCCGCAGGCTCGTCGGTCACCTCGATGTCGCCGCCCAGACGGACGACCCGCTCGACGTCGTCGGCGTCGGGCCCGTAGCCGTCCGGAGAGGCGGTCCGCACGCGCACGCCCGTCATCGCGGCGCCGAGCGCGAGCGATCGCCAGACGTTGTTGGCATCACCGACGTAGGCGATGGTCCGGCCTCCGAGATCCCCGAACACCTGACGCATCGTGAGCAGGTCCGCCAGAGCCTGGCACGGATGGGCCAGGTCGGACAGGAGGTTGACCACCGGCACGTCCACTCCCGCGTCGGCGAGCGCGTCCACCATGCGCACGAGCACTTGGTGGTCGTCGACTCGGGCGCATATCACGGAGTGGTAGCAGGCGAGCGTCCTCGCGACGTCCTCCGCCGTCTCACGTCTGTCGATCCCGACCTCCAGTCCCTGCACGTAGACGGGATGCCCCCCCAGCGCGACGACCGCCAGCTCCGAGGAGCTGCGGGTCCGCGCGGAGGGCTTTTCGAACACGAGGGCGACCCCGCACCCGGTGAGCGGAGCGCCGAGACTTCCCGGGGGCGCCGACGCCATGGACATGACCACGCTCAGCTCGTCGCAGGAGAGGTCGTCGACCTCGAGGAAGTTACGCACCGGTCTCGCCTCCTCCCAACACCTCTCCGACGGCCTTCGCGAAGATAGCGAGTGCCTGGCCCACCTCCTCGTCGGATACCAGGAGCGGGGGGGCCATCCTGATCGTGTCCGGTCGCGGAGCGTTCACGACGAGCCCGAGGCGCAACGCGGCGGCGCAGACGGCGGGCGCGCTCCCGTCCGGCAACCCGGCAGCGAGCAACAATCCCTCCCCGCGGACCTCGCTCACACCTTCGATCCCCTCCAGGCCGGCCCGCAAACTCTTCCCCGCACGTGACGCGCGCCCCGGCGCGTCCTCCGCCTCCATGACCTCCAGCGTCGCCCTCGCGGCCGCCGTCGCCAAGGGCTGGCCCCCGAACGTGGTCGCGTGGTCACCCGGCACGAAGGCCGCCGCGACCTCGGAGCGCGCCCAGCACGCCCCAATCGGCACACCGTTGCCCAGCGCCTTGGCCATGGTCACGACGTCCGGTTCGACCCCGGTGTGCTGGAAGCCGAACCAACGCCCTGTCCTCGCGAGACCCGTCTGGACCTCGTCCACCATGAGAAGGACCCCGCGCTCGTCGCAGATCCGGCGGATGCCTCTCAGGTAGTCCGAGGAAGGCACGACCACTCCGGCCTCGCCTTGGATCGGCTCCACTATCACCGCTGCGACCCGCGACGCGTCGCAAGCGGCGTCGAGCGCATCGAGGTCGTCGTACGGCACGTGCTCGAAACCCTCGGGCAGCGGTGCGAACGGGACGTGCTTGGCGGCCTGGCCCGTGGCGTGCAAGGTGGCGAGGGTGCGCCCGTGGAACGAGCCCCAGGCGCTCAGCACGACGTGACGGCCCGGCCCCGCCCACTTGCGCGCCAGCTTGAACGCGCACTCGTTCGCCTCGGCTCCGGAGTTGCAGAAGAAGACCTCGCCGCCCGCGCTCTGCCGTCCCCCCCCGATCAAGCGATCGATCGTCGAGGCGACCTGCGGAGCCACGACGTTGCCGAAGAGGTTGGAGACGTGCAGGAGGGTGCGGGCCTGCGAGTCGAGCGCATCCGCTACGGCGCGATGGGCGTGCCCCAGCGAGGTCACGGCCAGGCCGCTCAGGAAGTCCAGATATTGCCTGCCTTCGACGTCCCAGAGCAGCGTTCCCGCTCCGCGCACGAACGTCACCGGTGGCTCTGCGTAGGTGCGCATCATCGCGCTGCGGTCCGGCTCCCGGTCATTGGCGGGACCCGGCGGTGCGGACGGCCCTGACCCCGATGGCCCGATCGTGTCGTTGGCAGTCGTCACGCCCGATCCTCCCCGGTCGGACTCGGGCTCTTCCAGGTGCCCTCCACCTCGGCGCTCACCATCGTCCCCACCCCTTCGTCCGTGAACAGCTCGAGCAGCAGGGCGTGGGGCACGCGGCCGTCGAGGATGTGGGCCCGGGTGACCCCGGAGCGAACTGCCCGCGCGCACGCCTCGACCTTCGGCACCA
>DATKIB010000065.1:0-56995 GCA_035509915.1 Acidimicrobiales bacterium | reverse complement strand
CGGGGACCGGAGGCGACGAGGCTGCGGCTCAGGTTGGCCGCCACCGCCTCGTAGTCGTAGACGACCTCCAGGGGACCGAAGCAGTAGTCGCACACGTGAAGGGCTTCGGCGGGGTACTGGCGCGCACATTCCCTGCAACGCAGCCCGGTGACGAAATTCACGGGTTCCTCCTCATCGATCGGGCATTGGCACCTGGCGTTTCCCTGCCCACTGAGGCTCAGCTGGGAGGGGCGCTGGTTGTCGCGGCGTCACAGGGCCCGTCCCTCAGCCGCTCTGGATGATCCCTACATAGTATCGGAAAATGGCCCGCACTCGGAAGCGGCCGGCTGCATGAGGACCTACGACCACCGCGACTTCGGCACCGAACAGCTCGTCGCCGCCCGTCGGGGACGCAAGATCTCGGTCTGCATACCGGCACGGGACGAGGAGCGCACCGTCGGAAGCGTCGTGGCCTCGGTGCGCGGGAGCCTGACACGCTCGGGTGGAGGCGCCGGCTTGGTGGACGAGATCCTCGTCGTGGACGACGGCTCCAAAGACGACACGGCATCGGCCGCCGGTCGCGCCGGAGCGCGGGTGGTCAGTGGCAGCGGGGGACCGGGGGGCAAGGGTGAGGCGATGCGCCTCGCACTGGCTGTCAGCGAGGGGGAGGTGCTCGTGTTCCTCGACGCCGACGTCGAGAACTTCTCCCCGCACTTCGTCACCGGACTGCTCGGGCCCCTACTGCTCGACGGGACGTCGGTGGCTCTCGTGAAGGGCTTCTACGAGCGACCGCTTCACGGCGAGCCGTCGGGTGGAGGAAGGGTGACCGAGCTCACCGCCCGTCCCGCAATCGACCTTCTGTTCCCCCAACTTTCAGCCGTGCACCAGCCCCTCGCCGGGGAGAGTGCCGCTCCGCGGGCGGTGCTGGAGAAGACCGGCTTCTCCCCCGGCTACGGAGCGGAGCTCGGGCTACTGGTGGACGTGGCCGCGCACTTCGGCACCGGATCCATCGTCCAGGTCGACCTCGGGGTCCGGGTCCACCGCAACCGGCCTCTCTCCGAGCTGCGCCGCCAGGCGACGGAGGTGCTGCGAGCGGCGCTCGACCGTGCGGAGATCGCCATTCCCGATGATTAGGGCCACAAGGATGCTCTCTATATAGGACGTGCGCGAAATAGGCGCTGTTTGCAAGGCGCTCAACGGTCCGCCAGCAGCTCGCGTGCCGCCTCCTCGGCGCAGGCAGCCGGCGAGGCCATGGCACGGTCCTCCCCGAAGCGCTCGGCCAGGCTCACCACCTCGACCCCCCCGTCGATCCCGGGCCCTTGCGGGACCGGGATCCCGCCTGGCCCGACGGAGCCCGCGATCACGAGCACGTGCACGCCGGCGAGGCGAGCCTCGCGTACCACACCGCCGACGACCTTCCCTGCCCACGACGAGAGGTCGAGGCGCCCTTCTCCGGTGACGACGAGGTCTGCTGCGACGACTCTCCGCTTCATCCCGGTCGCCTCCGCGACGAGCTCGAACCCAGGTAGGAGCCGCGCCCCGAGCACCGCCAACCCTCCGGCCAGGCCACCCGCCGCCCCCGCCATCGTCATCTCGCCGACGTCGACGCCGAAGCGTTCCCGGTAGTGCCCGACGAGGGTCACGAGCCTGCGTCTGAGCTGCTCCACCTGGGCCGGGGTCGCCCCCTTCTGCGGTCCGAACTGACCAGCGGCTTCCACGAAGGAGGTGACGACGTCGCAGGCCGCCAGCACCTCCGCCGAGCGGAGCCCGCCGGCTTCCTCGAGCGCCTCCAGCGCGCCGAGGCCGCCGTCGGTGCACGCCGAGCCCCCCAAGCCCACGAGCACCCTCTGCGCTCCGGCCCGCAGCGCCGCCGCGACGAGCTCGCCCGTGCCGCGCGACGTTGCGGCCATCGGGTCGTTGCCAGACGCTCCCCCGGCGAGCACTAGACCCGAGGCCGCAGCCGACTCCACGACCGCCTCGGGCTCCGCCCACCACCAACGGGCGATGATCGGGGAGCCGAGGGGTCCGGTCACAGTGGTGGTCCGCCACCGCCCCCTTTCCGCAGCAGCGCGGCCGGCGAGGACCTCCGCGAAGCCTTCGCCGCCGTCGGAGAGCGGGCAGAGGTCGCAGATCCAGCCCGACTCTCTCGCCGCTCGGCCCACGGCCTGCGCCATCTCGGTGGCGCTGGCGGTCCCCTTGAAGGAGTCGGGCGCAGCCACGAGCAGTCGGCCTGAGCCGCCGTTGCCGTGTCCGGGCTGGGGTTCCACGCCGCATATGAGACCACTCCCGAGCGGGCGGCGGGCCCGAGCCGTTGCGCGGATAGGGTCCGGAGCCGTGCCCGGAACCGACCTCGTCGTCGTGTCCAACCGCGGGCCGGTGTCGTTCTCCCTGGACCGCGGCGGGCGGCCGGTTCGGGCGGGGTCGGCCGGGGGGCTCGCTGCGACGCTCGAGCCGCTGCTCGAGGGCCGGGAGGCCGCTTGGGTGGCCTGCGCGATGTCGGATGCCGACCGCAAGGCTGCAGCCGAGGGCGTGAGCGAGGCCGAGAGCATCGACCTCTACCTCTTGCAGCCAGACCCCGCCACGTACCGCATGGCCTACGACGTGGTCGCCAACTCCACGCTGTGGTTCTGCCACCACCACATGTTCGACCTCACGCGCAGGCCACGGCTCGACCGGCACTGGACCGAAGCATGGGACGGCTATCGCGAGCTCAATCGGGAATTCGCCACGGCGGTGAGTGACGTGGCTGCGCACGGCGCCACGGTGCTCGTCCAGGACTACCACCTGTGCCTGCTCCCCCGGATGCTCGCCGCCGCGAGGCCCGACCTGCGTACTGTCCACTTCACACACACCCCCTTCGCCGACCCGAACGCGCTCAGGGTGCTACCCGACGATGCCGCGCTCGAGCTGCTGGAGGGGATGTCGGCGGCGTCCGGTTGCGGTTTCCACACCGAGCGGTGGAAGGCGGCCTTCCTCGCGTGCTGTCAAGACAAAGCAGTGCGCCCTCCCGCCACCTTCGTCTCGCCTCTGTCTCCCGACCCAGCCCACCTGGCGCGCCGCGCTGCGTCCCCTTCGTACGAGGCGGCGGCCCGCCGCCTCGAGGAGTGGGCCGGGGACAGGAAAGTGATCCTGAGCGTCGATCGCGTCGAGCCCTCCAAGAACCTGCTGCGGGGGTTCTGGTCCTTCGACGAGCTGCTGCACGGGCATCCCGAGCTCCGCGAGAGGGTCGTCATGCTGTCTCTCAGCTACGCGTCGCGCCAGAGCCTCCCCGAATACCTCGCCTATGCCACTGAGATGGAGCACACCGCTGACATGGTGAACGACAAATGGGGTAATGCCGGGTGGACGCCCGTAGTGCTCGACATGGCCGACGACCCTTACCGTTCCTTCGCTGCTCTGGAGCGCTACGACGTGCTGCTCGTCAACTCCATCCGCGACGGCTTGAACCTCGTCGCGAAGGAGGGCCCGCTGCTCAACACCTCCGATGGCGTGCTGGCGCTCTCGCGCGAAGCAGGCTCCTACGAGGAGCTGGGTAACGAGGCCCTAGGAGTGAACCCGTTCGACGTCTCGGGCACCGCCGAGGTCCTCGCCAAAGCGCTCGAGATGGAGCCGTCGGAACGAAAGCGAAGGTCTCGAGCTCTGAAGGGGATCGTGACCTCGCGCGGGCCCGAACAATGGCTCGCCGACCAGATCGCGATGGCCCTGGGCTGAGACGCGCGCTCGCTGCGATCTGCCGCCTGGTCGCGTATCTGCTACATGCTTCCCGTATCTACTACCTGCTCTCGCAGGCTCTTACCGGCCCCCGCAGTGATGATCTCCGCGAAGCGGGAGGGCTGCTGCGCGCGCGAGCTCCCGCAACACCTCGAGCGCCTCGGCGGGACCGCTGAGCACCAGGTCGGCAGAGGCGCTCAGCTCCGGAGGCGACTCCTCGTCCGCTACCGCCACGCGCACTGCGCGCACCCCCCGCTCCGCCATCCGGTCGAGGGCCTCGAACGCCGCGAGGTCGCCAGCGTCGTCGCCCGCGAAGCACGCCGCGCTGCAGCCACGTGCCAGGCGCTCGACCGCAGTGCCCTTGTCGAGGTCCACCGGAGGGCGGAATTCGACGGCCATGCGCCCCGGCTGGAGCAGCAGGCCCGTGCGCTTCGCCCAGGCCTCGGCGAAGTCCGACGCCCACTCGCCCCTCTCCGGAGCGCCCCGCCAGTGGAGAGTGACCGACGCGCCCTTGTCCTCGATTCCCACCCCCGAAGGGGCCTCGGCCCTGGCGGCAGTCAGCACCTCGCGCGCAACCCCGATCCACGGCTCGACTTCCGGGGCCCGCCGGACCTCTCCGCCCTCGACCCACTCGCATCCGTAGACCCCCACCAGCTGCACCGACGAAGCGGCACCGAGGTGACGGGCCAGGAAGCTGGCCGGCCTGCCTGACACCACCCCCACCACACCGAAGCTCTCCGCCAACGCGGCGAGGACCTCCGCGGCTTCGGGAAGTGGCGTCGCGAGCTCGGGGTCCGGGACTATCGGCGCGAGTGTCCCGTCGAAGTCGGTCAGCACCGCGCTCGAGGCCGGGTCGATCAACAGCTCACGAAGCGCGCCGAGGTCCGGCGGTCCCGTGTGGCTCTCGTTGCTCAGTGGCTCTTCGCCGTGGTCGTGGTGGTGGGTGACGTCGTCGTCGTCGTGGTCACTGACGAAGAGAAGCGGGTAGCGAGGTCCGAGCCGGCGACGACGATCACGGCCGCTCCCGCCGAGCTTGCCACCGGTGGGTTCGAAGAAGCGGACTGGATCGCAGAGGAGCTCAAACCGAGTGCCGCGGCGACCTCGTCGGCGTCGCTTACCGAGCCGGCCGAGCTGTAGAAGATCTCCGACGCCGTCAAGGTGGTCGTGGCGTTGGCCGCGGTCAGCGTGGCGAAGCCCTTGGTTCCGAGGTACTTGGTGACCACTCCGGCGATGCCGTTGACGTCCGTGGCATTGGCGACGAGCACGTGGATCGTCGCGGGTGGGGGTGCCGTCGTCGTGGTGGTCCCGGACCTCGCGACGTGGCTGGTGGTGGTCGTGGTAGCGGCGACGGTGGTGCTCGTGGAGCTCGATGCGCCCGAGGTGGAGCGGGTGGTGACCACGGTCAACGGGGCACGCGTCGCTGACGGCAGGAGCAGGATGCCGACCACGAGGGCGATCACGACCACCCCAACACCGCGCGCGAGCCCTGAGCGCTCGGGTGGCTCGAAGGGATCACGCGGCTCCGACCCGCTGCGCGAGCCGCCGCTGCCTCCGGCTGCGCCGGTGGAACCGGAGAAGTACTGGCCGGGACCCTCCGGGCCGCCGCCGGACACGGTCACCTGCGCGGGTGCTGCGGCTCGGCGATGCCTTCGAAGCGCTCGCGACGGCGCTCCTCCCTACGTCTTCTCAGCCTGTGCACCACCATCGGCGCGTATGCCGACGCGTCCTCGATGTCGAGCAGCTCGGAGAGGCGACGGTAGTAGGACGCCGGCGACATGCTCAGGTGGGCCCGCAATGCCTCAGCCTTGGATCCCGGCCGGGTCCACCAGGATGCTTCGAAGTCGAGGATCTGCTTGTCGCGGTCGGTCAGGACGCGTCGTTCGGCGAGAGCCATGCGTACCCAGCCTGCCAACGAAGCGACCCCGAAGCAAGCATCCGAGGTTCTTCGCGGAAGTAGCGTTGTTAGTGAGGCCGGTGTGGCGCAGCTGGAAGCGCAGACGACTTGTAATCGTCAGGTCGTGGGTTCGAGTCCCACCACCGGCTCGCATTTTCCCAGGTAGGCCGGCATGTCTCGCGTCGTCCGGAGCGGTCGGACAGGTTGGCTTCTGGGCATGGCATTTCGCCCGAGCCAGCACGCGGTTGCCCGAGTCGCGCGCGTGGCGTCGACCTACGCGGGATGACCGCGGTCGTACCACTCGAAATCGTCGGCGAGATGAGCGGCATCTGGCGTGCCGAGCCCGGTCGCAGCGTTCCACCCCGGTGTCGCCTCGTAGTGGAGGTTGCTGCCCTCGGTGACTTGGTGGAACGCCATGGCAGGCAGCCCCGCGGGATCGCGTGAGAAGTAGTAGAGGGCAGGGTTGGCGAAACCCACTTTGGGCAGACCCTGCTGCGTGAGGTCCTCGTCGATCAGCGCGGTGATCGCCGCCCAGCACGGGGTGGCCGCCGAGGTCCCGCCACTCGAGTACTCCTGCGGCCCCTTCTCGCCCTGACTGGGGTCAGGAGGCGAGAAGACGTCCCATCCGCTCACGATGTCTCCGTTGCAAGCGACGTCCGGGACCCCCCGACCGCCCAGGCTCGCAGCGCCGAGTCCCGGGGCGACCTGCCACGAGGGCTGCTGGAAGATGGTGCTGATGCCACCGCCGCTGCCCCAGGTCTCGAGCGGCTCGCCCCACGCCGCCTCCTTGTAGTACGCGCCGTTGGTTGCGAGGAACGAAGTCGTGCCACCGACGGCGGTGACGTCGGGGCTGTCCGCGCCGAGATAGACCGAGATGTCGCCCGCGGTGGAAGGTTCCTGGTCGAATATGCACTCGAAGGCGCCGCGGTCTCCGGAGGCGAAGAAGATCGTCGTGCCTTCCGCGGCCGCCTGAGCGAAGATGGCGCTCGCGCTCACCGCGGTAGCGCGGGCGTCGGGCGATTGCTCGCAGTTGCCGATGTTGGTGCTCGCGGAGAGGATCGCGCCCGGGTAGGCGCTGATCATCGCCTGGAGAAGACTCAAAGTACCCGAAGGTTGCCCGGAACCCACGTAGACCACTTCGCGCGCTCGGGGTGCAAGGCCGTGCACGATCTCCAAGTCGAGCGACACCTCGCCGGCGTAGTTGGCGTACCAGCTGTCGCTGGGCGTCGCAGGAGCGCCCCAGCGGCCCGGGTTGGTACGAACCGTGACGTCGAAGGGCGGGAGCTTGAACTTGGCTGCGAACGCCGTCAGTGTGGACACGTCGGGCATCGCCCCCTCGGGGAACAGGACCGTGATCCCAGACCCGTCGAGGCCGGCACTCCTGAGCGGGCCGAGGTCGTAGAAGTTGGTCATCTGTTTGGGGGTGACGCCGTACTCGGGACTCGGGATCGCGCTCACGCCGGCCGGGTAGTCGTCCGGGCCGACGATCGCCGCCACATCGCCGGCGACCGACGCCGGGAGGGTGGGGCGCGAGAGCGGCGCGTAGAAGCGAACCCGGTCACCGAGCGCGAATCGCCCGATCGCGACGTGGAGGAAGCGCCCTACTGACTTCGCAGATCCGCTCACCGTCAGCAACGATCCTCCAGGTGCCCACCTCGACGACAGCCGTGCGCCGGCTAGCTGCGCGCGCACACGATCGACTAGCGAGGGGGCGGGGCCATATCTCGAGGCCCACTGATCGGGGGTCAGTCCGCCCCCTGCTGCCAGGACAGCCTCGATGCCAGCGCCGTCGCGCTCGGGCAAGGACAAGGTGAAGCTCACGCGGGCGTCCGCCGCCACACTGCCGAGATAGCTCGCCTCGCGCTCGGCGACGGTCAGCGACGGAAGGGACTGCGCCACGGCGTGAACGGAGCGCGTGGCCGGAGAGCCGGCCGGCCCGTGCGCAAGGGTCACCCACCCCACTAGCGCGAGGGCGAGCAGGAGGAGCGGGGCCGTCCTGCAGGCGCCGGTCTTGACGCGACGCATGGGTTCAGTCCCCTGCGGGCTGCTCGCGGTCATACCACTCGAAGTCGTCGGCGAGATGCGCTGCATCAGGTGTACCGAGCCCTGTCGCCGCGTTCCATCCCGGGGTCGCCAGGTAGTGGAGGTTGCTTCCCTGGGTCACTTGGTGGAACGCCGTCGCGGGCAGCCCTGTGGGGTCGCGCGAGAAGTAGTAGAGCGCGGGGTTGGCGAAGCCGACCGATCGCAGGCCCAGGCCAGCGAGGTCCTCGTCGACGAGAGCAGTGACGGCCGCCCAACAGGGCGCCGCCGCAGAGGTCCCACCGTCGGGGAATTCCTGGGGCCCGTTCTCGCCTTGGCTCTTGTCCGGCGGCTCGAACACGTCCCATCCGCTCACCGTGGAGTCGGCGTCGCAGGCGACGTCCGGCACCCCGCGCCCGGCCAGGCTCCCCTGACCCAGTCCGGGCGCCCGCTGGTAGGAGGGCTGCTGGAAGATCGTGCTGATCCCGCCTCCGCTGCCCCAAGTCTCGAGCGGCTCCCCCCAGGAGGCTTCTTTGAAGTAGGCGCCGTTCGACGCGAGAAACGCCGTCGTCCCACCGGCTCCGGTGATGTAGGGGCTGTCCACGTCAGGGTCGACCGAGAGCATCCCTTCGGTGGACGGCTCACCGTCAGGCAGGCACGCGTAGGCGCCCCTGTCCCCCGAGGCGAAGAAGATCGAGGTCCCCTCGGCTGCCCCCTTCTCGAAGACAGCGTCGAGCGCGAGAGCGTCGGCGCGCCCGCCGGGGGACTCCTCGCAATCGGCCATCGAGTAGCTGCTCGAGAGGATCGCACCGGGGTTGGAGCTGATCATCGCCTGGATCATCACCGGGAACTTCGAGTCGTCACCGAACTCGTAGACGACCTCCTTCGCGCTGGGAGCAAGGCCGTGGACTATCTCGAGGTCCAGCGAAGCCTCACCGGCGTCGTCCGAGTAGCCGCCGGTCGTCGGGGTGTCGGGCTTCCCCCAGCTGGCGGGATCCTTGACCACGCTCACGTCGAAGGGTGGGAGGTGGAACTTCGAGGCGTAGGCCGCGAGCACCGACGCGGCAGGCATCGCCGCCTCGACGAACATCACCGTCTCTCCGGCGCCGTCGATACCCGCGTCCCGCAGCGGCGACAAGTCGTAGAAGCTCGTCATCTCGCTCGGCGATACCCCGTACTCACTGTGAGGTATGGCCGATGCCAGGTGGGCCGGGTAGTCGTCGAGACCGGTCACAGCGCTCACCTCCTGCCGGATCGCATACGGCGCAACCGGCGCTCTGAGTGGGGCGTAGAAACTGGCCCCGCTGTGCAGGACGAAGTGTCTTAGTTCCACGTGCAGGAAGCTCTCGACCGATTCCGCGCGACCCGTGACTCCGAGGAGGGGGTCTCCGGGCGTCCACGTTGACGACAACCCTGCGGCCGCGAGCAGGGTCCTCGTGGCCCCCACGGCCGAAGGATCGGGCCCGTACGTGGAGTCCCACTCCGCACGTGTGACTCGGCCGCCCCGTCCGAGAAGGACTGCCAGACCCGCGCTGGCGCGGTCTCGCAACGTGAGGGTGAAGCCCACCTGAGCGCCGCCACGCAGGGGGCCGACGTCGCTCGCTTCCCGCTCGGCAACGGCCAGGGAAGGAAGCGAGCCGGTCGTGCCGGCCGAGCCCATGCCACGCGCCCCGCCAGAAGCCGTCCCCCGCGCCGAGGCCCACTCCTGGCCCGCCACGACCCACCCTGAGAGGACCAACAACGCACCAACCAGTAGCCAGCCGACGCCGAGCCTTCCGCGGCTAACCGGCGCCAACCCGCCGCCTTGGTTCCGCGCTCTGTCTCACGAAACGGTCAGCGCCCTGTCTCACGAAACGGTCGATTCATCGGCGCTTCGTTCAAGCATGGCCCTGTATCGACGCACAGCAGGCAGGGGTCGCCTCGGCGGGGGTCATCTCGTGTTGCGGTCGTACCATTCGAAGTCGTCCGCGAGGTGCGCCGCGTCGGGGCTGCCAAGGCCCGTCGCGGGGCTCCACCCCGCCGTCGCCAGGAAGTGGAGGTTGCTCCCCTCGCTCACCTGGTGGAACGGGACGGCGGGCAGACCCGAGGGATCGTGTGAGAAGTAGTAGAGCGTCGGATTGGCGAAGCCCACCGCCGCAAGGCCCAGCTGTGCGAGGTCCTCGTCGATGAGCGCCGTGATCGCAGCCCAGCAGGGCGTGGCCGCGGAGGTCCCGCCCACGGGTCCCTCCTCAGTACCGTTCTGTCCCGGGGAAAAGGTGTCCCAACCCGAGACGATGTCGGCGTTGGCCGCCACGTCCGGCACCCCCCGTCCGCCCAGGCTGCCGGCGGCTAGACCGGGAGCCACCTGCCAGGAGGGCTGCTGGAAGATCGTGCTGATCCCGCCGCCGCTGCCCCAGGTCTCGAGCGGCTCCCCCCAGGAGGCTTCCTTGAAGTACGCGCCGTTGGAGCCGAGGAAGACCGTCGTCCCGCCGACCGCGGTGACGTCGGGGCTGTCGGCCTCGACCCCGACGGACACCTCTTGCTCGGTGGAGGCGTCTCCGGTCGGCAGGCAGCTGAATGCACCGCGGTCACCGGACGCCCAGAAGATGGAGGTGCCCTCCGCCGCTGCCTGCGCGAATGCCGAGCTGATCTCCAGCGAGTACTGGCGGGCGCCGGAGGTGGCCTCGCAGGCGTTCACACCTACGCTGCTCGACAGGACCGCACCACGGTTGGCGGCGACCATGGCCTGCACTACCTGCGGCAGATCCGTCGCGTCCCCGAGCTCGTAGACGACCTCCTTGGCACCGGGCGCCAAGCCGTGGACGATCTCGAGGTCGAGGGCGGCCTCGCTCGACGCCTCACTGGTGGAGGCGGCGGGTTGTCCCCAGCTCGGGTTGGTGTGCACGGTCACGTCGAAGGGTGGCAGCCCGAACTTCGACGCGTAGGCCGACAGCACCGACGTGCCGGGTACGGCGAACTCGGGGAACATGACCGTCATCCCGCTGCCGTCGAGGCCCGCCGAACGCAAGGGCGTGAGGTCGTAGAAGCTCGCGATCTGGCTCGGCGTGAGCCCGTCCTTGCTGGAGCTCGCTGCAGTGAGCTGGCTCGGGTAGTCGTCGGCACCGGTCACCGCGACAACCTCTTTGGAGAGCGCCTTCGGCGGCTCGGGGGTGGTGAGCGGGGCGTAGAAGCGAGTCGAGCCGCGGAGGACGAAGCGATGGATCTGCAGCGCGAGGGCGTGCTCGACAGCCGCCGCGGAGCCCGTGACCGACATCAAGGTCTCGCCCGGCTCCCACTGCGACGACAACCCCTCGCGAGCAAGTACCCCTCGCACCGAAGCGACGAGAGTGGGGGCGGGCCCGTAGGTCGAGGCGAACTGCGCTGGCGTCAGCCTCCCCCCGCGATCCAGGAGTGCCTGGAGGCCCGACGGGTCTCGTTCGCGCAGGGCGAACGTGAGCCCGACCCGCACCCCCGAGGGCAACGGACCCAGGTCGGTCGCCTCGTGCACAGCGACAGCGAGGGACGGGAGCGAACTCGAGGTGCCCGCCGCCGGGCGCCGCGCTGGCGTGCCTGCGAGGGCCTGGACCGAGCACGACAGCACGGCGATGAGGCTGACCGCGAGGACCGTTGTGGTCCGTCGTGCGACCACCATCAGCTCTGTCCAGGCCAGATCGTGTCGGTGATCGGAGCGTCGAGGAACGCACCGTCCGCGAACCCGAGCGGCAGCGTCTGGACCGAGCTCAGGTCCTGCGGATCGATCGCGAGGACGCCGATCGTGAGACCGTGCGAAGAAGCTGCCATCGCAACCACCGAGACGGGAACGGTCTGTCCCCCGCCCTGCGGGACGAACGTGCCCGAGAACGCTGTCCCCGAGCCCTCCACCTCGCCGATCTCGGCTCCGGGTACGGGCTCGATCTCCTGGAGGTTCTGGATCTCGTTGGAGCTGATGCTGTTGACGAGGCTGTCGACGGCACCGTTGACGTCGCTACCCGACTCGGCCTTGAAGACCAGGATGCCACCGCCCCCGATCGTCAGGTCGAACTCGGCACCGGACTTGGTCGCGTTGCTCTGCTTGAAGTAGCCGCTGTCGTATTCCACCTTGTATCCGAACTCGGAGCTAGTGAAGGAAGTAGGACTCACAAGCCTCGGACCCACGTCGGGACCGCAGGTGAAGTGACAGGACTGGACGCCGGGCTTTACGAGCACGACGACAGCGGTGATGACTATCACCAGGACGCCTAGGCCCACGCCGGCGATCGCGAGGAAGCGCGTGTGCGGAAGCTTCTGCCTCGCTCCGGGGACGGACCCTGCGCCGACCACCGGATAGCTGTACGAGAGCGACGTCACGCCCGTGCCCCGATCGGCGGTCGGCTGTGCTTGGGCACCGCCGACCGCGCGGCCCCGCAAGCCGGGCAGAAGTACATGGTCGGCACGAGCAGGTGGCACTCGGGACAGGCCGAGGCCTCGCCGATCACGTGCTCTGCGCCCTCCTCCAGTAGTGCGTGGTGAACGGTGATACGCACCCACACGAGCAACGCGGCGGCGGCTATCGCCCAGAGGATCACCACCAGCAGCAGAGACGTCACGAAGTACGTCACGATGCCCAATGCGATCTGGAAACCGAACGCGATCACGACGGCGGCGGGCAATCGGAGAAGGACGTGGTCGTGACGCTTGCGCGAGCGGCCGTGGCGGCGCAGCCACAGGCTCGAGGTGACGATCCCCGTAGTGGCGGCGTTTACCACTCCGGCCAGGATCGCAGCGCGTGCGATGCCTGCGATCTGCTCGGTCGAGATGCTTCCTGATCCGAACAGCGGCGCGGTGAGGGTGTGCCAGTACCCCGCGATCACCGACGCAAAGGTGAACCCTAAGGCGGACGTGATCCCGAAGCTCAGCCCGTCGAGCGCTTCGTCGAAGCGGACCCGCCCGAGCAGCAGGAGCGGGCCCACGATCATGAGCAGCTGCGAGACCACCGGCAGGAGGACGCCGCTGAACGCCGCTCCCTGACGCGGACCGCCCAAACCCACCGTCACCACCTGACCGAAACCGAGGCTGTAGCCAACCCCGAGTGCCGCGCCCAGGCCCAGGGTGGCCGGCAGGACGGAGACCGAATCGGTCTCCCAGACCTCCACCTCGTAGAGGTAGAGGACGTAGAGGATCGGTAGCAGTGCTGCCGCAGCGATCAAGGCGGGCGCGTACAGGCGGAGAGCGGCCAGCAGCACCACCACCAGCAAGCCGATCGTGAAGGTCTCCCGAAAGAGATGCGCGTGCCTCCTGGGCAGGTGCGGGAAGAAGGTCGAGATGACCGCGATCCGAAGCACGTGCTCGCTAGGAGATGCCGCGTAATGGTGGAGCCGTGCGCGCCCACCGGCATCCGAGAGGTGCGCGCCGCAGTTCCCACAGAATGCCCCGGCGGGCACAGTCTCGCCGCAGTACGGGCACGATAACTGCGGGCCCGAAGGGCCTTCACCCTGGCCGAGCGTCGTCAGCTTGCCACGACCGAGTCGTTCATCGTATTGAGGCTGTTGAGGTTGCTCTGCACCGAGCTCTGACTGGTGGCCTCATAGACGAAGAACACCTCGTAACCGCTGCTCGAGTTCCAGAACACTCCCAAGACTCCGTAGAACTGTTGAGTGCCCTGGTTGGTGCTGACAGTTCCCTGGAAGGCCTCGTAGGAGAACTCGCCGAACCCGGCCGGGTTCGAGTTGAGCGAGCTGTTGGTCGGGGTACCTCCCTGGAAGTTCGAGAACGAGGCGTTCTGGCCCGTCGAGACGCCCTGCACGAGGTCGTTGAGTGGGTTGGACGACGTCTGCTTGAGGCCCTCGTAGTACACGTCCGACGTCTGGTCGGGGCTCAAGAAGTCCGTGGACCCGCTGCTGCAGTTGCTGCAGTTGGCGGTCCAGCCGCTCGCAGGGCTCACGCTCAGCCCGTTCCCGAGCGGGACCGCTCCCGCCGACGAGGAGGGCGGGGGAGACGTTGTCGGCGTGGTGCTCGGTGTGGTCGAGGGTGTGGTGCTCGGGCTGGTTGAGGGCGTCGTGCTCGGTGTGGTGGAGGGTGTCGTGCTCGGGGTCGTGGCCGGGGTCGTGGGAGGGGTCGTGGGAAGAGGGGTTGGGGGGGGTGTGGGCTTCGGCCCGGAACCGAGGAGCACGATCAACGCGACTATCCCGCCCACAACCGCAACGCCGCCGCCCGCGAACGCGGCGATCCTGCGGTTGGGGATCTTGCCTTGAAGACCGGTCCAGCCGCTCGGGGGTGCACCCGGCGCCCCGGGTGGCGCGCTGGGCGGCGGGGGAGGCGGAGGCGGCGGGTACGCCACCGAAGGGACCGCAGGACCACCCTCCGACGGTGGCGGCGGAGGCGGAGGAGGCGGTTCGTACGTCGATGTCATCGAAGCGCTCCAGTCGGGTTCTTCGGCGCCATCAGGCGGACAGGTCGGAGGAGGAGCCGGAGGACGAGGCGAGACTGCGCTGGTGCTGCTTCGGCATCGCCGCTACGGCCGTGCCACAGGCCAGACAGAACGCCGCGCCCGCGAGCAGAGGGAGCTGGCAATTGGCACAGAAGCCGCCGAACCCGCCGGGCTCTGCGATGCCAGCCGCCTGCTCCGCCTCTTGGAGCAACGCCCCATGGGCCTCGTTGCGGACCGAGAGCAGGCCCACCGACGCCAACGCGGCTGCGATGAGGAAGGTGAGCACTACGCCGCGCTGCCCGTAGGAGGTGAGGGTCGCAACAGAGGTGTCATAGATGGCCACGAGGAGGAAGCCTTCGACCAGTCCGGTGAGGTAGCTGTTGGCGCCCCCGCGCATGCGCATCACAGCGACCGCTGCCGCCGTCGCGTAGATGATCGGCTTCACGAAGCCCAGGGTGAGAGCCACGAAGGCGTCGGTAGCCGCGTTGGTGTTGTGGACCGTCAAGCTCGAGAAGGCTCCGTGCTGGATGACGATCGACTCCGCCAGAGCGAAAGCCACTCCACCGAGAGCCGCGAGAGTGAGAGCGTCGAGGGCGTGGCGGAACTTCTCCCGGGACGTGACGAGGCTAGGTGCGATCTGGAGAGCGACGAACGCCACTGCCGGCAGCAGCAGGCACTCCTCGAGTAACCGGCCCGTCGAGGGAAGAGCATTGTTGATCGTGACGAGCAGCCCGCTGTTGCTGAACAGGTTCGCCAGAAACCCGACGCCGACACCGATTCCGGCTGCGAGGAACACACACGCGCCGATGACTATCGCGGGCTCGTCGCTCCAGACCTCGTGGTCGTGGAAATAGGTGAGGAGCATGCCCGGTAGTGCCACCCCAGCACATACGAGGGCGACCGGGAGGATGCCGAAGCCCGCCGCCACGAGCGCCGCGCCCACCGCAAACACGAGCCCGAGGCGGTAGATGTGGTGCCTGTTCGCCGACGCGTGCGGCATCAACGTACTGACCAGAGCCAGTGCACGCACCGACTCCGCCGGTTGGGCTGCGTAGTAGTCGGCCCTGTCAGCTTCGGGCACGAGCACGGCCCCGCAGTGGTGGCAGAACCGGGCGACCTCCGGGTTCGGCGTCGAGCAGCGGAAACAGATCATCCGGCCCCCTTCGGCCACGTGCTCGTGGGAATCGCCCACCTCAATCGACCAGTAACGGAAAAACTATAAGACACACCCAAGTACAAAACAACCTCCGTATACTGCATGTTTGGCGCAAGATGACCATGAGCGCTCGTGAACGAATGGAGACGTCGATGCGGCAGGACGAACAGCACCGCTGGGTCAGCGACGACGGTCATTGGGTCTGGGACGGCGACAAATGGAACCCCGTATCCGCACCGCCGACCGGTGCGCCGAACGCAGAGACGGCGACTTCGAAGGCTGCCGCTGTACCGACTGCTGCGGAATCGACTGCTGCTGCACCGCAGCCCGATGCGTCCCACCCGCTTTCTCCCGACGGCACACAGATTTGGGACGGTGCGAAGTGGGTGCCGCACGCCGCTCCCGCGCCCGCGACACCCGCCGCCCCACCTGCACCGCCTGAGGAGCATCCGATCTCGGCCGACGGTCATTGGCGCTGGGACGGGAAGGCCTGGCAGCCGGTGGCACCGCAGGCGCCCGAGTCGAGCGGCACCCGCCTCCTCTCTGCAGACGGGCGCTGGGCGTGGGACGGGAAGGCCTGGCAGCCGGCCGAGGCCGAAGCGGCGAAGAGCCCGGCTTCTGCCGGTGAGCTGGACCCTGGAGTGAAGTCCCTCATCGCCGCCGGCATGCCGGTGTCCGCCGACGGCCACTGGGTCTGGAACGGACAGGCATGGCAGAAGACCGGCCGCTAGCGGACGTCAACGTAGAATTTAGGTCGTGGGTCTGTTAGGGCTGTTCGCAGGGTTGCTCGCCGACATACCTGCACCTCCACCCGGCGGAGGATCTCCCAACCCACTCGGAGGGGGGAGCTCCACACTGCTCGTCCTCTTCGTCGTGATACTCGTGCTCGTCGCGTTGGTGGTCCTGGGGCTCCTGCTCCGGTACAGGAAGCGCAAGCAGTCGTACGACGGCGCCGCTCGGTTGGCGAGAGCGGCGAACCCCACCGGGCAGGTCTCTCCGGACGGGCGCTGGGTATGGGACGGCTGGGCCTGGCGGCCGCGCCAGTAGCGTGACGCACCAGAGCGCGTACCTCCTCGCGCTGTGCTTGACAGTGGTCATCGAAGCCCCTGTGTACGCCTGTCTGCTGCGCGTCATGCAGTCGACTCCGATGCCGCAGGGGCTAGCAGCCGGTGCGGGCGTCAATCTCGTGTCCCACCCGATCGGCTTCCTCGTCCTGTTCCCCCTCCTCGAACGCCCCATGGGACCCTTCCCGGCGCTCGCGATCGTCGAGCTGGTCGTCGTGCTTGTCGAGGCGGGGCTCCTCTTCGCTGTGCAGCGTCGGGAGGCGTTGCCGATCTGCGGGATCAGCTACGTGGCCAATGTGGCGTCGTTCTCGCTCGGCGTACTGCTTCTACGCTGAGCAAGACGCTGAGACGAAAACCCGAGCCCCCAGCGCAACTGCGCCCAGAACCCCGATGCCGGCATGGGGGCTCGGGTGCCGAAGTGGCGCTCGCCGATCGCAAAGGACGCCGTCCCGAACAACACGTCGACCATAGGTAGGACGAGC
The DNA here is from genome assembly GCA_035509915.1 of Acidimicrobiales bacterium. GTDB lineage: Bacteria > Actinomycetota > Acidimicrobiia > Acidimicrobiales > UBA8190 > Bog-564. The sequence goes on along the minus strand of DATKIB010000065.1, from coordinate 40,305 downwards.
GCGAAGTTCGCGCCGTCACGGTCCACCTCGTGATGCGTACGGTGGTACCCCGGTGTGACCACGACGCGCGAGATCCAAGCCCCCGGGACCCACACGTTGCAATGCGCCAGCAAGGTGACGACTGCCGCCGCGCCGAGGAACGGGACCAGGCACGACAGCGGGAACCCGAGAGCCGCCACCACCAGAACCGGTCCGAGCTTCTCCATCAAGGCGTCGAGCGGGTGAAAACGAAACGTGGTCAACCAATTCACGTCCGTGGCGGAATGGTGCACCGCGTGCAAACGCCACAGGCGTGTCACCTTGTGCTCGACGCGGTGCAGCCAGTACGAGCCGAGCTCCGCTACGGCGAAGGCCGCCGCGGCCCCGGCCCAGTACGGCTGGTGGGACAGCTCGTCGCGAAAGATCCCCCACACTCCGACCTTCTGCGTCAGCTCCCAGGCGCCGATCCCGGCCAGCGGGTAGGCGAGGGCGAAGAAACCCAGGTACACAAGGTCCGTACGCCTTGCACTGGGCGCACTCGGCGGGCGCTCGACCTCGGGGTCCACTCGCTCCGCCAACACGAACAGTGGTACGAGCACGCTCGCCAGCGCAGCCGTACTCAGCCAAGCCTCCATGCGAACGCTCCCGGGCCTTCCCCGACCAATGTTGCCCTGTGGGACCTTGCTCTTCGCCCGAGTGGGCGCCTGCCCTTTCGAGCTTATTGCCTCCATTTGCTTGGTCCGTGTGCAACAGTTGACATCACGTAGGGGTCTTGGTACCTTCCGCGCGGGAGCTTCCAGGCGCCTAGCAGCCGCGGTGGCCCGGGGAACCTCACCCACCAGCTGGTCCCTCGGGCGGGGGAGGATTGGGCAGGCTCGGGAGACGGAGTGGATCGAATGGCCTTTGCGCAGACCGACGACCCTGGCAGGACGGCGGTGGCAGGGGAACTGTCGCTGCACTACAAGATGGTGTGCCGCGGGTTCAAGAACGGGAACCTCACTCCCGTCCTCGGCGCCGGCGCGAGTCTGTTCGGCCGCCCTCCCGACAGCGATGAGTGGCACGGGCCCCCGAGCTCGTCGGAGCTGGCAGTCCATCTTGCAAGGGAGTTCGACATGGAGAGCTCCCCGACCAACCTGCTGGAGGTGGCGCAGTGGATCGCCACCATGCAGGGCGGGTCCTCACCCCTCTACTTCGCGTTGCACGATGTCTTCAACCGCGAGCTCCCGACCACCAAGCTCCACGAGTTCCTCGCCTCGGTGCCCGGCCGGTTGCGCGAGGCGGGCAAGTTGCGCCGCCCTCCGCTCATAGTCACCACCAACTACGACGACCTGCTCGAAAAAGCCTTCAGCACCCAGGGCGAGCCCTTCGACCTGGTCGCCTACGTAGCGGAGGGAGCCGACAAGGGCTGCTTCCTCCACCAGTCGCCCGATGGTGATCTCACCTTGATCGAGAAGCCCGAGGACTACGACGCGGTGAACCCGGACACTAGAACGGTCATCGTCAAGCTCCACGGCTTCGTCAACAAGTCTGACCCTGACCAGGACAGCTACGTGATAACCGAGGACCACTACATCGAGTACCTGGGCCGGGAAGGGCGCTCAGGGCGTGCCGACCTGCGGGACCGCCTGCCCACCGACGTGATGGTCCGCCTCAACAACTGCCACCTACTCTTCTTGGGCTACAGCCTCCACGACTGGAACCTCCGCGCAATCCTCTACGAGCTGTACGACAGCAACAAGGGGAAGAACTCCTGGTGGTCGATCCAGCGAGATTGCTCGGACGTCGAGCGGGCGTCTTGGCGGCACCATGGCGTCGAGATGCGCGACACCCCGCTAGAGGACTACCTGGAGGGACTCAGCGCGGCATTCGACACCTTCCTCGCGGAGCAGGCTGGGGCAGCCTGAGCGCTGCCACGGTGACCACCTTCGAAGCCGGATTGGCGTGACGACCACCGAAGCGGGACCACGGACGAGTCCCGAGCCCGACGCCACAGGCGCGACCAGCCCGTACAAGGGCCTGACGTTCTTCACCGAGGACGACTCCGCCTTCTTCTTCGGTCGCGAACGCGAGCGGGACCTGATCATCTCCAACCTGAAAGCACGCCGGCTGACAGTCGTGTACGGCCAGAGCGGGGTGGGCAAGAGCTCGCTGTTGCGAGCGGGTGTCGCGTCGCGACTGAGGGAGCTCGCGCACGAGAACCAGGAGGCGATCGGCTCTCCAGAATTCGTGCCGGTGGTCTTCAGCACTTGGCGAGACGACCCGCTGGGCTCGCTCACCCGCTCCATCGCGGATGCCACGAGGGAATTCTCCGGCCGCGACTTCGCAGCGGAAGGTCAGTTGATCGAGGTCGTGGAGGCCGCCACCGAGCAGCTCGACGCTGCCCTCCTCGTGATCCTCGACCAGTTCGAGGAGTACTTCCTCTACCACGGCGCCGAGGAAGGCGACGACACGTTCTTCGCCCAGTTCCCCCCGGCCGTCAACCGCCCCGGCCTGCCGGCGGGATTCCTGGTCTCGATACGTGAGGACGCGTTGGCGCAGCTCGATCGGTTCAAGGACCGCACCCCTGCCTTGTTCGACTCGCTGCGTCGCGTCAACCCGCTCGGCAAGGCCGCCGCACGCGAGGCGATCGTGGGCCCCATCGAGGAGTTCAACCGCCGGCGGCCCGGGGAGCCTCAGGTTGGCTGGGAGCCGGCTCTCGTCGAGACCGTCCTCGAGCAGGTGCGCGCGGGCCGAGTGAGATTGGACCAGGAGGGCGCGGGCACTCTGGACGGTGCGGCGGGCGACGCGTTCGAAGCGCCGTACCTCCAACTGGTCATGAGCAAGCTCTGGCAGGCGGAGGTCGACTCGGGGTCCACGAACCTGCGTTTGAAGACGCTGGAAGACCTCGGCGGCGCCCAGCAGATCGTGAGCACGCACCTCGCGACGACCCTCGACGGCCTGTCGCAGGACGAACGTGACATCGCCACCGACGTCTTCAAGCAGCTCGTCACGCCATCGGGCACCAAGATCGCACTAACGGCAAAGGACCTCAGCGGCCTGACGGAGCGGCCCGATGAGCAAGCGCCGATCGAGGCGCTGCTCGAGAAGCTCCAGCCTTCACGCATCGTCCGCCACGTCCCCCCGCCTCCCGGTGTCGAAGAGCCGCCCCGCTTCGAGATCTTCCACGACGTGCTCGCCTCCGCCATCTTGGACTGGCGTAGCAAGCAGGCCACTGCTCGGGCCGAACGGGAGAAGCAGAGGGCAGAGCGCGAGGCGCGCACGCAGCGACGCCGCGCACGCAACTGGCGGACGGTGGCGGTCCTGGTCGTGCTCGTCGTCGTGGGAGGGCTGCTGTGGGACGTGGGCTCTCAGAGCGACGCGGCGAAGTCGCGCCAGCTGGCCGCCAGCGCAGTGAGCAACCTCGGCAGCGACCCCGAGCTGAGCACCAATCTCGCCTTGCAGGCCGTCACGACCAGCGTCACCCCCGAGGCCCAGAACGCGCTCCGCCAGGCGTTCGGCAGCACTCAGGAGCTCACTTCGCTCCAGGCCCGCGGCTCGGTCTATTCCGTCGCCTACAGCCCGGACGGCAGCTACGTGGCAGCAGTCGCTTATACAAAGGCCATCGATATCGCGGAGCTTTGGAACACTCACCATCCGTCCTCGCCCCCGTCGATCTTGTCCACACCGAGGGGCGCCGACCCGAATGAGGTTGCCTTCAACCCAGCCGGTACCAAGCTCGCCGTCGCAGAAGGAAACGGCTACGTGACGATGTTCACGATGACCTCGGCGGGAGCGGAAACCCACGGCTCGAACATCGCCATTAGCGACGACCCCAGCAACGGCTACGGCATCGACTACGTCGCCTTCGATCCGGACGGCAAGAGCTTCGCCACCGAGGACACCAACGACCAGCTCTGCGAGTATGCGGTGACGGGCGCAGCGATCGGTTGCACTCCCCCGAATTCCGTAGCTACCCCTTCCTATGGCCCGGTCTCTTACAACGGCGCCGGCACCATGCTCGTCACCCTCTCGTACAACACAGGTGCCATCTTGTGGTCGGTGCCGAGCTTGACCCAATTGGCGACGATCGGCTCCAACGTAATGACCGACGCGGTCTTCTCCCCCTCCGGGACTGAGGTGGCTACTACAAGCGCCGACGGGAAGACGCTCTTGTGGGACGTCACGAGCTCCCCACCAGCGCAGCTACACGCGCTGGACACGGTCGGTGACACGATTGCGGCGACCTTCAACTCCGACGGCAGTGAGCTCGCGACGGTCAACGACCTCGGACAGACGACCGTGTGGGACTCGAGCACCGGCGACCAGGTCGCTCAGCTGGACTGCGACTGCGGTGTCATCTACTCCGTCGGATTCGACCCCACGGGGGCGCCACGACTCGTGACCGGCAACGAGAACCACACCGTGAAGCTCTGGGACACTCTGCCGAGACAGCTGGTCGGGCAGGTCGTGCCTCCGGGATCCGAAGAACTGGGCAGCGCGCAGTTTGTACCGGGGACAGGCAACCACGAGGTCGCGTTGGTGGCGACCGCCTCGAACCAGTCGCAAGTCCAGATCTGGGATCTCAGGACGCTCAAACTTCGCGCCAGCTACGCTGGCTACGCGTTCGCATTGGTCCCGGGCGATCCCAACCAAATCGTCACCATCGACAACAGCACGGCGACCCTTCAGTCGATTTCGGGGTCGCCCAAGACCCTGCTCAGTGACGTCGACGCGGTTGCCGTGAGCCAGAAGCAGACCTGGATCGGTATCGTCGACACCAACTACCTCGTACACTTGTACAATTTGAACACCGGGAAGCAGATCAAATTGTCGTGCCCGAAGAGTTTCGATTTTCCGTGTCATTACAACCAGGTTTACGACGATTCCACGGACTGGATAGTCAACTCCATCGCCTTCGACCAGTCGCAGGCCCACCTGCTCGTCTCCTATCAGAGCGGGCAGGCTCTCATGTGGAACACCGCCCATCCCAGCGAGCATCCGTGCCTGCTCCAGGGTCCCGACCCTGATGCAGTGATGTGGGACGGTCAATTCGACCTCAAGGGAGATCTGGTCGTGACAGCGGACAACGCAGGCAACGTCGCCGTCTTCGACACCGCCGACTGCTCTCCGGGCCACACGATCCGGCCCGCCAAGCCCCCCATGAACGCCTCGACCGGTCAGCTCAACACGGCTGTGTTCAATCCCCAGGGTACACAGATAGTCACGTCCGAAGACGACGGAGCCGTTCGCATCTGGGACGTGGCGTCGGGCTCGCAACTGGCGGTGTTCGGGCCAACCCCTCGGCCGAACCCACGAGCAGTCAACAGCGCCGCGTTCAATTCGAATGGTACTGAGATCCTGACGGCAGGTAACGACGGGGTCGCGCGCTTGTGGTCGACCTCCGGGGCCATGCCTCTTCCCCAGCTCGAACAGGCCGCTCACGGACGGATCACCCGCGACCTGACCTCGACCGAGCAGGCCTTGTACCATGCCGCCGCCAACTGAACGGCCGGACGAGCTCCAAGCTCCGGTAGCGGAGAGCGACGCAGAGGTCTTCGGGCGGGACACCACAGTCGAGTCCCGGTCCCTCACCGCGGCCGACATCGACATACTGAGCCACAGGCGCTCGCGCGGCCATCGGCTGGTGCGCTCGGCGAGGGGCAGGGAGGCGGTACACCGCCTCAAGAGAGCCGGCCCCGCCCTCCTGGCGTTCGTCGCCGTCATCGACCTGGCGATGGGGGTTGCCGGCTTCGAGCAGGCCTACCCGAAGCTCGGCTTCTTCGACGCTCTCTACGACTCGCTCGGGCTGTTCGCGATCCACATCGGTGTACCGAACAACCCGAACCTCCTCTTGAACATCTCGCGCTTCCTGGGCCCTGTCCTGCTGGGGTACGCGGGACTTGGCGTGGTCCTAGCCCTGTACCGCGACCAGCTGAACCGCCTCCGGGTCCGTCGGTTGCGCAACCACGTGGTGGTGGCCGGGCTAGGAGCCGGAGGGCTGAGGATCGCGAGGGCCTTCAGCGACGAGGACTTCCCCGTGGTCGTCATCGAGCGCGACCAGTCCAACGTCGGCATAGAGAGTTGTCGCGAGCGGGGTATTTTCACCTTGATCGGTGACGCCACCGACCCCCAAATACTGAGGCAGGCGGGCGCTGGGCATGCCGCCCTGCTCGTGGCAATGTGCGGCAACGACGGCGCAAACATCGACGTCGCCGCCGGCTCACGAGCGCTTTCCAGCAACCGCAGCGACGGGGTGCTCACAGCTCTCGTGGAGTTCGACGACTTCGAGCTCTGGCACGTGATGAAGGCGCAGGCCCTAGTGGACAGGGACCAGTCGGCATTCCGGCTCGAGCTGGTGAACGTCTTCGCGCTGGCCGCCGAGCTCCTGCTCGACGAGCACCCCCCCTTCGACGAGGCGCGCCCGGGATCGCCGCACGTGTTGGTCGTCACGGCGGGCGGCCTGGGCCCGAGCCTGGTCGTGGGCGTGCTGAGGCGCTGGCTCGCGTCGATGCGCTCGGCGCACGGCTCGCTCACCGTGACGATCGTGGGAGTCGACCCCGAGAGGATCCTCGCCGAGCTCACCAATCGCAACCCCGAGCTCGGCGACATCGGGTCGGTCGAGCTCCGGACCTGGCAGATCGACCTGGCGGCCACGGGGCGGATCTCTGATTTCCCGGCAGAGGTGAGCGCCATCTACATCGCCCTCCCGAGCGACACCGAGGCGCTGGCCACCGCCCTCACTCTCCGCCAGCAGGGAGCGCTCGACTCCGACACCCCGATCGTCATAGCGGTGTCGGACCACGACGCGGGGGTGGCCCGCACGGTCACGAGGGGCGGGCCCGGGCTCGAGAACATCGCCTCCTTCGGCTGGATGAGCCAGTGCCTGCGACCCAACGCGCTGTTGACCCACACCTCGACGGAGACCATCGCCAGGCTCGGGCACGAGCTGCACTGCGCGCACCAACGAGAGCTCGGCGTCACGGTGGCGCAGGACTCCTCCCTCGTGCCCTGGGAGCAGCTCCCACACGCCCTGAGGGAGTCCAACCGGCTGTGGGCCGACGGCATCGCCGCGAAGCTCGCGAGCGTTAGGTGCGTGGTCGCGCCTGCTCCGTTGCGGGCCAACGAGCCGCTCTTCGAGTTCTCCGCAGAGGAGATCGAGGCGCTCGCTCCGCTGGAGCACGATCGCTGGTCGGCGGACATGAAGCGGATGGGATACCGCTACGGCTCACAACGCGACAACCAGCACCACCCGATGATCGACGTGCCCTTCGACGAGCTCCCCGAGGACAACAAGGAGAAGGACAGGGAGCACGTGAAGACGATCCCGGTGGTGCTGTCGCGCGCCGGGTTCACCATCCGCCGCCTTGGCGGCGACGAGGTCGCCTCTCTCTCACACACAAAGGCGTCCTGAGGACTCTGACGGCTAGGTGGTGGGAGTCGGCTGGGACTGCTGAGTATTCGCTTTCGGCTGCTCTTCGAACACGGGGTTCTGTTGTACTTCGAGCTCGATGTCACGGGCAGACATCGAGTAGCCGAAGAAGAGGAACAGCGACACGGCCTCGACGGCCACCTGCGCCCAGAGGCTGTTTACCGCAGGAGCGATCCAGTCGTTCACCCCGTGCAGGACAGCCGCGATCACGATACCGACGAGGATCAGTTGCACTCCCCGGCGTCGGTGGTTGATCGCCATCCCGACGAAGAAGCACGAGATGCCGGCCCACACGGCGTGTTGGAACCCGTCCACGAACACTCGGTAAGCGAACTCGAGGCTAGCAACGACCGCCCCGTTGTTGCCGGTTGCGGCGTGGATGCTGACGATGGCGCCGACCGTGTAGCTGGTCGCCTCGTACACGCCGAACGTCAGTCCAGCGATGGTGCCTATGAACATCCACATCCGGACGTCGAGCCTCGTAGAGCGGAACTTCATGAGCACCACGGCGAGGATGAGCACAGGGAGCGCTTTGGTGATCTCCTCGTTGAACCCGACTCCGATGGCCTTGATGAACGTCAACGACTGGCCTGCACCGGCAAGATGGTCGTTGATGTGGATCGTGACCAGCTTCATCCACGTGAGGACCCAGGCGATCACGATGGCGCCTATGACCACCTCCTGTCTCGTGATCGTGCCGGGGCGGATCAGGTACCAGAAGGCCACCAGCCACAAGGGGGCTACGTAAAGGCTGTAGGCCCATCCGGGCGTCGTGAGGTTGCCCGAGCCGGCGAAGAGGGCGATGAAAGACAGCGGCAGCAAGGCGTAGGGGATCACGCAAAGCCTGAGCCCCTTGTGCCAGCTGGGGTTCTTCAACCAGCTTCGGATCGGGACGAGGATCTTGAGCGCGGTGGACAGCTCCTCGAGCTCTGGCGTCGAGGCCCACTGGCCATTGTGGTGCCCGAGACCGGCCTTCGCTAAAGCGCCTTGCACCGTACTCGCCGGTACCCCGGCAGAGGGTGCTGTGACTGCCGGCTCGAAGTGGACGAGGGGTCCGTCCGGAGCCGCAAGACGCGCCTCGACCGGGTGTGTGAGAAGCACGCGGGTGACGAGCTGACCGGACATGTACGTGCCGCCAGTGCCCACGCTGTCGAGCACCCAACCCTGTGGGCTCCAGCTGACGAACAGGTGCGTGGCCGAGACGCGTGGGTCACTGACCACGACCTCGTTGGCCGGCCCGCTCCCCACCTTGGCTGCCTGCCCGGGCTGGAGCACGAACCGGTGCCGGCCGTGGTGGATCGTGATTGTGCCCGGGGCCACGGGGGGAACGCTCTGGCCGGGCGCAGGTGGGGCTGCGCCTCCGTCGACGACGCTCATCTTCTTCCCTCCCAGTCGGAGGCCTCGAGAGAGCCGCCCCAGCCCGGGCCTGTCTAACTCTTCGGCGCGAAAGTACACTCACCACTACGACGCGTCAACGGTCGCACAATGAGATCGATGCCAAGGGCTTTCTACCCAAGCAATCGGCCTCGGGCACAGCCAAAATGGGCCGCGTGACTCGTGTTGTCACCCCCGGCGGGCCCAGGTCGAAGGCTCTCGCTTCGCCGACCCCGGGCCGGGGGACCGTCACCGAATCTCGTGGGTGAGCCGTCCGGGGGCCTCTCCGTAAGCGGTGTGAGCGTCACCTTCGGGGGCCTCGCAGCCCTCGACGACGTGTCCATGTCGGTCGACGAAGGCGAGGTGGTCGGCGTCATCGGGCCCAACGGAGCGGGCAAGACAACGCTCTTCAACGTCGTGTGCGGGTTCGTCAGGCCGACTGCCGGCAGGATCTCCTACAGGGGGCGGTTGCTGCGGCACCACAACCCCCACGACCTCGCCCCTCTCGGCATCGCCCGCACCCTCCAGGGAGTGGGCCTGTGGCCCGGAATGAGTGTGGCCGAGAACGTGATGGCCGGGGCGCAAGCGAGCCTCCGCACGAACTTCGTGTCCGCTCTCCTCGGGACGTGGCGCGCGAGCGGGGAGGAGCAACGCCTGCGCAGCAGGACCATGGACCTACTCGACCAGCTCGGTGTCGCGGAATTCGCCGATTGGCCCCCGACCGCGCTCCCCTACGCGATCCAGAAGCGCGTCGCGCTCGCCCGGGCGCTGATCAGCGAGCCCACGCTGTTGTTGCTGGACGAGCCGGCGAGCGGGCTATCGGGAGCCGAGATGGAAGAGCTGCGCGCGCTGATCGTGCGGCTTCGCGGCTCGATCGGGGTGATGCTCGTCGAGCACCACATGGACCTGGTGATGTCCACTTGCGACCGCCTCGTGGTTCTCAACTTCGGCCGCGTCATATCCGCGGGGACCCCCGAGCAGGTCCGCGCCGACCCGGAGGTCACGACCGCTTACCTGGGCGAGGACGTGGAGGCGATCCGCCCGGGCGGAGCCGCCGCCAAACACGGCGAGGCATCGCAGCACCTCGATGCTGCGCGCGGTAGCGAAGGTGACGGCGGGTCGGGGGGACCTGACAGTGCTGGCGGTTGAGGGGTTGAGCGTCTCCTACGGAGCGATACGAGCTCTCCGGGACGTCGAGCTCGAGGCCCACGAGGGCATGATCACGGCCGTCCTCGGGGCGAACGGTGCCGGAAAGACCACGCTCCTGCGGACGATCACGGGGCTCGTGAAGCCGAGCGCCGGGAGCGTACGCCTGAACGGGACGAGGCTCACCGGCATGGCGGTCGAGGACATCGCGCGCGTGGGAGTCGCGCACGTCCCCGAAGGGCGCGGCGTCATCCAGGAGCTCACCGTGGACGAGAACCTTCGCCTCGGGACGCTGTGGCGCCTGGGACGATCCGAGCGCAGAAAGGCCATGGAGGAGGTCTACGGTCTGTTCCCCCTCCTCGGTGAGCGGCGCAACCGTCACGCCTCGACCCTCTCGGGGGGAGAGCGCCAGATGCTCGCGATCGGCAGGGCGCTCGTGTCGCGGCCGAAGGTGATGCTGCTCGACGAGCCGTCTCTCGGCCTCGCCCCCATAGTGACCGCCCAGCTCATGGCGGTGCTGCGCGACCTCGCCGTCTCTTCAGAGCTCACCGTCGTGCTCGTGGAGCAGAACGCCCGCAGTGCGCTCTCGGTCGCGCAACGCGCCGTCGTACTAAACCTCGGGAAGGTCGTGGTGAGCGACGACGCAGATGTCGTGGCAGCCGACAACGACCTGCGCCACCACTATCTCGGATTCTGAGGGGCTGAACATGAAGCTGTTCGTGGACGTGACGCTGAACGGAGTGGCCAACGGCATGATCTTCGCCGCGATGGCCCTCGCCCTCGTCTTCATCTACCGGGCGACGAGCATCGTCAATTTCGCTCAGGGCGCGATGGGCATGTTCACCACCTTCATCGCATTCAGCCTCCTCGACCGAGGCATCGGCTACTGGGAGGCTTTCGCCGCGGCCCTCGGGATCGGGCTGGTGCTCGGGGCGCTCGTGCAGAGAGTGCTCATCCGGCCCCTGCAGGGCAAGCCTGAGCTGAATCCCGTGATCGTCACGATCGGGCTGCTCGTGGTGCTCGAGGGGCTCGCCGGGAGCATCTGGGGCAACAGTGCGAAGGGCTTCCCGCCCGCCTTCTCGCAGACCGGCCTGACCGTGGGCCATACGAAGATCGCCTTCTCGCACTTCGACCTGTTCATCCTCGGTGCCGTGCTCACCCTCATGATCGCCACCTTGCTGCTGTTCAGGGGGACGAGCCTCGGGCTGCGCATGCGGGCGTCGGCGTTCGAGCCCGAGGTGGCGCGCCTGCTCGGGGTGCGGGTCGGTCGGATCCTCACCCTCGGGTGGGCGCTCGCGGCGGTGGCGGGGTCGCTCGCGGGGCTGCTAGTGGCGCCGACCGCGTCGTTCAGCCCCTACTACATGGACCTCTCCCTGGTCTTCGGGTTCACCGCCGCCGTCATCGGCGGCCTGGACAGCCCCGTCGGCGCGCTCGTCGGCGGGCTCATCACAGGCCTGTGCGTCTCCTACGTCGGGGGTTACCTGGGCGCGAGCCTGCAGCCGCTCGGGGCTCTCGCTCTCTTGATGGTGACGCTCACGGCGAGACCTCAGGGCATATTCGCAAGGCCCGAGGCGAGGCGGGTGTGAGCCGATCACGCCGCCTGCGGCTCCCGACCCGCCCGTTCCCGCGCCATCTGCTCTTCGCCCTGGTGGCGGCGGCAGGCTTCTACGGGCTCACGTCGGTGCTCAGCGACTACGACAACTACCGGCTCGGCGAGATCGCCCTCTATGCAGTGGCGCTCGCGGGCCTGAGCGTCCTCACCGGGATGAACGGTCAGATATCGCTCGGGCACGGGGCGCTCATGGCTGTCGGCGCGTACACCACGGCGCTGCTCATGACGCACACCCAGTTGAACTTCGTGGTCGAGCTGCTCGCGGCCGTGGCGGTCACCACCGCGATGGGGGTCGTGGTCGGGATACCCGCCACGAGGCTCAAGGGCCCCTACCTGGCGGGCATGACGCTCATCCTCGCGCTCGGCCTGCCTCTGCTGGCCGACAAGTACAGCGCCACCTTCGGCGGCGACCAGGGCCTCTCCACCAACTCCCCCACCCCGCCGGGGAGCATCAGCGCCTACGAGTGGCTCACCTGGATCGAGATCTTGGGCGCCCTAATCACGCTCCTGCTCCTGGCCAACCTGCTTCGTAGCCGCTTCGGGCGCTCCTTCCGGGCAGTGCGCGACGACGAGATAGCGGCCTCGCTGGCGGGCATCCACGTGGCGCGGACCAAGGTGATCGCCTTCGCGGTGAGCGCAGGCTGCGCTGGGCTGGCCGGCGCCTTTCTCGGGGTGTCGACCGGGGTCGTCAGCACGGGCGAGTTCCCACTGAGCCTCTCGATCGGGATACTCGCCGGCATGGTCCTCGGGGGCGCAGGCAGCCTCATGGGCGTGTGGTGGGGCGCTGTGGCGCTCGTATACCTGCCCGACTGGTCGACCTCGATCTCGAAGAGCTTCAGCCTCGGCAACGGCGTGAGCGCTTACCTGGCGACGATCATCTACGGGGTGGTGCTCATAGTCGTGATGCTCCTCGCCCCCTCGGGGATCCAGGGCGGCCTTAGGAGGGGGGCGTCTGAAATAAAGGCCTTCATCCGGCGCAGGCGCGGGGATAGTGTTACAGACGAGTTGCAGGAGAGTGAAGGGCCCGCAATGGCGACCGTCGGCTCCGGCGGGCCCGAGGGGGGATGGTCAAGGGGAGAGGGGCCGGCGACGGAAAGGACTGATCCATGATTCGCAGCTCCGGACATCTCCGCCGTTGGGCAAGCGCGCTCGTGGTGGGCGCGCTGGCGACCGGCTTCGTGGTCACGACGACCTCCGGGGTCGCGACCGCCAGCACACCCGGTGTGACGAGCAACAGCATCAACGTAGGCGCCACCGTCCCGCTCACCGGCCCCGCCGCGCCCGGATACGACGAGATCGCCCCGGCGGTCAACGCCGTGTTCTCGTGGGTCAACGCGCACGGGGGTGTCTTCGGGCGAAAGATCCACTACACGTACCTGGACGACGGGTACAACCCCGCCAACACTGCTGCGCTCACGCGCCAGCTCGTGCTCCAGGACAACATCTTCGCCGACGTCGGGTCTCTCGGTACGCCCACTCAGCTCTCGGTGCAGGCGTACCTCAATTCGCGGAAGGTGCCGCAGCTGTTCATCGAGTCCGGCTGCAACTGCTGGAGCCAGTCGAAGTACCCGTACAGCTTGGGTTGGGAGCCGCCCTACACCATCGAGGGCAAGGTCCTCGGCTTGTACATAAAGTCGCACTTCGCCGGCCAGAAGATCGGCTACCTGTACCAGGGGGACGAGTTCGGCCAGGACGTGGTGAAGGGACTCGATATGGAGATCCCCTCCTCGTCGGTGGTCTCGCGCCAGACCTATGACGCCGCGACCCTGTCGGGCCCCTTGAGCAACCAGATGGCCGCCCTCCAGAGCGCCGGGGCCAAGGTAGTGGTGCTTGCGACCGTGCCCGCCGCCACCGCTCTGGCGATGCTGCCCGCCGCCGCGGTCGGTTACCTGCCGCAGTACGTGGTCGACAGCGTGGGCGCCGACTCGCCCACCGTCGGGCCCCTGCTCTCGTCGTTCACCCAGTCCGCCACCCACAGCGCCTCCGAGGCGCAGGCCGCGGTCGGCCTGCTCAACAACGTCATCTACGACACCTACGAGCCTGCCGAGAACGAGACTTCGAACGCCTGGGTCAAGGTCGATTCGAAGCTTCTCCAGGATTACGCGCCAGGTCTGTGGGCCAAGGCTGGCCTCGACGGCAACACCGAGTACGGAGTGAACCTCGGCTACACGTTCGTGCAGGCACTCCAGGCGGCCGGCAGGAACCTGACCCGCCAGGGCCTGATCAACGCGATCGCAAGCACCGGTAAGAATTTCGTCACTTCCGGCTATGTTCCGCTCTCGTACTCCAAGACGGTCCACTTCGGGTTCGAGGGGGCACAGGTGTGGCAGTACTCGTCCTCGGCTCCGCCGGCGGTGACCCCGACCGGTAGCTGGATAGGAGGGACCGCGGTCTCCCCCGTCTACTCGACCAGTCCCGGGGCGGGACCGGTCAAGCCCTTCACCGGCAGGCCCAAGTCGCCTCCCTCCAAGCTCGTGAACACCGCCTGACGTCCTCGAGGGTCGGTCGAGCTCGGCGCCGGCCGAAAAGGCGTCCTCCTCGCGGGTGCGAAGGGCGTTGACGCCGCGCTGACTGGGTGGCGCGGCGTCAGGGAAGCGTGGCGGGCGTCGATTCGCTGCGTCGGCGCGCTGTCTCGAAGCACGCCACCGCGGCGGCGGCCGCCACGTTCAGCGACTCGAGCTCTCCTTGTCTTGGAATGGCGACGAGCAGGTCGCACCTACGCCGGCTGAGAGAGCCGATGCCTCCGCCCTCGGCGCCGAGCACGAGAGCCACAGCGCCGCAGAGGTCTTCTCCCAATTCGAACAACGATGTCTGGGCGGCGGCATCGAGGCCGATGCACAGCACCCCCCGGTCGCTCAGCCGCTTCAGGGCATTGGGCACCCCGGGCACCACCGCCATCGGCACGTGCTCGATCGCCCCTGCTGCCACTTTCGTGACGGTGGGGGTCACGTGGGCTGCGCGATGCCGCGGCAGCACCATGCCTGTAACTCCGGCACATTCGGCACTGCGCAGGATCGCTCCCAGATTGTGGGGATCGCTCACTCCGTCGAGGACCACCAAGAACGGCGCGGCGCCGCGCACCGGGTCGCACATTTCCTCGAGGGAACCCTCCTCGAGGGCCTCGGCGAAGGCCAACACGCCCTGCGGCGAACCGGTCCTCGCCGCGGCGTCCAGACGGCGGCGCCCGACCATCAGGACCTTCGCCCTCCGTCTGGCGGCGAGGCGCTCGATCTCGTCGAGCTGGCGGGAAGGTTCGGAATCCTGCGCGATCCACACCTCGCGCACCCGCCGCCTTCCAGCCGCGAGCAGCTCCAGCACGGAGCGGCGGCCCTCGACCTGCTCGCCGCCGAGACCCCGCTGCCGGTCGCGCTGTGCACCACCTCGGCGAGCCGGACTGCCTCCGAACCTCGCCGGAACTCCGGCCAGATTCGCAGGGCGATGACCCACTGCGCGTCGCCGGGACGGGCCATCGCTCTCGGTCGGGCCGTCACCGCGCACGGTCGGACGAGGAGCTGCGCCACGTCCTCGGGTCAGACCTTCGCGCCTGGCCGGGGCGCCACCGCGCACGGTCGGGCGAGAAGCTGCGCCACGTCCGCGGGTCGGACCCTCGCGCTTGGCCGGGCCGCCGCGCGGGGGAGGGCGGGACGCGGTACCTCGGGTAGGACGGGACGCAGCGCCTCCGCGGGTCGGACCTTCGCGCTTGGCCGGGCCGCCGCCGCGCGGGGGAGGGCGGGATGCGGTACCTCGCGTAGGACGGGGCGCCGCTCCACGCCCGCGGGTCGTGCGGTCCCAATTGCCCGAGCCGCCGCGTGGGGCCGGCCGGGAGCCGACCCCGCGCCGCCGACCCGCGCCCTCGGGTCTGTTCACCGGCCCGGCCCTGTGACGAGGGCGACCGCGATGCAGGCGATCCCCTCGGCACGGCCCAGCGCGCCGAGGCCCTCTGCCCGCGTGGCTTTGACTCCGACAGGCGCGCCCAGCACCGCCGCCAACCGTTCGGACATCTGCCTGGTGTAGCCGGCGAGCCGCGGTCTTTCGCACACGACTGTGCAGTCGGCGTTGAGCACCTCGAGCTGCTCCTTGCCGAGCATCGAGCGCACGCGCTCGAGCAGTTCGAGCGACCGGGCACCGGACCAGGCAGGGTCGGTATCGGGGAAGTGAAGACCAAGGTCTCCTAGCGCGGCGGCTCCGAGCAGCGCGTCGGCGAGCGCGTGGCACACGACGTCGGCGTCGCTGTGCCCCTCCAGGCCCGGCTCGCCCTCGATCGATACGCCACCCAGCACGAGCTGCCGGGCCGGATCATCCGAGAAACGGTGCACGTCGAAGCCCTGGCCGATCCTCATGCTCCCCATGCCGTGGCCGTCCGCGCTCATCACGAACCCGCCATCGCCTGTACCAGCTCCAGGTCTGCGGGCGTGGTCACCTTGAGATTGCGCTGCTCTCCCTCTACGACTCGGACCGTCACGCCGAGCGCCTCCACCAGGCCGGCGTCGTCGCTGGCCTCACCGCCCCCCACGTGGGCCCGCCTGAGCACCTCGGCGCGAAAGGCCTGCGGTGTCTGGACCGCCATCAGCTCCTCGCGCACCGCGCTACCGACGACCGCGCCTGCGCGGACGCGCTTTACGGTGTCGGCCACCGCCACCGCGGGCACCACCGCGTCCGCACCGTCATCGATCGCCCTTACGACGGTGGCGAAGAGAGCGGGAGTCGCGAGTGGACGCGCCCCGTCGTGGACCACCACGACAGAGGCCTCCTCGGGCACCGCGCCGAGTCCCGCGCGCACGGAGGCTGAGCGCGAGTCACCGCCCGCGACCACCACGTCCGCACCGAAGCAGCCCTCCGTGCCGACGTGCGCTTCGCCGGGAGGCAGCACCAGGACCACGCCGTCCACTGCGCTCCTCGACGCGGCCACCGCCCACTCGAGCATCGGGCGTCCCCGGATCATGGCGAATTGCTTTCTTCCCCCGAAGCGCGATCCGCCGCCTGCTGCGACGACCACCGCCCAGACGGTCCTCGGCGCGGAGCCTTCGGAGGGCGCTGGAGATTCCGAGCGCGCGGAGCCTTCGGAACGCGCGGAACCCTGCGAACCGCCGGAACCGGGATCGTGCATGCCCACGGACTCGCGGCCCGAGCCCTCGAGCTCAGGGCAGCGCTTCGTCGAGGCGCTTCTCGGCTTCTTCCTCGTTCACGTCGAGAGCGAAGGTCAGCTCGGAGACGAGTATCTGGCGCGCACGGCCGAGCATCCTCTTCTCCCCGGCTGAAAGGCCCTTGTCCTTGTCGCGGATGGAGAGGTTCCTCACGACTTCGGCGACCTGGTAGATGTCACCGCTGCGGAGCTTCTCGGAGTGGTTCTTGTACCTGCGCGACCAGTTGGTGGGCATTCGGGCCTCCTTCTTGCGGAGGACCGCGAACACCTCTTCCACCTCCTCGTCGTTGATGACCTCTCTGAGTCCCACTCCCTCGGTGTTGTCGGCGGGGACCATCAGCGTGAGGTCACCGTACGCCAGGCGAAGGACGAGGTACTCGCGCTTCTCGCCGAACGCCTCCTTCTGCTCACGGCGCTCAACGATCGCAGCACCATGGTGGGGATAGACCACCTTGTCACCGATGTCGAATACCACGCTTATCTCCTGCTCCCACCAACGAGCGGGCCGTCATCGGCGAACCGCGAAGCTCACATTCTACCTGAGGTGCGGGGGGGCGCGGGCCGACAAGCTTTCGCGCGGAGAAATCGCCCCGGACCGTTCGGACCCACTCCCGAACGATTAGGTATAGCGATCCAGGATGCTCGCCTCGGCCTGGCGTGCGAGGCCGTCCTTGAGCGAGCGCGCCCTTGCCTCTCCAACCCCTTCGACCTCTTCGAGGTCACCCACCGAGGCGCGCATGATCTTCTGCAATCCGGCGAAGTGCTGCACGATCCGCTCGACCAGCGCGTCGGGGAATCTCGGGAGCCGGTGCAGGAGCCTGTAACCGCGCGGCTCGAGTGAAGCGTCGAGCTCGGTGCGCGAGTCGGGCAGCCCGAGCGCGGCGCCAACCCGCCTCGGGTCGGCGAGCTCTTCGGTGGACATCTGCTCGAGGCGCTCGAGCACACCATGCGCGCCGTCCTCGATCCCGTGGAGGTAGTCACGGGCCACCAGACGGCGGACGGTCTCGACCCCCTCGGTGAGCTCGTCGAGCTGCAGTCGAAGCATCACCCCGTCCTCGCCAAGCTCGATCAGGCTCTCGGAGATGTCACGTGAGATGCGCATCACGAGCTCCGCCGGCTGGAGCACCGCCGCCACGTCCCTCACGGTCACCGTGTCCTCGATCTCCAGCGCGCTGAGC
This sequence comes from Acidimicrobiales bacterium, assembly GCA_035509915.1. Lineage (GTDB taxonomy): Bacteria > Actinomycetota > Acidimicrobiia > Acidimicrobiales > UBA8190 > Bog-564. Next base: position 22,465 of record DATKIB010000065.1, on the reverse strand, counting down.
GCGGTTATCGCCAGGTCGAAACGCTGGCGGAAGCGCTGGAGGGTCGCAAGGGCGTGACTCACCCGCTCGTGCATGTGGCTCGAGGACTGGAGCACGTGCTTCATGTCGTTGCGGTAGACGGTGACCACTCCCATCGCCGCCGACGCCGAGACGACAGCCACGTCGAGGGAGCGGGCCATGCGCTCGGCGGTGCGGTGCCGGGTCCCGGTCTCGGTGGTCGGGATCGACGGGTTGGGCATGAAGTGGACGTTGGCGCGTGCGATGCGCCCGGCGTCGGGGGACAGCACGATCCCGCCGTCGAGCTTCGCGAGCTCCGAGAGGCGCTGCGGGCTGAACTCGGCGTCGAGGAGAAAACCGCCCGTGCAGATGGAGAGCACCTCGTGACCGTCGCCGACCGCTATGAGGGCGCCTCGCTTCGCCAGCAGCACCCTCTCGAGGCCCTCTCTGAGTGGCTTTCCGGGCACCACAAGGGCGAGGGCCTCGGCCATCGCCGAATTCGCAGTGCGACCTGGGACCTTCGGCACGTGGACCGTCACCGCAGGAACGTGATCATCGGGACCATGGGACGCCGAGGTGCATCGGGCACCGCAGCAACGCCGTCTGGGGTGACGGCGGGACGTTGCATCGGCTGCGCCGGCCCCGCCCGGGATGGGTCAGGAATCGGCGCCGGCGCCGGCCATCTCGACCGGAGGCGGGGTGAGCCCTTCGACGGAACGGAACACGATCTCGGAGTCCTCGACGTCGACGACCACGGTCTCGCCGACGTGGAACTCCTTCCACAAGATGCGCTCCGACAGCGGGTCCTCGACGAACTGTTGGATCGCCCGGCGCAGCGGACGCGCACCGAGGGTCGGGTCGTACCCCTTCTCCGCGAGGAGCACCTTCGCCGCTGGGGTGAGCGCGAGGCCCATGCCCTGCGCCTCGAGCTGGTCCGACACGCGGCGAATCATCAGGTCGACGATCTCCACGACCTCGTCACGCGACAACTCGTGGAAGACGATGACCTCGTCCACACGGTTCAGGAACTCAGGGCGGAAATGCTGCTTCAGGGCGTCGTGCACCTTCGCCTTCATCCGCTCGTAGCTCACTGCCTCCGACGTCTTGGCGAAACCGACCGAGGACTTGCGAAGGTCCGCCGTGCCGAGGTTGGAGGTCATGATCAGCACTGTGTTCTTGAAGTCCACCGACCGTCCCTGAGCGTCGGTCAGGCGCCCGTCCTCGAGGATCTGCAACAGAGCGTTGAAGACATCCGGGTGGGCCTTCTCGACCTCGTCGAACAGCACCACCGAGAACGGCTTACGCCGCACCGCCTCGGTCAGCTGGCCGCCCTCCTCGTACCCGACGTAGCCCGGCGGGGAGCCGACGAGGCGCGAGACGGTGTGCTTCTCCATGTACTCGCTCATGTCGAGCTGGATGAGCGAGTCCTCGTCGTCGAAGAGGAACTCGGCGAGTGCCTTGGCGAGCTCGGTCTTTCCCACACCCGTGGGCCCGAGGAAGATGAACGAGCCGCTCGGGCGCTTGGGGTCCTTGAGCCCCGCGCGCGTCCTGCGGATCGAGCGAGACAACGCCTTGATCGCCTCCTGCTGGCCGACCACGCGCTTGTGCAGCTCGTCCTCCATCCGCAGCAGCTTCGCCGTCTCCTCCTCGGTGAGCCGGTAGACCGGGATGCCTGTCCAGTTCGCCAGGACCTCGGCGATGACCTCCTCGTCCACGATGTCGAAGAGCTCCACGCCCTCGGCGCGCCACTCGGCCTCCATGGCGCTCTTGCGGTCGAGGCGCTCCTTCTCCTGCTCGGCGAGCTTCTTCGCCTGGTCGAAGGCCTGCCGCTCGATCGCGGAGTCCTTGTCGGTGCGGATCCGGTTGATCTCGTCCTCCAACTTCTTGTAGTCGGGGGGCGTGGTCATACGCCGGATGCGCAGGCGGCTCCCGGCCTCGTCGATCAGGTCGATGGCCTTGTCGGGCAGGTAGCGGTCGGCCACGTAGCGGTCGGCGAGATTTGCCGCGGCAACGAGCGCCTGGTCGGTGATGGTGACCGAGTGGTGGGACTCGTAGCGGTCGCGCAGGCCCTTCAGGATCTCGATCGTGTGAGAGACGGTGGGCTGCTCCACCTTGATGGGCTGGAACCGGCGTTCGAGGGCCGCGTCCTTCTCGAAGTGCTTGCGGTACTCGTCGAGCGTGGTGGCGCCGATGGTCTGCAGCTCACCGCGCGCCAGCATCGGCTTCAAGATCGAGGCGGCGTCGATGGCACCCTCGGCGGCGCCGGCGCCCACCAGGGTGTGCACCTCGTCGATGAACAGGATGATGTCGCCGCGGGTGCGGATCTCCTTCAGGACCTTCTTGAGCCGCTCCTCGAAGTCGCCCCGGTAGCGGCTGCCGGCCACGAGCGCGCCCAGATCGAGGGTGTAGAGCTGCTTGGCCTTGAGCGTCTCTGGCACGTCGTTCGACACCACGCGCTGTGCCAGCCCCTCGACGATCGCCGTCTTGCCGACACCGGGCTCTCCGATGAGCACCGGGTTGTTCTTCGTGCGGCGGCTGAGCACCTGCATCACGCGCTCGATCTCCTTCTCGCGCCCGATGACGGGGTCGAGCTTGCCGTCGCGAGCGAGCTGCGTGAGGTTGCGGCCGAACTGATCGAGGACCGGGGAGCCCGAAGGCGTCTCCGAAGCGGGCGACCCCGGGCCCGCGCCGACCGACTCCTTGCCCTGGTAGCCAGAGAGGAGCTGGATGACCTGCTGGCGCACGCGCGCAAGATCGGCGCCGAGGCTCACGAGCACCTGGGCGGCGACGCCCTCGCCCTCGCGCACGAGGCCGAGGAGCATGTGCTCGGTGCCGATGTAGTTGTGACCGAGCTGGAGCGCCTCACGCAGCGAGAGCTCGAGGACCTTCTTGGCCCTGGGAGTGAACGGGGGCGAGCCGGTGGGAGCGGTGCCCGAGAGACCGATCGTCTCCTCGACCTTCTCGCGCACGGCTTCGAGCGAGATCCCCAGCTGCTCGAGGGCCTTGGCCGCGACGCCCTCTCCCTCGTGGATCAGGCCCAGCAGGATGTGCTCGGTGCCGATGAAGCTGTGGTTGAGGAGGCGCGCCTCCTCCTGCGCCAGCACCAGGACCCTGCGTGCCCGGTCCGTGAATCGCTCGAACAATGCTCCGCCTCCCTCGACGGTGGACCCGCACCGATTCTAACGGCCGGGCCCCGGTTCGTAACACCAGCTTTCGGAAGGGCCAATACCTGCCTTTGTACCCGGTCGGGCCCGGACCCTCGCCCCTGAGCGGCACCCGGAACCCGTCCGTGCTGGTGGGGCCGCATTGTCACCCCGTGGCCGCCGTCGCATATCGTTCACCCTGGTGAACGCCTCACCCCTGCTCTCCCTTTCGTTCTTGGCGGACGATTTGGCACGCCTCGAGCCCGAATTGCGCACGGCGGTCAGCTCGGGGGACGACTTTCTCGACCAGGTCACCACCCACCTGATAGCTGCCGGTGGCAAGCGCTTGCGCCCCGGCCTGGCCCTCGCCGCCGCCACGGGCGGATCGCGCCGAGCCGGGCCGGACGACCTGTCCGGAGCCGTGGCCGTCGAGCTGGTACATCTCGCCTCTCTCTACCACGACGACGTGATGGACGAGGCGACGATGAGACGGAGCACCGAGACGGTCAACGCCCGCTTCGGCAACCTCGTGGCCATCGTGGCCGGCGACTTCCTACTGGCGCGCTCCGCGGAGATAGCCGCCGCCCTCGGCACCGAGATCGCGGGTCTGCTGGCCAACACCCTGGGCCGGCTCTGCGAGGGACAGCTGACCGAGGTCCGATCGGCCTTCAGCCTCACTCGCTCAGAGGACGACTACTTCTCGGCGATCGCCGGAAAGACGGCGGCGCTCATGTCGACGTCCTGCCGGATCGGCGCCCTCACCGGAGGACTCGAGCGCGCCGAGGTCGAGGCGCTCACGACTTTCGGCAGGTGCTTCGGGATGGTCTTCCAGCTGCGCGACGACATCCTCGACGTGATCGGCACCGAAGACGAGCTCGGCAAGCTGCCCGGGCAGGACCTCGCCGAGGGCGTCTACACCCTCCCGGTCCTCCTGGCTCTGAAGGAACCCGAGACCGCCCGGGAGCTCGCTCCGTTGCTCGGCAGGCCACTAGGGCTTCCCGAGCGCGACAAGGCACGCGCCATCGTGGCCTCCTCCGACGCGATCGACTCCACGATCTCGACGGGCAGGCGCTACGTCCAACAGGCGGTCGACGCCGCGGCGGCCGTCCCCGCCACGAAGCTCGGGCGCGCACTGGGCGAGTTCGCGGACTCTCTTCTCTCAGACCTCCCCCTCGTCAGACGCTGAGGGGTCTAGGGCTCGGACGGACGTGTCGGGAGATGCGGATGGTTGCGTAGCTTCCGAAGCATCCACCGACATGCTTCGACGAGCCCGACGCGAACCCGCTTTCAGCGCTCGGAGCGAAGCGTGGGGAAGGCGATCGCCTCGCGTATGTTCGCCAGGTCGCACAAGAGCATGACGAGACGGTCGATGCCCATCCCGAGCCCTGCGGTGGGCGGCATGCCGTAGGAGAGGGCGCGAAGGAAGTCCTCGTCGAGCTCCATCGCCTCCTCGTCCCCCGCCTCGTGCGCGGCGGCCTGAGCCTCGAGACGCGCGCGCTGGTCGTCGGGGTCGACGAGCTCGGAGAAGGCGTTCAACAGCTCGCGCCCGGCGACGATCGCCTCGAAGCGCTCGGCCAGCTCCGGGTCCGCGCGGTGCCGTCGCGACAGCGGCGAGACCTCTGCGGGGAAGTCCATCACGAGCACAGGGCCCCACAGCTGCGGCTCGGTGGTCTTCTCGTAGAGCTCGAGCAGGAGCTTGCCCGACCCCCAGGACTCCTCGGGCTCTCCACCGGCCGCCGCAAGGCGCCGGCGCAGCTCGTCGGCCGGGGTGTGCACGTCGGCGGGTTCGCCCGTCGCCTCGCCCACGAGCTCGGCCATCGTCGCCCGGCGCCAGGGCGGGGCGAGGTCGAGCTGCCTCCCCTGGTACTCGAGGCGGTCCGTCCCCCTCAGCTCGATCGCGAGGCGCGAGACGAGGACCTCCACCATCGCGGCCAGGTCCGTGTAATCGGCGTAGGCCTGGTAGAGCTCGAGCATCGTGAACTCCGGGTTGTGGCGAGGAGAGATCCCCTCGTTTCGGAACACCCTCCCGATCTCGAACACCTTCTCGTACCCGCCGACCACGAGGCGCTTCAGGTAAAGCTCGGGTGCGATGCGAAGGTAGAGGTCGGTGTCGAGCGAGCGGTGGTGGGTGACGAAGGGCCTCGCCATCGCTCCGCCGGGGATCGGATGCAGGATCGGCGTCTCCACCTCCACGAAGCCGAGCTCCTCCAGGTGCCGGCGCAGCAGGCTCACCAACCTGCTTCTCGTCGCGAGCACCTCGCGTGTGCGCTCGTTGGCCCACAGGTCGAGCTCGCGCCTGCGAAGGCGCGTCTCGACGTCGGTCACTCCGCGCCACTTGTCGCCGAAGCCGAGTCTGGCCTCCGCGAGAAGCACCCACTCGCTCACGAGCACCGACAGCTCGCCCTTCTTGGTCCTCACGACGCGCCCGGTGGCGCCCACCCAGTCCCCGAGCGAGAGGGCTGCGAACTCTGCGAAGCGCTCGGTGGTGGCCTCGTTGGCGAAGAGCTGGATCTGACCCGAGGAGTCGCGCATCGTTGCGAACGCGAGGCGCCCCATCGGGCGAACGAGCATCAAGCGGCCGGCCACCGACACGACGTCCTCGGTCTCCGCACTTGCCGGCAGGTCCGAGTAGCGCTCCGCTAGTGGACGCGCCTCCTCGGTGCGCTCGAACCGGTACGGCACCTCCGATGGACCAGTGGAGGCTGTCATCCGACGACGTTAGCCTGCCGTCAGCGTGCGGCTCCCTGTTGCCTGGTGTTGCGCTCGTAGACGAGACGCAGCCCGTGGAGGGTGAGCCAGGGCTCGCGGTGATCGATCGCCTCCGAGAGCGGGGCTATGACCTCCGAAAGGCCGCCCGTCGCCACCACCGCCGCGCGCCCGAGCTCGTCGGCGATCCTGCGGCACATGCCGTCCACCTGCGCGACGTATCCGTAGAGGGCGCCGGACTGGATGGACTCCACGGTGGACTTCCCGATGACGTTTCTCGGCTCGACGAGCTCCACGCGCCTCAGCGCCGCCGCGTGGTGGAACAGCGCGTCCATCGAGATGGCGATGCCCGGGGCGATCGCGCCTCCGAGGTACTCGCCCTCGGCCGAGATGGCGTCGAAGGTGGTGGCAGTGCCGAGGTCGACCACGATGCAAGGTCCGCCGTAGAGGTCGTAGGCGCCTATGGCGTTGGCGATGCGGTCGGCTCCGACCTCCTTCGGGTTGTCGTAGAGGATCGGCATCCCCGAGCGCACCCCGGGCTCGAGCACCACGCACGGCACGTCGAACCACCTGTCCGCCATCTGGCGCAGCGCCGTGGTGACGCGAGGTACCGAGGAAGTGACGGCCAGACCGGTGACGACCTCGTCGACGTCCATCTGGTCTAGGTCGAGAAGCTGGCTGAGCAGGAGCGCGTGCTCGTCGGGGGTGCGGTCGTCGACGGTCGACAATCGCCAGTGGTGCGAGAGCCCCGCGGGCTCCGGCGGCACGGGCGGTGCCGGCCGGCTCTGCGGAGGAGGGTCGTCGCCGGGGAAGAGGCTGAAGAGCCCCACCACCGTCTCGGTGTTGCCGACGTCGATTGCAAGCAGCACTAGCGCCCCCCACGCTCGGTCTTGTCGACCTCGAGGAGGTCGAGGCCGATGTCGAGCACCGGGGCCGAGTGGGTGATGGCCCCCACCGACACGAGGTCGGCGCCTGCGAGCGCGTACTTCGGAGCTGTGGAGAGGCTCACCCCTCCCGACACCTCCACCAGCACCGTGCCGGGCTCGGTCCTCTCGCGTACGAGCGCCACGCAGGCCTCCACCTCGGCCGGTGACATGTTGTCGAGCAGCACCGCCGAAGCGCCGGCCTCGACCGCCTCGGCGACCTGGTCGGCGCGGTCGCACTCCACCTCGACGAAGCGTCCCGGCCAGCGTTCGCGTGCTGCGCCCACCGCCTCGGTGATACCGAGGCCGCCGAGGTGGTTGTCCTTCACGAGCACCGCGTCGGAGAGGCTGGCGCGGTGGTTCCACGCGCCTCCGGCGCGCACGGCGGCCTTTTCGAGCGCGCGCAGCCCCGGCGTCGTCTTGCGGGTGTCGAGGACGCGCGTCGCCGGGTTGGCTGCGCCGACCGCGGCGGCGAAGTGCCGGGCCGAGGTGGCGACGCCCGAGAGGTGGCAGAGGAAGTTGAGCGCGGTTCGCTCCGCGCTCAGGAGCGAGCGAAGCGGCCCTGTGATTTGCGCTATCACCGATCCCCCGACCACCTCGGATCCGTCCGCCAGACGCCAGTCGGCGACTAGGGCGAGGTCGACCTGGGCGAAGGTCTCGAGCGCGCAGAGCCTGCCGGCCAGCACGCCGTCACCCCGGGCCACGAGCTCGGCGCGCGCGCTCCAGCTCTCGGGCACGAGGGAGGCGGTCAGGTCACCCAGGGGGAGCAGGTCCTCGGCGAGCGCCCGGGTGACAGCGTCCTTCACGGCTCCGAGCGGCGGGTCCGGAGAGAGCGCAGCGGCGGGGTTCACTGCGCGCCCCCGGAGCTGCGAATGTGGTCAAGGTCGCCAAGATCGCCAAGGTCGCGACGCTGCAGCAGCCGGCGCCGCCAGCTCGCCACGGTCTCGGGATGGTCGCTGCGCGCATGCGCGCCTCGGGTCTCCGTGCGCACCGCGGCGGAAGCGAGAAGGGCTCCTGCGAGGTCCACGAGGTTGACCAGCTCACCGGCCCCACGGCTCGCAGGGAGCTCGGCCAGCATCGTGCGTATCTCGCCGAGCTGCGCTGCTGCCCGCTGTAGGGACTCGGGCGAGCGAAGCACCCCCGCACCCTCGGTCATCGCCGCCTGAAGGCGCTCGCGCATCTTCGAGACGTCGCCGGCGTCAGCCCCGAGGTGACTGGACAGACCCGAGGAGCCGAGACCGCTCGACGGCTGCACGTACCACCCGGGGAGCTCCTCGCCCGAGAGGTCGGAGCAGGAGATCTCGGCCACCGCCGGCTCGAGCACGCCTCGCATCGCACCCGTGGCCGTAGGGCCGTCGCGGCCGGCCTCGATCGCCTCCGCGAGGCGCGCCCCGAACACCATCCCCTCGAGAAGTGAGTTGGAGGCCAGCCGGTTGGCGCCGTGCACACCGGTGCAAGCGGTCTCGCCGGCCGCCCACAGCCCCCCGAGCGCACTCGCCCCGTCGAGGTCGGTGACCACTCCGCCCGAGAGGTAGTGCGCAGCGGGCGCGATCGGCAACCAGTCGGAGGACGGGTCGAGCCCCGCCTCGCCGAGCGATGCCGCGAGCGTCGGAAAGCGCGCCCCGAAGGCGCCGAGACCGGTGGCGTCGAGCCACAGATGGTCGACGCCCTGCTCGGACATGCGCCGGGCCATTGCCCGGCTCACCACGTCGCGCGAGGCGAGCTCGTCGACGAAGCGCTCGCCAGCGGCGTCGCGAAGCAGCGCCCCGTGCCCCCGCAGCGCCTCGGAGAGAAGAGGGCGCGGCATGGCCGGATGGTGGAGCGCCGTCGGGTGGAACTGGAAGAACTCGACGTCGGCCACGGCCACCCCAGCTCGCAGCGCCATGGCGATCCCGTCGCCGCAGGCCTCGTTGGGGTTGGTGGTCACCGCGTAGAGCTGCCCCGCCCCTCCGGTGGCAAGCACCACGTGGCGAGCGCTCACCTGCTGGCGCCGTCCCTCAGGATCGAGCGCCACCACCCCGGTGCACCTGCCGCCCTCGACGACGAGGTCGAGGGCGAACCAGCGCTCGAGGACAGCGGCGGCCGTGCGCTTCACAGCGTCCACGAGCGCCCTCTCCACCTCGGCACCGGTGGCGGCGCCGCCGGCGTGGATGACCCGCGCCGTCGAGTGCCCGCCCTCGCGCGCTCGCGCCAGCGCCCCTCCCGCCTCGCGGTCGAAGACGGCGCCGAGCGCGATGAGCTCGCTCACGCGCCGGGGACCCTCGTCCACCAGGACCCGAGCTGCGTCGGCGTCGCACAGTCCGGCGCCCGCCGCGAGCGTGTCGGCGAGATGGAGGTCAGTGGAGTCCTCGTCCCCGCCGAGCACCGCTGCCACCCCGCCCTGGGCCCAGCGGGTGGCCGACTGCGAGAGCTCTGCCTTGGTGAGCACCCCCACGCGGATGCTCGGCACCTCAGCCAGGCGCACCACCGCGGAGAGACCTGCAACTCCGGAGCCGAGCACGAGAACGTCGAGCTGTTCCCAGCTCCGGCTCATGGCTCGGGAGCCTACGTCAGCCGATCGTGATCCGGCTCAGCTCCGCTTCGAGCTGCGCGCCGGCCACGTCCACCGGCGTGTTGGAGGAGTCGACGTGCACCACCTTCGGGCTGAAGCCGTCGAGCTCGGCGTCCTCGTAGTCGGCGTAGGTGATGACGATGACCTTGTCGCCGCGATGCACGAGCCTGGCCGCCGCGCCGTTGAGGCAGACCTCGCCCGGACCGCCCAATATCGCGTAGGTCTCGAAACGAGCGCCGTTGTCGATGTCGAGCACCGCCACCTGCTCGTACTCGGCGATGTCGGCGAGGCGCATCAGCTCCGGGTCGAGGCTGATCGACCCGACGTAGTCCAGGTTGGCGTCGGTGACCGTCGCCCGGTGGATCTTCGACTTCATCATGCGCCGTCGCATCGGCTCAGCGCTCCTTTCCTGTACCCGCCATGGCGAGACCCCGCGTTGCCGGGGCACCGGCCCGTACGACGATCCCTTCGTTGTCGATGAGCCTCACGGGCCCCACCTTTGCCGCCACGAGCAGCCGCAGCTCGCCCTCTGCGCCCTCGGCCACCTCCAGGGTGCGCGCGTCCACCACCTCGGCGTAGTCGACTGCGACGAGCGGCGAGGCTTGCATCTCCGAGCGCATGAGGGCACGCACCACGTCGAGATCACGCTCGCCGTTGCGCAGCGCTCCGAGCCCGGCATCGAGCGCCCGGTGGAGGGCGAGGGCCGCGCGGCGCTCCTCGACCGACATGCGGGTGTTGCGGCTCGACAGCGCCAGGCCGTCAGGCTCGCGCACGGTCGTGCAGGCCACGATCCGCACCGGTAGGCAGAGACCCTCCGCGAGCGTCCGCACGACCGCCAGCTGCTGGAAGTCCTTCTCGCCGAAATAGGCGCTGCATCGCCCGGCGAGGGCGAACAGCTTGGCCACGACCGTGGCCACCCCGTCGAAATGCCCGGGGCGCGAGGCACCCTCGAGCCCCTCGCTCACCCCGCGCACATGGACGGTCGCTGCAGGGGGCTCAGGGAAGCCGGGGTACATCTCGGGCACGCTCGGCGCGAAGACGATGTCCGCGCCGGCGTCGGAGGCCTTGGCCACGTCGCCGTCCAAGTCGCGCGGGTAGGAGGCGAGGTCGCTCGGGTCGCCGAACTGGAGGGGGTTGACGAAGAGCGTGACGGCGACGACGTCGCACTCGGCGGCGGCGCGCTCTACGAGAGAACGGTGCCCGGCGTGCAGTGCGCCCATGGTCGGCACCAGACCCACTCGCCTGCCACACGCTCGCTCGGAGTCGAGCGCCTCGGCGAATTCCCGTGACGACTCGATCACGCGCACGCGACGGCCTCCTCTTTCTCTTCGTGTCTTTCTTCGTGGTCGAGGTGCGCTTCTGGCTCTCCGGGCTCGTCGTGCGAACTGTGGACCATGCGCACCGCCAAGGCCACGCCGGCGTCGTAGCCCGCGATCTCGCCCGGCGCGAGCGCGGCGCGGTGGCGGGCGATCGTCGCGGTGTCCCCTCTCGCAGCCGGTCCGGTGAGCGCGCGTGCGGGGCCCAGCTCGGCCACGTCCGCCATCGCCGCACGGGCGAGCCCCAGCAGCGCCTCCAAGCCCACTCCCGCCGAGGCTGCCACCCGCTCGGCTTGTCCCAGCAGCGCCACCAGGTGGTTGGAGGCGATGCACGCTGCGGCGTGATAGGCCGCGCGGTGCTCGTCGTCCACGACCACCGGCCACCCCCCGAGCAGGTGCGCCAAGGTGGTAGCGAGCGGGTCGCCTGCGACGGCGAAGGTCACCCCGCTCTGCAGGCGGATGCGGCCGACCTCGGGGTTCGGCAGCGGCACGAGCGGGTGCAGCGAGGCGCGGCGCGGGTGAGGACGCAGCACGTCGAGCCCGAGCGAGCCGGAGAGGTGCATCACCACGGTGCCGGCTACGGGCTCGACGGCGCGCGCCACCTCGCCTATCTCGCGGTCTCCGGTTGCGATCAGCAGCACGTCCACGCCGTGCGCCGCACGCGCCACGTCGTCGGAGCGTCCCAGCAGCTCGCGCACGTCGCAGCCGACGTCGGCGAGCGCCGCAGCTATCGAGCAACCGGCCCTGCCAGGGCCGATCAGCCTCAGAGTCGTCATCGGACCCCTCTCTGCGCTCCAGCCCCTTGCGGGTGCCGGTCGCGTCAGGTGATCAGATCACTTCGGTACGAGTTTACCCCGCACCTCGTCGCTGTGTCATACGGGCCTGCGGCCCTGGTGTCATGCGGGCCTGCGGCCCTGGTGTCATACGGGCCTGCGGCCCTGGTGTCATGCGGGCCTCGGCCCTGGCGGCATAACGAGCCTCAGGCCCTGGGTTTGCGGTCGATCTGGGGCTCGGTTCAGCCGCCGGAGAGGGCCCCGACCTTCACGACCTCGCCCGAGGCCGCCTCGAGCAGCTCGCGCGGCACGAGCTTGGGGGCCAGCTCGGCGAGCGGCTCCAGCACGAAACGTCGCTCCCACATCCTCGGGTGGGGCACCACCAGGTCCTCCTCCTCGACCACCAGGTCGCCCGCGAGCAACACGTCCACGTCGAGTGAGCGAGGACCCCAGCGCACCCCCCGCACCCGCCCGGCCGCCGCCTCGAGGGCTTGCGCGAGCTCCATGAGCTGCCGGGGGGCCAGGTCCGTCTCTAGCTCGACCACCACGTTCAGGTACGAGGGCTGGCCCGCGGGCCCGCCGATCGGCTCGGTCTCGTACAACGACGAGACCGCAACCACCCCCGGGAGCGCGGAGACGGCCTCGCGAAGCTGCGAGCGCCGGTCCCCCAGGTTCGCTCCGAGCCCCAGGAACGCCCGCACGCTAGGCCCGCACTCTGGGGACGTCCCTAACGCTGGGATGAGCGCTCGGCGGAGCGCGACCGCGTCACCCGCACCCCGGCGGAGCCGAGGTCGTGTGGCACCGGCGGGCGGAGCTTGCGCACCCCGACCGTCACCTCCGACACGCGAGGGTCGCCGAGGATGCGCGCCGCGATGGCGCCAGCCAGGGACTCGAGGAGCCGACGCGGAGGCCCGGCCATCACCGCGGCGACCATGTCAACCGCGGCCGCGTAGTCGGCGGTGTCAGCGAGGTCGTCGCTCGCCGCGGCGGCGGAGGTGTCGAGATGGATGTCGAGGTCCACCTCGAACGGCTGGGGGGCGCTGCGCTCGGCCTGGTGCACCCCGTGGGTGCCGAGCACGCGCAGGCCCCGAAGCTCTATGCGGTCTGCCTGCACGTCCAGCGCCCCTACGAGCCCGAACCCGAATCCGAATCCGACCCCGGCACGGCACCGCCGCTGGCGGTGGCCACGGCTGCGACCAGGTCCCTGCCCTGCGGCCCCATCTGCCTGCCGACCAGGCGCTCGGTGACCGCGATCGCCTGGGAACCGCCTGGAAGACGGTGGCCCCAGAGCAGGTAGCCGGCGACCACACCCATCACCCTGTCGCCCAGCTCCTCCTGGTGGAGCAGCACCCGCTCCCCCGCTCCGAGCCAGGCGGCGAGACGGCCGTAGAGGTCGAGGAGGGTCTCGGCGATGTCGCCTCCCGGCCCGAGCGGGAAGTGCGACCACGCGAGCTCGCCTTCCTCGTAGGCGGCGAGGTTGTGCGGCGATGGAAGCAACGAGACCACCCTGGTGAACCCCTGCACCCTCAGCCAGATGATCTCCTCCTGGCGGCGGACCCGGCGGTGGTTCGGGGCAGAGCCCCCGGGGCGCTCGCTCACCGCGAGGCTGTCCTTGATTATCCACGTGAAGTTCCTGGGCTCGATGCCCGCCGCCCACTTGCCCCTCACGTCGAGCCCATGGCGCTCGCCACGCTCGATACGCCGAGCCGCCCCGACACGTCGAGCCTCGCCTCGCCTACGAGGACCGCCGCCTGGTGGGAGGCGGCCACGTCGTGTACCCGCACCATCGACGCCCCGGCGAGCATCGCCCAGGTGGCGGTCGCTATCGACCCGTCGACCCTGAGCTCGACAGGGACGGGGGGCGACCCGGGCCCGCCGGGCCGCGCGGCGAGGGCGCCGAGGAAGCTCTTGCGGCTCGTGCCGACGAGCACCGGGAACCCCGTGGCGACCAGCTGCGGCAGGTGACGCAGCAGGCTCAGGTTGTGCGCGGCGGTCTTGCCGAAGCCGATGCCGGGGTCGACCCAGACCTCGGCCACCCCGGCTGACTGCGCCCGGCTGGCCCGTTCGAGGAGGAAGCCGTGCACCTCGCGCACCACGTCGGAGTAGCTGGGCGCCTCCTGCATGGAGAGCGGGGTCCCCTTCATGTGCATCGCCACCCATCCCGCACCGGCGGCCGCCGCGACGTGCCAGAGGCTCGCGGAGATGTCGTTGAGCAGCGTCGCTCCGGCGGCGAGCGCCGCCTCCGCCACGGACTCCTTGCGCGTGTCCACCGACACCCGCCCATGAGCGGCCAGGGCCTCTATCACCGGCACCACCCGGCGCATCTCCTCCGCCTCGGGCACGGGCAGGGCCCCCGGCCGGCTCGACTCGCCGCCCACGTCGACCACGTCGGCGCCCTCGTCGAACATCTGGATGCCGCGCTCGACCGCCCGCTCGGGCTCGAAGTACAACCCGCCGTCTGAGAAGGAGTCCGGGGTGACGTTCAGGACTCCCATCACGAGTGGACGGGCCATGCGAAGAGAGTAGAGCGATCGGGGGTGCCTCGCTCCTCTTCGAAGGAGCCGCTGAGGGGCACACGCCGGTGGGGAGACGGGCTGGCCGGCTGCTACAGGTCACCTCCTGGTGCATGCATCGCGGGCTGAGATCGCCGGTGACCGCCCTGCTCAGCTGCTGTCTTGCTCAGCGGCTGTGCACGAAGTTCATCGCCTCGGCGCGCGTCCGCGGGTCGTCGCGGAACAGCCCGCGCACGGCCGAGGTGATCGTCAGCGTCCCAGGTTTCTTCACCCCGCGCATGGACATGCACAGGTGCTCCGCCTCCACCACCACGAGCACCCCACGAGGTTCGAGCGCCTTCTCCATGGTGTCGGCTATCTGGGTGGTCATCCTCTCCTGCACCTGGAGCCGGCGCGCGAAGGAGTCCACTACGCGCGCGAGCTTCGAGAGCCCGGTGATGCGGCCGTCGTCACCGGGGATGTAACCGAGGTGGACCCTGCCGATGAACGGAATCATGTGGTGCTCGCACAAGGAGGCGAAGGGGATGTCGCGCACCATCACCATCTCGTCGTGCTCCGCCGCGAAGGTGACGGTGAGATGGCTCGCCGCGTCCTCGTCCATGCCGGCGAACAGCTCGCCGTACATCGCCGCGATCCGTGCCGGCGTGTCGACCAGGCCCTCGCGCCCTGGGTCCTCTCCCACCGCCTCGAGCAGCTCGCGCACGAGCCGCTCTACTCGCGCCGCGTCGACGGTCACTGCTCGCCCAGAACGTGCGCTGATAGGCCGGGGGCGGGTCCGTCAGTCGACAGGGAGAGGCCCCTGGTAGACGCGGACGTCCGGGAGGTTCCGGTAGCGCTCGGCGACATCGAGCCCATAGCCCACCACGAAACGCGCGGGTATGCGGAAACCTACGTAGCGGAGGTCGATCTGGGCGCGAAGCTTGGCGTCCTTCACCAACAGCGCGCATATCTCGAGACTTGCCGGCTGGCGCGCCAGGAGGCTGCGTCTCAGGTACGAGAGGGTGAGACCGCTGTCGACTATGTCCTCCACGACGAGGACGTGGCGGTCGGTCAGGTCGCAGTCGAGGTCCTTCACGATGCGAACCACTCCACTCGTCGTGGTCGCGGACCCGTAGGAGGCGACCGCCATCACGTCGACCTCCACGGGCAGGCGTATGGCGCGCGCAAGATCGCTCATGAAGACGAAAGCGCCCTTGAGCACGCCTACGAGCAGCGGAGGGCGCCCGAGGTAGTCGGCGGTGAGTTGCTCTCCCAGCTCGGCGACGCGCTGTTGGAGGACGTCTTCTGCGACCACGACCTCACCGAGGTCGGGGTCCGAGCTCCATCGGTCGTGTACCAACTGGTTCCTCACTGCGAGCCAGTTCCCCCCAACGCGGCCGCGTCTCTCGGCGGGTGAGCTCGGCATAGGGAGCCGACACTACCGGAGGTCGCTCGGAGCGATCGGCTCCACCGGTACAGAAGCCAAGGTCCCTCGCGACCTGCGCACCCTTCGCCCCGGGGCCAGGTCGGTCGCCGGTGCCTCACCTCGGGCGACTGCGAGCACCCGCTCGACGGCCGCAAGGTCGGGCGGGTAGCCGTCGGAGCGCAGCCAGCGCCTCGTCGCCCGCCTGGCGAGCGCGGTGGGCGCGGACCGAAGGGCACGGGCGTCGGACGCGTCGATGTCGGAAGCCAGCGCGTCGAGGAGCTCCGCTTCGGCTTGGAGGATCCCCGCCTGGCGCGCCAGGAGCGGCACCACATCGCGCCCGGCGATCTCCGAGCAGAGCGGCAGCAGCTCGTGGCGCACGCGGTTGCGCACGAACCGCATGTCGAGGTTGCTCGGGTCCTCCACGGGCTCGAGCCCGACGTTGCGGCACAGCGCGCGAGTGTCGGAGCGCCTGAGCGACAGCAACGGGTGCTGCGTCCCGTGTCGCATGCCGGCCAGGCCGTCGAGGCCCGCTCCGCGCAGCAGGTTGACCATCACCGTCTCAGCCTGGTCGTCCATCGTGTGGCCAGTGGCGGCCTCCTCCCCGACCGCCGCCCGCCTCGCGGCCCTTGCGCGTGCTTCGAGGTTCCCGCCTGGCTCGACCTCCACTCTCTCGGCCCGGAACTCGGCGCCGCAGCGCCGCGCCGCCTGCGCCACCACGTCTGCTTCCGAACCAGATCCCGGGCGAAGCCCGTGGTCGACGTGCACGGCCGTCACATTGCAGCCTGCCTCGACCGCCAGGACGAGCAGTGCGAGCGAGTCCGGACCTCCCGATACGGCGCACACGAGGTCGGAACCCGGCTCGGGGAAGGTGCACAGCTCGAGGAGCCGGAAGGGATCGAGCTCGGTGCCCTCGGGGCCCTCGGGGCCCTCGGGGCTCGTCTCGTCATGGTTGGCGTGCGCCGGCGACCTCCCGGCGCGGCCAGTCAACCGGCGGCCACCTGGGCCCGGGTGACGCGAGCCACCCAAGCGCCGGGGTCCTGGATCTCCGTCATGCTCGGCAGCATCTCCGGGCCTTCCCACACGCGCGCCAGCAGCTGCGCACCGCCTGAGTCCTCGACCCCGTGCACGAACCTCTCGCCTTGCTCGTACTGCCGCAGCTTCGCCTCGATCCCGAGCAGTTGCTGGAGCAGCCGGGAGGGGCGGCCCGCGCGCTTGCGGCGCTCGCGCATCACCCGCGAGAACCAGGCTGCGTCGGACACCGCGTCTGCGCCGGCTCGGTCCATGGTCACATCGCCGTGGCCCTCGAGAAGGCTCATCATGGCCTGCACCTGCCCGATCACCTCGAGCTGCTCCGGCGCGGCCACGAGGCCGAGAAGGCCGGCCTGTTGCAGCGGGTTGCGCCCCTCGCGTGCCGCCGACGCGGCGCGCCGGAGCGCCTCCGCGAATTGCCGCGGGTCGGGAGACACGCTCCCTAAGAGCTTGTCGACGAGCGAGAGGAAGTGCGGCCGGAGCCACTCGACGCCGGTGAACTGACACCGGTGGGTGACCTCGTGCAGCGCGATCCAGAGCCGGAACTGGCGAGAGGGAAAGCCGTGGCGCCGTTCTAGGGCGACGATGTTCGGTCCGACGTAGGAGACGAAGTCCCCCGTGTCGTCCCCTTCCGCGAGCAACAGGTCGTACTGGCCGAGGACGCGGGTCGACATCCACCCGAGCACCGTCCCCAGCTGCGCGCCGGCCATCGAGCGGGCGGCGCCGGCGAGAGGGCCAGGCAGGGTACCGGCCTCGAGCTGGTCGAGAACCGGGTCCAGGAGACGGCGGAAGGAACCCACGTTGTTGTGCACCCAACCTGCGCGGTCCACCACCCTTGCTCGTGCCGAGCCCGAAGCGGGCCGCAGCCCGGTCTCTTCCACCACGAGGGCCTCGGCCTCGGAGGTCACCTCTGCGAAGTCCCTTTCGAGCTCGACCTGCGTCGCGGAGTCCACCTTGCCGGGCGCCGAAGGGCCTGAGAAGGGGTTGCCCGCCCCGATCCAAGTGGCGACGCGTTCGGCCGTGGCCCAGGAGACGGGATTGCTCATCCCCACAGTGTACGGACGACCGGCGTGCCGAGGCCCACCGGGGCCCTACGCCCTTGGCCAGGCCCAACTACCCCCGACAGCCGTTGCCGGCGCCCGCTTCCGATTTCGATCAGGCGATCTTCTTGCCTCTCATGCGGGGCACCGACTGCGGCTCGTGCAAGTAGCAGTAGTCGCCGTCGTTGTAGATGGAGAGCTTCGTCTCGCATCCCGGATCGCCACACACCCGCCCGTTCGGGAAGGTGCGCGACGGCCGACCGTGACCCGTGAACCACGTACCGCCAATCGAGGCGTGTCCTCCGCTGGCCCCATCGTCCATGGTCGCTCAACCTCTCAGTCGAGTCTGTTTGTTCCCATTGCCCGCCGCCGACTCGTCTCGTCGTGAGACGGCGACATCTGCCCTATCGGCGCGAAAGACCGCCGCCCTTGAGGGCCCCGATCAGATTGGGACGCGGTTGTGCGTCGGGCAGGTGAGGTGCCGTCGGGATGTTGGCCAATGAGGCGAGAGGAAAGTGGTGCCGACTGGGGAGCCGGAGGCGTGACCAGAGTGGGGCCCGGGCTCAGCCGCGGGCGCTCTGCTGCTTTTTCTCCTCCTCGATCAAGGCCTCGTGCACCCGCTGCCGGAGGGTGTCGGGTACGTGGTCCTTGCAACGCTGCGCGATTACCACTCGCAGCTCGGCTTCGAAGTCGAAGGCCTCGAAACAGGGGGGGCACTCGTCGAGGTGCCGCTTGATCTCCTGCCGGCGGTCGTCGGTCAGCTCACCGTCGAGGTACGTGTAGAGAGTATGGAGCGTCTCGTTGCAGTCGAACTCCGAACCTCCGGTTCCCACGATTCCCTCGTCCCTCGTCTCGTCCCGGCGTCAATGCCCAGGCTCGGCAGTGCCTACCAGGCCCTGCGTCACCGTCGATCCTGCCAACGCCTTCTGGAGCGCCCTTCTTCCCCTGTGGATCCGGCTCATGACGGTGCCGATCGGGACGTCGGTGATCTCGGCGATCTCCTTGTAGGAGAAGCCTTCCACGTCGGCGAGCAGGACCGCGATCCGAAAGGCCTCTGGAAGGGCCTCGATCGCCTGCTTCACGTCGTCGTCGGTGAGGTGATCGAAGAGCTCGTCCTCGGCCGAGCGACCGGTGCCTGCTGCCAGGAGCCCGTCGAGCCGGTGGTAGAGGTAGAGGTCCTCGACGTCCTCCACGTCTGCCTTCTCGGGGCGGCGCTTGGCGGCGCGGTAGCTGTTGATGAACGTGTTTGTGAGGATCTTGTACAGCCAGGCCTTCAGGTTGGTGCCTTCTTCGAACCGATCGAAGGCGCGGTAGGCCTTGAGGAAGGTCTCCTGCACCAGGTCCTCCGCGTCAGCGGGGTTGCGGGTCATGCGCAGGGCGGCGGTGTAGAGCGCGGGCATGTGCTCCATGGCGAGGTCCGCGAACGTCGCCCGATCGGCCATGGCAGCCACCATAGCCATTGGGTGTGTCGGGGAGCGCCGCACGGTCTCGCCCTGCACGGCGGACCTCAGCGGTGCAACTATCGGGCCATGTCATCCGATGGGCCGTCCGATGGGCCGCCCGGCAGCGAGCCGAGCGGGCGCTTCAGCTTCGAGGTGACGGCGCGCTCGGCGGCACCGGTGGAGATCGTGTGGCCGCTGGTCGGCGAAGCGGAGCGCTGGAAGGAATGGGCGTGGATGACACGGACCTACCTGGTCCGGCCCGGGCCCGCCGAGCCACAGGGCGTCGGGGCTCTGCGGCGTTTCGCCGTCGGGCCGTTCGGCAGCTCCGAGGAGGTCGTCGCTTGGGACCCACCTGGTCACCTCGCCTACGTGGCACGGCGGGGGTTGCCAGTCCGCAGCTACCGCGCCGACGTGCACCTGGAGGCCTGCGCCGGTGGCACGACCGTCCGCTGGAGCGGCTCGCTCGATCCGCTCATGCCGGGCACGGGCCCGCTGGTGCTCTGGTATGTGCGGCGGCTCGTCGGCGGGTTCGCAAAGAGGTTGTGCCGCTACGCAGACCTCATCATCCAGCACTCCCCCTGACCGCCTTGAACGCCACGTAGTGACCGGTGTAACTGCCGAGAGCGGAATGACCGAGGCGGTCGAACGCAGGCAGTGCGTGTCGCTCCCACCATTTCCAGCGAGCGGGCCGCGTGCCGACGACGAAAGGCGCATGCAGGAGATGCTCGACGTCGACGACATCGAACCCGCATTCCGACAGAAGTGCTGTCCCTTCTTGGTCGGTCACCGTCTTGCCGACGGGAAAGGGGACCTGGCCTGTCAACGCGTTGGCCAAACCCGGCAACGCGCCGCGGGCTCGTATGGCGGGATTCCCCCGGTTGTCCATCGTCAGCAACAGGAGCCCTCCTCGGCGCAGCACACGGTGCAGTTCTACAAGAGACACGCGCAAGTCGAAGTCGCTGTCGAAGTGATCGAGAGTCGACGTCGACAGGACTCCGTCGAATACCCCGGTGGCGAACGGCAGGCGCCGCACGTCTCCGCACACGATCGAGGAGGCACTGACCGCAGGGCCGAAGCCCGCTGCGATGTCGAGCCCAACCCAGTTGGCTCCGAGAGCGGGGATGAGCGCCCGGTCGGAGCTGCGTTCCTCGTTCAGGTCCGTCTTGAGCCACCGTCCGGTCAACTGTCCCGCCCAGCGCTCTATCAGCTCGAGGTGGACTTGGCGCCCGTGACGCCTCCAGCCAGGAGGTGAGCTGTCCGCGTTAGATGCCAGATCACGCCAGGCGTGTGCTGACGCTATTCCACGCGCCACCGAAGCTCGAACCTCACGATCTCGGGATGGAGCATGCGATCGAGCGGGCCCGCATTCAGAGCGGCGAACTGCGTGCGGTAACAGCGCAACGCTTGCACCTTGCCGGTCACCTCTTCGTCCGTGAGTACCCGGACCTCGGGGACGAGACTATCCGAGTCGACCGACGCACCGGCCATGTCCATCGCCCAGCCCGCCTCGGGAACGAGATGCGGTCGGGGCGCAGATCCGCTCACCCAGTGCGGCCAGCCCCACCGCACTGCATAGGGAAAGTCCGCGTAGAGAAAGACCGGGAGTCCTGATTCACGGCCGATCTGCAGCGCTGCTTCACGCACCGAAACGTGGTCGGGATGACAGCCAATGCCTGCGGGAGCGCACAGCCAAGCCGCTTGAAAGGCGGCACTCTGGACTGCCGCGCCAACTTGGTTCACCGCCAAAGCCTCGTCACGGTACTGGGCGTCGAGGAAGTCGAGGTTCGTCGCGCGTCGTCCAGCGATCGCGAGAGCTGCAACGTCCTCGGCAAGTCTCGTCTCGACCAGAGTGGCGGAATCGTCGACACCGAATACCTTGTCCCACTCCGAAAGAGTCCCGGGCGCAGGAGCGCGAGCGCAGACGTTGAACACCTCGATTTCAGTCGGTTCGCGCAAGGTCGACCATGCGCTCAGGACGGCGTCGTCAGGGTGAGGAGAGAGCACCACGCCTGGCGACAGCGGGTCGTGGATCACTCGGCCTGTGATGCTAGCGTCCCGCTGACTATGGGCGATCGCATCACCTTCGCCATCTTGGGTCACAACGAAGCGACGCGGCTGCACTTCGCTGTGTGCCAGGCGCTCGAGGCTGCCGAGGTCGGGGACCAGGTGTGGTTCGTGGACAGTGGCTCGACCGACGACTCGACCCAACGCGCGGCAGCGCTGGGCACCGAGGTCATAAGAGCGCCCGTGGGCAAGGGCCGAGCGATGGCAGTCGCTTTCGAACGTTGCAGCGATGGTCACCTCTGCTTCATCGATGGCGACATGGAGTCCTCGGAGAGGAACATCCCGGCGACCCTGCGCCGTGCGGTCGTGGACACCGATGCGGACATGGTGGTCGGCAGGTTCACATTTGAAGCGCGCCGGTCCGTGATCACCCCTGCGCTGTATTACCCGCTCACGCGGGCGCTCTTTCCTGAGACTCGGGACCTCGACATACTGCCCCTGAGCGGTCTCCGCACCGTCCGAAGCGGCCTCGACGTCGGTGCGATCCCGCCCGGATACGGTGTGGAGGCCCATCTCAATCTTCAAGTCGGTCTGACGGGAGGCCGCATCGAGGGTTGTGAGCTCGGCGTCTTCGACGGCCCGGTGCGCGAATACGCGAATCTCGCCCCCGCTGCCGACGACGTCGTAGCCGCGATCCTCGACCTCGCCGTGAGACAAGGCCGCCTCGGAGTCGCAGACCGGGATCTGTGGCAGGAGTGGGCAGCCGCAGTGCTGACGCCACTGTGGAGGGCGCACGAACGCGGTGCGTTCGAGGCGCACGACTTCGAGTCGGCTCTCGAGGCCTCGACACGGCCCTTGCCGATGCGGGAGGCCCGCTGAGGCGTCCGGCAACGCCGCCCGCATCGGTGATCTCGATGATGAGGCGCCCACGTCCGCTCGTTGTCGCGACCGCTCTCGAGTGGCGTCGCCTCGAGCGAAGTTTCCGAAGCTCCCCGGAGGAAATGGAGACCCGGCAGCGCCTTCTGCTCTCCAACGCGATCGCAGCCGCCCGGCGTGCCCCTTTCTGGCGGGACCGCCTCGCCGCCGACAGCTTGCCGATCACCGACAAAGCAGCCTGGCGTGAGGCTCCCGAGACCGACCGCCGGACCATCGCCCCGCCGCGAGGCGCTCGGACGGTCTACACGAGCGGGACTACCGGCGATCGGATAGAGGTCCTGTACCCGCCGCGCGGCGCCTGGTTCCAGGGTGTTCTTCAGCTCCGGATGTCGCACCACCAGGGACTGTTTCCGTGGGACCGTAGTGCCTCGGTAGAAGTGCGCCGAGCCGTTGAGGGCCATGGCTTCGCCGGCCTCGTTCGCGACCGCTTGCTCGTCCCAGTGCCCGCCGACGCGCCGATTAGTGAGGTGCTCCGCATAATTGGGAGGGCGAGACCGAAGGCGATCGTCGGCCATTCACAAGTGCTCATCGAGATGGGCGAGAAGTTGGCATACCGCTACAAGCCGGCGGTGATCATCACTCACGGTGACACGTTGACCATCGATCACCGCGCGATGCTCAGAGATCTCTTCGGTGTCGATCCCATCGACATCTACGGCACGACGGAATGCGGTGTAGTGGGGTGGC